>CANIBQ010000002.1 GCA_947465645.1 Acidobacteriota bacterium | reverse complement strand
GAGGCTCAGCGCTGTGGCGCGCGCGATCACTTCCTGCGGATCGGAAATGTCGGCCGGCGTGAGCTTGTTCATCACGTCGGCGGCCGTGTAGCCCAGCATCCGCTCGGCGCCGACGTTGAAAATCTGGATGACGCCCTTCGCGTCGGTGGCGATACTCGAGAAGTTGGCGCTGTTAAAAATCGCGCTCTGTAGCGCCCCGGCCTTGAGCAGCGCCTCCTTGCGCCGGACCTCGTCGCCGACATCCAGGGTACCGACGGCGTCGTCGTCGGGAAACGCGGGATCTCTGATTTTAGCGGCCATGTCCTACTTCTCCATTCCTAGCAGCGGCAGGCAAAACACCACGCGCCATGCTCGCTCGCGGTGTACATCCGCCGTCCGACGAGGCAAAAATGCCTGCCTGGGACGCCTGAAGCAGGTCCAGGCCGCTGTGACAGTGGCCGCCGATGTTCCACCTGACCGCAGCCCCACAAGGCGAGACCGCGCCCATCGCATCCCATACTGGGTGCACACGCAGAGTGGTCGCGTGGGACAATTTCATTTTTTAATTTTTACCGACTTGGGGTGAACGAAACCCAAGAGCCCGCATGACTGGTGGGAGACGCAACATATCCCCGTTGGTGCGCTCTGTCAAGGGACGCAATTGCGAATGTCAACGCGAAATAGAAATGTCCCCTCGTTGAGTGCCTTGTGGGCGGCGGTGGGCGCGTTCTTCGCGTCCTCACCGACGATTCGCGCGACGTTCCCTCCCAGGCCATACGTCCGCGGGATGGCGAGTCATCGGGGGAGAACGTCGTCCCAGAAAACTGTCTCGTCGCTCGAACCTGAGGAGCACAGTCAACCTGTCCGCCAAACCGTCTAATCAATATCCCAACGTGGAGGCCCAGGCTTCGCATGAGCCGCTGACCGTCCAGGGTGTGCCCTGGGCTTGATCCGATCGCGTGGATATCTTCCGAACGGAGGATACGATGTCCAGAATGCCCGACGTGCAGCCATTTCGTGCGCGTAAATGTGTTGCCAGTGTGTGTACTGACGCGTATACTCATTGTGATGACAGGTGGAGGTGAAGTCAATGCCAGCACGAGCAAGGCAGGAAGCGCGGGGGATCACGATTAATCTTCGGGCGGACGAACGAAGGCGGACGCTGATCGATCGGGCCGCTCAAGCGCTCGGAAAGAATCGGTCGGAATTCATGCTCGACGCGGCCTGTAGCGAGGCGACGTCGGTCTTGCTGGATCAACGGTTCTTCCTGCTCGACAAGAAACACTTCAAGCGCTTCACGGACGCACTGGATAAGCCGCCCTCCGAGAACGCCCGGCTGCGGCGTCTGCTGTCCGTCAAGGCTCCCTGGGAGCGATGACCCAGCGAGAAGACAGTATTAGCCCGCCTGAACACCTGAATGACGGTCATGACGTGTCCGCGTTCGACTCAGGCGTGCCCGTGCTCGATGACTGGCTGAAGAAGCGCGCACTCGCGAACGAAGAACGGGGAGCGTCCCGAACCTACGTTGTGACCGCTGGTCGCCGCGTCGTCGGCTACTACGCGCTTGCCACCGGCGCCGTGTCAGGGGAGCAGGCCACTGGAAAAGTCAGGCGGAACATGCCTGATCCGATTCCGGTCATGATTCTTGGGCGGTTGGCGGTGGACAGAGCGTTCCAGAGCAAGGGACTCGGAGCGGCGCTACTACGGGACAGCGTGCTGCGTACCCAACAGGCGGCGAGTATCGTTGGAGTTCGGGCCATGCTGCTGCACGCGATTTCCGCTGATGCGAAGCGGTTCTATGAGCGCTATGGATTCACTGCATCACCCATTGATCCGATGACGTTGATGCTGAGCCTGGCGGACGTCGAGAAGATCGTCTCTGGCAAGTAACCCACCTCGCCCGTCACCACGCCGAAGTCGCAGGAAGTCGCAGGAAATCGCGGTGGACACTACAGGGGGTCACGGGTCGCAGGTTCGAATCCTGTCATCCCGACCAAATGTCCCCCAACAAAAGAGCGGAAATGACGCCAGCCATCGGGGCTGCCTTCTTACTGTGGGCACAGTGGAGCGATGATCAGGCCGTCGGTCAAAGCGCAGCTGCATCCGCGAAACCGATTTCGCACGGGGTATGACTTCCCGCAGCTCATCGCCTGCAGTCCGCGACTGGCGCCGTTTGTCGCGCCGAACGCGTACGGGGATGCGTCGGTCGACTACGCCGACCCGGAGGCGGTGAAGGCGCTCAACCAGGCGCTGCTCAAGTACGCCTACGGCATCGAGAGCTGGGACGTGCCGCCAGGCTACCTGAGTCCGCCCATTCCGGGGCGGAGCGACTATCTTCACTATCTCGCCGACTTGCCAGGGATTGGCGCCGCGCCGCGGCCACGGCACCAGCCGATCGTCGTTCTGGACATCGGGACCGGGGCTAGCTGTATCTACCCGCTGATCGGCGCGCGTGAGTACGGCTGGCACTTCGTCGGCACTGAGGTCGATCCGGTGGCGCTGCAGTGGGCGAAAGAACTCGTGACGGCCAACCCCGCGGTAGCCGATCTGATCCAGTGCCGGCTGCAACGGTCGCCGCGCGCCTACTTCAGCGGCGTGACTCACGCGGGCGAGACATTCGATCTGTCGATGTGCAATCCGCCGTTTCATGCCTCGGCCGAAGCGGCCGCCGAGGGCAACCGCCGAAAGCGGCGCAACCTTGGCCAACGCGGGTCGAAGACGCCAGTGCTGAATTTTGGCGGCCAGGCAGGCGAACTCTGGTGTGAAGGCGGTGAGTTGACGTTTGTTCGCCGCATGATCGCCGAAAGCGCCGAGCGGCCCCGGTTGTGTCGATGGTTCACAACGCTGGTGTCGAAGAGGACCCACCTTCCGCCCCTCCTCCAGTCGCTGGAAGAGGTGAAGGCCGTGGCGCAGACCGTCGAGATGGCGCACGGCCAGAAGACGAGTGCCATCCTCGCGTGGACGTTCGCGGGCGCCGGAGACTCAGCGCACTCGTAGAATGCGCGCGACAGCGACTGCCAGCGGCGCGGCGGAAAAGCTCAGCAGCGCGCCCATCTTTGTCTCAGCGAGCGCCGCACCTTCGGCAAACGACGCCGTCGCGAAAAACAGCGACACGGTAAAGCCAATCGACGCGACGACGCCGACGACCACCAGGTCGGCCACGCGCAGTCCCTCGGGAAGACGTCCACCCACCAGGCGCGCCGCGCCACTGAAGAGCAGGATGCCGATTGGCTTTCCCGCCAGGAGGGCGGCCAGTACGTAGTAGGTACCAGGTCCAATCTGGCCGAACGGAACCCCGGCGTTCGCGAACCCGAAAAGCAACAAGATGAACTGAACCGGCGTGGCCCACCAGTGTTCGAAGCGATTCAACGTGTCCTGATGTTGATCCTCTCGCGGATCGAAGAGGCCGAAGTCGCGTGCACTGTGTGGCATGAACGGCACGATTGGCACCAGCGCCAACGCCGGATGAAAGCCACCGAGGTACAGCGCGGCCCACGACAATGCGCCCGGACCGACGACGTATGGCCAGAAACTCTGCGTTCCGCGCCGCCGCAGCCACATCGCCGCTCCGATGGCGGCGGCCATCAGTGCGGCGAGGGCCAGCAACGACACCGACCCGGACGGATAGAAGACGGCAAGAATGACGAGTCCGAGGGCGTCATCAGCAATCGCCAGCAGCAGCAGGAACGGGATCGCCGGGTGTCCGGCCGGAAAAATGACGCGCGCGACCATGGCTGAGAACGCGATGTCTGTCGCACAGGGAATCGCCCATCCGCGCATCAGTTCCGCTGGGCCGAGGGTCGATGCCAGGGCGACGAAGATCAGCGCCGGCGCGGTCATGCCCCCGACCGCCGCTGCCAGCGGCGAGAGCGCCTGACGCGGGGATGCCAGCGGACCGCCCGGCAGGGTGGCTTCGAACACCTCCTTCGCGGCGAGGGCGAAGAAGAACACCATCCCGACGTCGTTGACCCAGAAGTGCAGCGGGTGCGCGACCTGTTCGTACCCCGCGAGATCAACGTTCGCCCAGACCACTGCCGCGATCGTTCCGGCGAGGAGCAGCAGCGAATTGTCGAGGATGAAGTGGACGAGCCTGAAACGCGACCGGGTCATCGCGGATTGCCGGTGAACACGCCTGCCAATGGAGTCCTGCTGGTCTCTCGACCACGAGGATGGCGGCCCGACCATCCAGCTTCCTGCAGCCGGCCTGGCTGCACCCTTCAGTTGTTCCTGAGTATATGTTGGGACCCTGACGTATCGTCAGCCGAGCAAGCGCAGGGAAAGGAATCGCGTCAGGTCAGGCGACTGCACACTTCGTCGTGGAGCATCGCCGTGGCCTTCACCACCTCGACGGCCTCTGCGCGCAATTCCTTGCAGTAGTCCGCAACCACCAACTTCGACGCGTGTGTCGCAGGCGAACCCTGATCTGTCAGTTCATCCAGTAACGCCCGTGCAGTCCGCAGTTGATGCTCCAACATTGAGATGACGTCGTAACAGGACGCCCTGGACTCTTCGGACGTATTGATGGTCGTCGTCGCTGCCGTACCCTTTTCAGCCATCAGATGGAGAGCGTAGAGGATTCGCGCCTCGGGATATGTATCGTTTTGGACACCGCCCGCTTATACTCTCAGCCGATTGACCCTGACCTCGGCCGTACATTCGAACCAGTGAAACCCTGAGGCAAGCCATGAACACACGTCATAGACTCGCCGGCGCGATCGCCGCCGGCATGCTGGCGGCCGTGCCTTTCTCAGCCGCCGCACATCATTCGATGTCGGAATTCGTGCGCACGGCGGTCACCGAAGTGGAAGGCGTGGTGTCGAGGGTCTCCTGGACAAACCCGCACATCATGATCGAAGTGACCAGCACCGGCCCGAACGGCGTCAAGGCGGCGTGGACTCTCGAGGGCGGCGCGTCAGCGCGCAGCGCCGCCTGGGGCTGACCGGTGACAGGCTCGCTGTTGGCGACCGGGTTCGCGTGGCCGGCACGAGGAAAGCAGCCGCTCCCACTGGGATGATAGGCTCTCTCGCCGTGGACGGAAGCGTGATGTGCTCAGTTCTCTCCCTCGGTATCCGGTAGCGGTTAATCACTGGAGCGCGCACACTATGTACATGTTCTCAAGATTCTCAATCGCGAGTCTGGCGCTGGTCGCCGTCTTGATGGTCGCGGGTGTGACTGTGGCAGTGGAGAGCCAGGGCCGGCAAGGGGCGTCCGGGCAGCAGCGGAATCAGCTCCCGCCTGGAGCGGCCAAGAGTTCGGTGGAAGCCATGTGTGCCAGCTGTCATGGCCTCGACCTGATTACGGAGTCGGTCGGCTACAACCAGGCGGACTGGAAGAGCCTGGTCGCCACCATGGTGATGTTGCCGGATGGGACCGCGAACCAGGTAGCGCAGTACCTGGCCACGAACTTTCCGCCGTCGGGCAAGCTTCGTCCCAATCTCATCGCCGGTAACGCGACGGTGACCTTCCGTGAGTGGACGGCGCCGACGCTCGGTCAGCGGGCGCGCGACCCGTTCCAGACCAAGGACGGCACCATCTGGTGGACCGGCCAGTTCGGCAGCGTCATCGGCCGCCTCAATCCCACGACCGGCGCGATGAAGGAATGGAAGCTCGAGACCGAGGCCCATCCGCACAGCATCATCATGGGGCCCGACGGCAACGTTTGGTACACGGGGAACGGCAACGGGACGGTCGGGAAGCTGAACCCGGCGTCGGGCGCAATCACCGTTTACAAGATGCCCGACCCCGCCGCACGGGACCCGCACACGCCGGCCTTCGATAACAACGGGACGCTCTGGTTCACGTTGCAGGGCGCCAACATGATCGGCCGCATGAACATCCAGACGGGCGACGTCACGTTCGTGACGATGGCGCGGGCGAACGTGCGGCCGTACGGGATCAGGATCGACTCTCAGGGCACTCCATGGGTCGCGCTTCGCAACTCGAACGCGATCGCGCGCGTCGATCCGAAGACGATGGAGATCCGCGAGTACCGGACGTGGGGAACGGCGCACATGTCGAATCCCCAGGCGGGCACCCGGCGGCTGGCCATCGACAGCAAGGACAACATCTGGTTCGTCGAGTCCTACCGCGGTTACATCGGGCGGCTCGACCCGCGGACCGGAGAGGTGAAACAGTGGGCCTCGCCGAGCGGACCGGATTCGCACCCGTACGCGATCGAGGTGGTGGACGACGTCGTCTGGTACAACGAGTCGGGCATGCGCCCCGACACACTGGTGCGCTTCGATCCCAGGACGGAGGCCTTCCAGAGCTGGGCGATCCCGTCGGGCGTCGGCGTCATCCGAAACATGTCCGCCTCGCCCGATGGCAATCTCGTGATTCACCAGAGCATGACCAACAAGGTGGGCCTCGCGATTATCGGCCGCGCCGGCGACCGCCAGACCCGTCGTTAGTCTGAAACGGGCGTTAACCTTAGTGTCTGTGACTTTCGAGCATGTGAGGGCACGATGCGTTCTGGGATGATTACACTTGCTGTCGCGATAGTCTTGTGTGCTGACACGGCTGCCGCCCAGGCTGACTTCGAAGGAATTTGGCAACCGCGCCACCCTCCCCGGATGGGCCAGCCGGCGCCGGATGAGGTCAAGTTAACGGCCGCGGGACGGGCCGCATTTGAGAGCTTCACCGCGGAAAAGGATCCCACGCTTCGATGCCTCATGCCCGGCATTCCGATGGGACTCGTGGATCCATATCCGATCGAGATCGTTCAGCAGGATCATCAGATCCTGATTCTCTATGAGCACTTTCACCAGGTGCGGCGTATCTTCATGGACGGTCGTGCGGCGCCGGCTAAGCGACCGGCGTCACTGATCGGCTATTCCACGGGTCGCTGGGAAGGTAAGACGCTGGTGATCAAAACGACACACTTGTCCCGCGACAACTACATGTGGACGTCAGGGTTGCCGTTCTCCGGTAACGAGGACGCGTACGTTGTCGAGCGCTGGTCGAGGGACGGCGATGTATTGAGCTTTACCGGCGAAGTGCACGATCCCACGAACTACGAAAAGCCCTATGTGGTGAACGGTCGTTGGGATTTCGCGCCGAAAGGGGAGATTTGGGAGTACGAATGCATTCCCGAATTCGGCAACATCAAGTGAGGGGAGGGGAAGCGATGAGGAAAGTCGGATGTACGGTGTCATTGGCCATCCTGGCCGTTCTCGTCGGGGTGTCCGCATCCGCCCACCACAATGGGAATACCTACTTCGATCTGTCTCGGACGATTGAGCACAGGAATGTCACCGTGGTGTCCTACGATCTTGTGAATCCTCACGGACGGTTGGTGTACGTGTTCACGGACGAGGCAGGGAACAAGGTGGAGTGGGGCGCGGAACTCCCGGCCGCGAATAACGTACGGCGCACGGGGTTGGGTGATCTGGTGTTCCAGCCGGGCCAGAAACTGCCTTCCGTCGTCGGTTCGCCGAGTCGAAGCGGCGCGAATTTCATGCGGATCGATCGTGCCGTGTTCGAGAACGGGGACATCGCACACATTACCGGCCCCAAGCCGGGCATCGTTCGCGCGGGGGCGCAGTAGGAGCGTTCGAGCAGGGACCAGCATTTCCACACCGGTCGGAAGCGCCGCCCCCGTCTCGCTGTCGGCGCTTCTGGCTCGAACCCCCAGAGCATGACCAACAAGGTGGGCTCGCGATGATCGGCGGCACCGGCGACCGCCAGCCCCGTCGCTAGTCTGAAATGGGCGTCGGAAATCTCACATTCTTGGGGAAGCCATGAACACACGTCATAGACTCGCCGGCGCCATCGCCGCCGGCATGCTGGCGGCCGTGCCTTTCTCAGCCGCCGCACATCATTCGATGTCGGAATTCGTTCGCACTTCGGTCACCGAAGTGGAAGGCGTGGTGTCGAGGGTCTCCTGGACAAACCCGCACATCATGATCGAAGTCACCAGCACCGACGCCAAGGGTGTGAAGGCGGTGTGGACGCTCGAGGGCGGCGCGGTCAGCGCGCAACGCCGCCGCGGGCTGACCGACAACAGGCTCGCGGTTGGCGATCGGGTGCGCGTCGCCGGCTGGCCGTCGAATCGCCGGGACCGATACCTCCAGGTCAATCACGTGCTGCTGCCGGATGGCGTCGAGTTACTGGTGGGTGGCACCCGGGAGCCGCGGTGGTCCAAGACAGCCGCGGGAAGTGCGGTGGTTGCCGGCACCAGGAAAGCAGCCGCTCCCACTGCAGACAGCATCTTTCGAACCTGGAGCCAGGGCACGGGCGCCTGGTTTTTTGCTGGGCGCTCGAACTACCAGCTGACCCCGTCGGCGGCCGCGGCGGTAGCGAAATGGGACGACATCACGGACAACCCGTTGATCAAGTGCGTGGCCCCGGGCATGCCGGCGCTCATGGGCAACCCCTATCCGATGGAGTTCGTGCAGGTCGGCCCCAATATCGAGCTGCGATTCGAGGAGTTCGATGCGGTGCGGAAGATCCACCTGGGCGCCAATGCCGCTCGTCCGGCGACGGTACCGTTATCGCCCCTTGGCTACTCGGTCGGACGCTGGGAAGACAAGACGCTGGTCGTCGATACCTCCAGGATCAACTGGCCGTACTTCGACCGCTCGGGGGCGCCGCAGACCCAGAACGTCACGGTCAACGAACGCTTTACCGTGGTCCAGAACGGCAGCCGGCTCGACTACGTGATGACCGTGAATGAACCCGCGTCGCTCGTCAAGCCGTTCGTCTGGAACGCGTATTTCACCTGGAATCCGACCGAAGCGATCAATCGCTACGAGTGCACGCTCGAGGACTGGGGCTCGATCAAGAGCACGCTCAAGAAGTAGCGATCGGCGGTCAGGCCGTGCGGGTGAGGTCCCTTCCCGCTTCGACCTTGCCCATGACCGTCGCCCCTTCGGCCATCGCGAAGCGCGGTGCGCGGATGTTGCCGGTGACCGATCCGGTCCCCCGGAGATCGACCTTCTCGGTCGCCTGGACGTTGCCTGTTACGGCACCGCTGATGGTAATGGTCTTCGCCGCCAGGTCTGCTTTGACTGACGCGCCGGGGCCAATCGTGAGGTTGTGACCCCCCACGTCGATCGATCCTTCAATCTCGCCGTCGATGGTCAGGTCCTCGCTGCTGATGACCTTTCCTTCGAGACGAAGCGCGGTACCAATCCACGCGTTCGTGCGCCGCTCTGCAACAGGCGATTCTGGACTCATGCTGACCCCCGTGGCTGTCAGTGCTACGGTGACACATGTTGCCCCCCTTTGACAGGCGGGCGAAGGGTTATCCTATGGTTCTGATGCGCACTGTTCCGGGGATGTTCCTCCTTTTCCTTTTTCTGATGCCGTCCGTGACCGCCCAGCAGATGTCGCCCGCTGCTCGCGCCGAGCTCGTTCCAACCGGCACGCTGCGTGTCGGAATCAATTTTGGCAACGCGCTGCTCGCCAGCAGGGATTCGACGGGCGGCCGCGAAGGCGGCATCGCGGTCGATCTGGGGCGCGAGCTGAGCCGCCGGCTTGGCGTGCCGATGACCATCGTGCCCTACACGTCGGCGGGTGCGATGGCTGACGGCGTCAAGGCTGGCGCCTGGGACGTGGCATTTCTCGCGGCCGACCCGGACCGCGCCGGCGAGATTGCGTTCACCGCCCCGTACGTCGACATCGACTCCACCTATCTCGTCCCCGCTGGTTCGCCCATCAAGACGCTGGCCGACGTCGATCGGGTCGGGGTGCGCATCGCCGTCTCGGAGAAAAGCGCCTATGACCTGTACCTGTCCAGGGCGCTGAAGCAGGCGACGCTGGTGCGCACGCCCGGCGTGGATGCCTCGGTGGCGATGTTCTTCAGGGACAAGCTCGATGCGCTGGCGAGCCTCAAGCCGGTGCTGGTCGAGCTCGCGGAAAAGCATCCCGGGTCGCGCGTGATCGATGGCCGCTTCACGTCGGTGCAGCAGGCGGTGGGCACGCCGAAAGGCCGCGCCGCCGCCGCCGCGTATCTGCGCGCGTTCGTCGAGGACGCGAAGGCATCGGGGCTGGTGGCGCAGGTGATTCAGCACAACGGCATTCGCGGCATCACCGTCGCGGGACCATCCAGGTAGCGCCGCGTGCTGCGGACTTCACTTCTTCTCTGCGGGCTGTGCCTGCTGCATCTGCTGCGTCCGGATGCGGCGTTGGCGCAGGGCACGCCCAACACCCCCAACACCGCCAGCACCGACAAGGCCGTGCGCGTGACGCGGGTCGCCGCGCCGCCCACCGTTGACGGCCGGCTGGACGAGGCGATCTGGCAACAGGCCGACGTCATCACCGATTTCCATCAGATCCGTCCGGGCAACGGCACGGCGCCCTCCGAGCGCACCGAGGTCTACCTGCTGTACACCACTGACGCCCTGTACATCGGGGCGCGCATGTTCGACAGCGAACCAGGCCGCATCGCGGCGCCGACCGCGAGGCACGGCCAGGGCCTGGGCCGCGACGATCGCCTGGTCGTGATCCTCGACCCCTTCAACACCGGACGCAGCGGCTACCGCTTCGAGACCAACATCAACGCCGTCCGGCACGAGGCGCTCTATGACGATGTGAGCTCGTTCGAGAGTGAATGGACGGTGATCTGGGATTCGGCGGCGACCGCCTTCGACAACGGCTGGATGGCCGAGGTCGAGATCCCTTTCAAGAGCCTGCCCTTCGACCCGGCCATCGACACCTGGGGGTTCAACTTCGGACGCAGCATCCGGCGCAGGGGCGAGGAAATGGTCTGGGTCTCCCGCAACCGCACCTACAACCCGAGCATCCTGGGACGTGCGACCGGGCTGACCGGGATGAACCAGGGCCTCGGCCTGGACGTCGTGCCGTCGCTGTCGATCAACCGGCAGCACGCCTTTGCTCCCGCGGGCAGCACCGCCAACGCGGAGCCATCGCTCGACGTCTTCTACCGGCTGACGCCGTCGCTCAACGGATCGCTGACGATTAACACCGACTTCTCCGCGGCCGAAGTGGACGACCGGCAGGTCAATCTCACGCGCTTCGGTCTGTTCTTCCCCGAGAAGCGTGACTTCTTTCTCAACGACGCGGATCTATTCGAATTCGGCAGGATTGGCAGCCTTGGCAACGGCGCCACGTCCGGATCGAGCAACAACAACGGGCGGCCTTTTTTTTCGCGCCGGCTGGGCCTGAGCCGGTCGGGCACCCCGGTGGATCTCCAGTACGGCGGCAAGCTCAGTGGGCGGGTTGGCCGCTGGAACATCGGCGTGCTGGGCGTGCGGCAGGATGAGTTCAGGGAGATCGGCGAAAGCACCGTGCTGGTGGGACGGGCCTCGGCCAACGTGCTCGAGGAGTCCACCGTCGGCATGATCGTCACCGCCGGTGACGCCAATTCCAATCGCGGGAACGCGGTGGCCGGCGTCGACTTCCGCTACCTGAACACGCGCCTGCCCGGAGGCCGCGTCCTCGAGGCCGACGGCTGGGTGCAGCGTTCCGACACGGAAGGCCTCGAGGGCGACGACTCGGCATTCGGGCTCGGGTTCAGGATGCCGAACAACTCGGGCCTGCGGGGCGGCGCCTACGTCAAGACGCTCGAGGCGAATTTCAACCCGGCGCTCGGGTTCGTCAGCCGGAGGAACGTCCGGGACGCCACCGCCGACGCGGGGTACACGCATTTCGCCGGTGGCGGCCTGGTGCAGTCGATCTTCTCGGGCTTCGCCGCGCAACGCATCGACTTCCTGGACGGCGGGCTGCAATCCCAGGTGGTGCTCGGCCGGTTGATCGAGATCGACACCAACTCCGGCGAGGGGTTGCGGGTGCACTACAGCGCGACGCGGGAGGCGGTGACCAACCCGTTCGCGATCTACGAAGACAATGCGCGGGAGGTCGTGGTGCCGACCGGCACCTACTCGTTCGGTGAGATGCTGGTGGGCGTTGAGACCGGCGGGCAGCGCGAGGTCGCCGGCGACCTGACCTACCGATGGGGAGAGTTCTTCGGCGGCACCCGGAGGAACATTGGCGGGGAGCTGACCTGGGTGCAGTCCAGGCACTTCGGCTTGTCGCTCTCGTACGACTGGAACGACATCGACCTTCCCCAGGGCGACTTCATCACGCGCCTGATGCGGCTCACGACCGAGGTGAACTTCTCCTCGACGCTCTACTGGATCAATCTGATCCAGTACGACAACGTCTCGGAAGTGCTCGGCGCCAACTCGCGCCTTCGCTGGATTCCCGTCGCCGGCCAGGAGGGGCTGATCGTCCTCAATCACAGCCTGCAGGACAGGGACAGGAACAACGTGTTCAGATCCGAGCTGAACGACGTCAACGTCAAGCTGAGTTACACGTTCCGGTTCTAGGGGTCTACCCCCGACCCGAGGGGCTGGCACAAAATAGCCAAAATAGCTAAAATACCGTCATGACACGCAAGCCCCTCCGCCGGTCGATCGCCGCCGTGCGCGCCACCGCGGGACGCGTGGAGGCGCTGTCGGTCACGGCGACCGAGGCCAAGAACGAGTTCGGCCGGCTCCTGGAATCCGCGATCCAGGGGCGTCGCGTGGTGATCACGAAGCACGAGACGCCCAGCGCGGTGTTGATCTCGAAAGCGGACTTCGACGCGCTGTCCGGCGGCGAGGGGCAGCTGGCCACGCTCAGCGAAGAGTTCGACGCGATCCTGGCGAGGATGCAGACCCCGAAGGCCCGCGCCGGCATGAGGGCGGCGTTTGACGCGTCGCCATCGGAGCTTAGGCGCGCAGCCGTCGCCGCCGCGCGGCGACGTGGCTAAGAGACCCGCCCCCCCCTGCATCTACGTGTTGGCCGGCACCAACGGCGCCGGCAAGAGCAGCGTCGGCGGCGCCGCGTTCCGCCAGGGAGGCGCCGACTACTTCAATCCTGACGAGGCCACCCGGCTGATCGTCGCCGCGAACCCGGATATCACGCCAGACCAGGCGAACAGCGCCGCGTGGAACGAGGGCCGCCGCCTGCTGCAGCGCGCCATCGTCGAGCGGCTGGATTTCGCTTTCGAGACGACGCTGGGCGGCACCACGATCACGGCGCTGCTGCGTGAAGCGCTGTCGCTGGGACGCGCGGTCCGCATCTGGTACGTGGGGCTCTCCAGCCCCGAGCTCCACCTCGCCCGCATCCGCGCCCGTGTCGCACAGGGCGGTCATGACATTCCGGACGGCAAGGTGCGCGAGCGCTTCGATCGAAGCCGCCTCAACCTGATCGCCTTGCTGCCGATCGCCACTGAAGTCAGGGTCTATGACAACAGCGTGGAGGGCGACCCGGCCACCGGCGGGGCACCCGCCCCGGCGCTCATCCTCCACACGCGCCGCGGCGCGGTCGTGAGCGTGTGCAATCTCGCCGATGTGCCGAAGTGGGCAAAGCCGCTGGTCGCGGCTGCGCTGAAGCGGCGCAGCGTGTCCTAGATCCCCAAGCCGGGTCCACAGGACCCGGCCTACGGGGATTGGGCGCCCGGCAACCCTTCACGAGCGGCCGCCGTCAAAGGTTGACAGCAGGCTAATCCCCCCAGCCTTGCCGCGTTTCCCTGAGGAAAACAGGCGATGGCTGACAGTATTCCGTTGATCGATCACTTGCTGCGGCGCGCCGGGTTCGGCGCCAGCAGCGCCGAGCGGGCCGCCTATTCGGCCCTCTCCTACCAGCAGGCGGTGGACCGCCTGATCAACTACGAGTCGATCCCCGACACGGTCGATTCCAACATCGGCAAGTCGGGATACGTCAGCACGACCTCCCGCGGCCAGTTCTCTCCCAACACGGTCAGCGACGATGCCCGGCAGCGGTGGCTGTTCAGGATGGTGCATTCCGAGCGGCCGCTGCAGGAGAAGATGACGCTCTTCTGGCACAACTACTTCGCGACCGGCTTCTCGAAGGTCGCCGGCAAGCTGCACGGCGAGAACGCGACGCGGGCGATGGCGGCGAAGGCCTCCGAGGATGTCATCGGCAAGCGCGGGCAGATCGAGCTGTTCCGGGACTTCGCGCTGGGCAGCTTCAGGGACCTGCTGGTGGCCGTCGCCCAGGACCCGGCGATGCTGATCTGGCTCGACGGCGACACCAACACCAAGGCCAAGCCGCAGGAAAATTTCGGGCGCGAGCTGATGGAGCTGTTCACGCGCGGCGTCGGCTACCACACGGAAAACGACGTCTACGAGGCGGCGCGGGTGTTCACCGGATGGAACCTGAACTACCCGAAAGACCCCGCGGATCGATCCAACGAGTTCGCGTTCATTTACAACTCCAGCGGGCATGATGCCGGCGCGAAGACGTTCTCGTTCCCCGTCTACAGCGACGGGACCCGCACGATCCCCGCGCGTTCCGCCTCCGCCGGGATGCAGGACGGCCTCGATCTGATCTACGCCCTTTCCACGCATCCCGAGACCGCCCGCCGGCTTGCGGCCAAGCTGTACGCGTTCTTCGTGAGCGAGACGGCGACGCCGGACGCCGCGCTGATCGAGGAGCTCGCCGTCGTTTACCTGCAGAACGGCACGGTCATCAAGCCGGTGCTGCAGCGGCTCTTCATGTCCCCGCAGTTCCAGTCGAGCGCGAATGCGTTCACGCGGTACTCGTGGCCGGTGGAATTTGTCGCGCGGTCGATCAAGGAAACCGGGTGGAACGGGTTTTCGGTCGGCAGCGCGCTCACGCCGCTGGTCAACATGGGGCAGCAGCTGCTCGACCCGCCGGACGTCGCCGGCTGGAGCCTGGGACAGAGCTGGTTCTCGACCGGTGCCATGCTCGCGCGCATGAACTTCGGCGCCACGCTGGCGGCGAACCAGAAATTCAACCTGGCCACCGCCGCCACCGGCGCCCGCGGCTCGTCCCGCGCCGTCGTGGACTACCTGCTCACGCGCCTCACGCCGAACGCGAATACGGCGGTCTATTCGGACCTCGTGTACTACGCGGGCGACGGCGTGACCTGGACCGGATCCGACTCGCAGCTCCAGGCCAAGGCGCCTGGGCTCGTCCACCTCATCCTCGGTTCACCCGACTACCAGTTCATCTAGGGGCCATCATGTCCATCTCCAGACGCTCATTTCTGAAGAACGGCGTGGCGGCCTTCACCGTCACATTTGCGGCGCCGGCGTTTCTGTCGGATCTGGCGCGCGCGCAGGGCTCGTCGCTGCGCAGCCTGATCGTGTTGAACCTGAGCGGCGGCAACGACGGTCTCAGCATGCTGGTGCCGTACACCGACACGTTCTACTACAGCCGTCGTCCGACGCTCGCGATCCCCGCTGGACAGGTCCTGCAGGTGGGAAGCGACTCCAGCGGCAAGCCGCTCGGCCTGCATCCGAAGCTCGCCGGCTTGAAGGAGATCTTCAACCAGGGCGACCTCGCGGTGATTCAGCGGGTCGGATACCAGGGCTCGAGCCGGTCGCACTTCAACGGGACCGACATCTGGTCCACGGCCAACCCCTCCAACAGCCAGGGCACCGGGTGGCTCGGGAGGTACCTGAGCACGCTCGGGGCGCCGCTCGATCCGCTGACCGCCTGGAACACCACCGGGGAAACGCCGCACGCCCTGCAGTCCAGCGGGGTCTCGGTCGCGTCCATTCCGAGCATCTCGTCGTACGCGTTCAGCAGCCCGAACAGTGGCGCCGAGGCCACGCGCGAGCTCTCCGCGGCCGCCAGCATCTCGTCGCACGTCCCGGTGGATCGCCCGCACGTCGGCTTCGTGGCGACCAGCGCGCAGGCGGCGATGGCGACGCTCGGGCAGGTGGCGGCGGTCGGCGCCTACAAGCCGACGGTCAGCTATCCGGGCAACGGCTTCGGCCAGGCGCTGCAGGCTGTCGCGGGCGCGATGGCGAAAGACACGGGCACGAAGGTGTTCTGGGTCCAGACCGGGGGGTTCGACACGCACGCCTCTCAGAACACCACCGACGACACCGGCGCCTACGTGAAGCTGATGGTCAGCCTGAATGACGGCCTGACGGCGTTGCACGCCGACCTGCGGAACCAGGGACTGCTCAACGACACGCTCCTGCTGTCGTTTTCGGAGTTCGGGCGGCGTATCGCCGAGAACGGCAGCCGCGGCACCGACCACGGCGCGGCCAGCCTGATGCTCGCGATGGGCGGCGCCGTGCGCGGCGGGCTCTACGGCACGGCTCCGTCCCTGAACCCGGACGGGAATGCGACCCTCGAGAACAACGGACTCGACGTGCAGTACGAAACCGACTTCAGATCCGTGTACGCGAAGGTCATCGACAACTGGCTCGGCGCCGATTCGGTCGGCGTCCTCGGGGGCAACTTCCGGAAAACCGGTCTCGACTTCGTCTGACGCGAGTGGCGGCTGCACAATTTGTGAAAGATTTCTCTTAAGTCCGTTCGATCGGCGTTCATCCCTGACCCTCCCCGCGTTGTTAGCAGGCAGAACGGGAGGTTCAGCATGAACGATGACTTGAAACGGGCGGTCCAGAAGTCCAAGACCGCCCTGCACCAGCCCTATCCGAAGGAACGCGCCGGCTTCAAATCCCTGCTTCTCTCCAATCCCAACTATTTCGGCAATCTCGCCGGCAGCGCCTTCACGCCCGTGCAGTCGATCTCGGGCAACACGCATTACGAAGAGCTCGGGTGCGTCGGCTATCACCCGCAGCAGAAGCGACTCGAGGGCGTCGTCTACATCTACCAGCCGTCGGGCTACGGCACCGGCATCTGCGGAACGGGCACAACGGAGTTCGTCCGCTTCTACCTCTCGTACGACAACGGCACGACGTGGCAGGACCAGGGCATCACGAGCTTCCAGGCGTACAACATCGCGGAAGGCACCGACGGCTCGAAGCGTCTCGAGTACGCGGTGTCGCTCGCCGTTGACCCGACGCGCAAGCCGTGCGCGTCGGATCCGCTCATCCGGGTACGGGCGATCCTCTCGTGGAACGACCCTCCGCCGCCCAACCAGCCGAACTGGACGCCGGTGTGGGGGAACGTCCGCCAGGCGACGATCCTCGTCGAGCCGCGGCGCAAGCTCTACGCGTCGGACATCTTCGACATCGCGAAGACGAAGATCCCGGTCGCGTTGAAGGGTGTCATCGATCTCGACACCCCGTTCGAGACGACGCCGAAGGCGCTGAGCGTCGGCGACCTGTCGGCGCTGTACAAGGACAAGGGCGTGCCGGCGCACCGCTTCGCCTTCAAGGAGTTGAAAGCGTTCGCGTCGGGCCAGATCCAGGCGAGCGCCGAATCGTTTCTCGGCCAGTTGCCAGGCATCAAGCTCGATCAGAGCGTCCTCGACAGCCTCGCCAAGACGGACGGCGACACGAGCTTCGAGGAGCTCACGTGCATCGGCCTCGATCCGAACGCTCCCGACACGCTGGTCGGCGTGATCCATGTCAAGAAGACCGCCGGGTACTCAGGGGGGCCGTGCAGCAGCGGCAGCCTCGAGTACGTGACCTTCTGGGCCGACTTCGACGGCGACGGCAGCTTCGAAAAGTGCCTGGGCACGGCGGATGTTCGCGTCTACGACGTGACCACATCCGCGAAGGACGTGTTCTATGCCGTCCGCCTGCCGGTCGACTTGAGCGAGCATCGCCGGCCCTGCCAGCAGGGCCCGAAAGTGGTCCCCATCCGCGCCACCTTGTCGTGGAACGTTCCGGTGCCGTGCTCCGACCCGAACCAGGTGCCGGCCTGGGGCAACCGCGAAGAGACGTTGATCAACATCGCGCCGCGCGTGAGCGAGCCGGCGGGACGGCTGGCGATCCTTGGCGGCATCCCGGTGTCGCTCATCAACAACAACAGCGGGGACCTGGCGCAGCGTGGGCTGACGACGGCCGGAGCGATCTTCGCGACCAACAACTCGCCCGTGCCGGCCGACGCGCCGTTCGCGGGGCGAGTCACGGCCCAGGGTTCGCCGGTGGCGGGATTCACGTACATCGTCGACGTGAGCCCCGACCAGCTGCTATGGACGCCGCAGCTGACCGATCTCAAGGTCGTCGACCAGTACGGCAACGTCGGCGTTCACAAGGCGAACCCGGTGACGAAGCGGTTCGACTACCTGCCGTTCACCCAGAACGTGAACAGCCTGCTGGCGCATTGGGACAGCAGCGGCGACGCAATGTGGTGGGTGAGGCTCTCGGTGTACGACGGGGGCGGGATGCTGCAGGGCACCGACACACACCTGATCACCCTCGACAACACGGCGCCGGAAGCCGGCATCGAGATCACGTCGGGCGCCGGCAACTGCGGCAAGTTCCTGCCGGGCGATGTGTTGTCGGGTACGTTCGTGGGACGCGACGACTACTTGAGCGGCTACAGCCTGTACGTCGAACCCGCGATCAATCCGGCCCCGGCGGCTATCCCGGTTCCAGGCGGCGGGGCGGTCAACACCGCGGTCGCGCCCGGCGACGGGTGGACGCTCGACACCACGGGGATGACGCCGTGCGGTTACATCATCAAGGTGGCCGTGAGCGATCGTGCGATCGTCAACAGCCAGAGCGTGGGACACCACAACGGGGCGAGCAAGGGCTTCTGCCTCGACGCCGGAACCGACGCGTAGCCGATGTCGCTCGCGTGGTTTCCGATCGCCGTCCTTGGCGTCTGGCGGATCACCCATCTGCTGGCTGCCGAGGACGGCCCGGGGGACCTTGTCGTGCGCCTCCGTCGTGCGGCGGGCCACGGGTTCTGGGGCGCGCTGCTGGATTGTTTCTACTGTCTGAGCCTCTGGGTGGCGATGCCGTTCGCGATCGCCACCGGAGCCGGTGCGCTCGAGCGGGCACTCCTCTGGCCGGCATTGTCGGCTGGAGCGATCCTGCTCGAGCGTCTCACGTCCCGACGACTGGAGGGAGATGATGTGCTGCGGAAATAAGCGCAGGGCGGTGGCGGCCATCAAGCCGACGCTACCCGTGATGTTGGAATACCGAGGCGACGGCTCACTGACCGTCGTCGGCTCCGTCACGCGCCGGATCTACTGGTTTTCTCGACACGGCGCACGCGTTGCCTTGCAGCCCGGCGATGCGGAGCCGCTCAGTGGCGATCCGGACCTCATCCGGGTCGACATTTCCAGCGCCCGCCCGGCCGTTTCGGGGTAAATTACTTGCACCGCACCGTGTTGATGGCCAACAAGACCTCTCTCATCGCCGCGTCGATTGCCCTGCTGCTCCTGGCGGAACAGCCCGCCTACGCGTACATCGACCCCGGCACGGGCAGCCTGATCTATCAGACCGCGCTGACGATGCTCCTGGGACTCGGGTTGGTGATGCGACGGTCGCGCGAGACGATCGCGAGATTCGTCAAGCGCCTCGGAGGCCGCGGCGCCGGCCCCGAGAGCCCCAGTGGCGAGCCCTGATTCAGTCGTAAAGCCGGCGCGGCTTCCGGGATCCTTCCGCGACCCCGCCGGTCACGTCTTCGTGTCCGACGGCACCCTCTATCGCCAAATCGAGCCGGCCGGCCGTGAGGCCTACGATCGCCTCATGCAGTCGGGACTGTACGCGGCGCTCGTCGCCGATGGCCTGCTCGTCCCGCACGACGACCTCGGCGCCCCGCTCGGCGAGCCGCGCGCCACGCTGATCCGCCCCGAGCGCGTCCCGATGGTCTCGTATCCCTACGAATGGTGTTTCTCACAGCTCCGCGACGCGGCGCTGACGACGCTGCGCGCGGCGCGGATGGCGCTGGAATTCGGCATGACGCTGAAGGATGCCAGCGCCTACAACGTCCAGTTCCTGCGCGGCCGCCCGATCCTGATCGACACCCTGTCCTTTGAGCCGCAGCGCGACGGTCCGTGGCTCGCGTACCGGCAGTTCTGCCAGCACTTCTACGCGCCGCTGTTGCTCTGGACGTCCGCCGATCCGCGCCTCGCGCGGCTTGCCCAGATTTTCATCGACGGCGTGCCGCTGTCCCTGGCGTCGACCCTCCTGCCGCGCCGCTCGTGGCTGCGCGCCGGGGCGCTCTTTCACGTCCACCTCCACGCGGCGGCCGAGCGGCGGCTCTCCGCAAAGGCACCGGCGCACGACGGAGACGGGCGGGCCAGCGGCACGGGCAACAGCGTCACCAGGGGCAGCGCCACTAGGGGTAACGGCGCGACCGCGATCCTCGAGAGTCTCCAGCGCGCCGTCACCGCCACGCGCTGGGACGCGAAGAGCGAGTGGTCGTCGTACTACGCGGATCAACCGAGCTATGCGCCCGAGACGTTCGCCAGGAAGCTCGAGGTCGTGACCGGCTGGCTGCAGCAGGCGAAGCCGCAGACCGTCTGGGACATCGGCGCCAATACCGGCCAGTTCGCGATGGTGGCCGCGCGCCAGGGCGCGCGCACCGTGGCCTTCGACGTCGATCCGGCCTGCGTCGAGACGATCTACCGGCAGGTGCGGTCCGAGGCGGTGGAGGGCCTGCTGCCGCTGGTCACCGACCTCGCCAACCCGAGTCCGGCGATCGGCTGGGCGAACCAGGAGAGGCAGACGCTCGAACAGCGCGGACCGGCCGACCTGCTGCTGGCGCTCGCCCTGGTGCACCATCTCGCCATCGGCAACAACGTGCCGCTCGACGCCGTGGCCGAGTACTTCGCAAGGCTCGGCCGCCGGGCGATCGTCGAGTTCGTCCCGAAATCCGATCCGATGGTGCAGCAGATGCTCCGGGCTCGCGACGACGTGTTCGGCAACTACACCATCGAGGAATTCGAGCGCGCGTTCAGCGCGCGCTTCACGATCGTCGAGCGAGTGCCGCTTGCGGCAGACATCGCACGGTCCGCGATACCTGCGGAGGGGCGCGTCCTCTACCTGATGTCCGCGCGGTGATGCTGCGGCGCCTCGCGGTGTCTGCGTGGCTCGGGTTGGCGCTGGCAGCGCTGTTCTTCTACCCGCTCGCCGTCGCGCTCGACACCGACATCTACTACCTCCAGTGGCAATCCAGCGACACCATCGAAACCGGCGCCGCGCTGGCGGCGCTGGCGCTGCTGTTCGGCGCCTCGATCTTCGGGCTATGGCCGCGCACCGGCCGGGGCGCGCTGGTTGCGCTCATCGCGCTCGCCGCGCTGCCCTTGACCTCATTTCTCGCCGGCGTTGTGCGGCAGCTGCCATTCGACGACACCCTCCGCGGGATGGCGGAGTACGGCGTGCTGCGGTACGGCCTGCCGGTTGCCGGGATGGCGATGGCTGGCGCCGGGATCGTCCTGGTGCCCGACCTGTTCCTGCGGTGGTTCCGGCGCCTGCTGATTCTGGTGTCGCCGGTCTGGCTCGTGGTCGCCCAGATCCTGATCGCCTCTTTCGCGCACGCCGACTCGATTGTCTCCGTTGACCGCGCCCGGCCTGCAGCGGAGGAGGGGGCGGTGCCGGCGCCGGCGCCCGCCGGCTGCGCGCCGGTACTGGCCTTGCTCTTCGACGAGCTCTCGTTCTCCTACCTGTACGACCAGGATCGCGTGCGGCAGGAGTATCCCGCGATGGCGTCGCTCGCGTCGCAGGCGACCAACTACCTGGCGGTCGCGGCTCCCGGTCCTGAAACGCTCGTCGCCATGCCGTCGTTCCTGTCCGCCCGCCACCTGCGCGACGTCACCGCGACCGGCGACGCGGTCTTCGAGGTCGATGACGAGGGCCGGCTGATTCCATTCACGGCGGGCCGCCCCGAGGCGCTGTTTCCGACGGCGCGGCGGCTCGGGTACACGACCGAGATGGCGGGGTACTACCTGCGGTACTGCGAGCTCCTCGACGGCCTGCTGGACCGATGCCAGTCACTCAGCTTCTACAACGTGTCGTCAGCCGCTCCGGGATTCTCGCTCGTGGACCCGGTGTTGACGACGCTGGTGTTGTGGCCGCGGCAGTTTCCGTTCGGCCTGCTGAAGAACCCGCCGTTCGCCGCGCTGCAGCGACGGCTGGTCGAGAGCACCACCGCCTTCGCCGCGAGGCCGCTGGCCGGGCCTCGACCCGTCTTCAGGTTCGTGCACTTCAGCGTGCCGCACTTCCCGTTCGTGTTCGGTGCCGGGGGCTACGACCCGCCGTTCGACCCGCTGCGCACCTCGCCCGACACGCAGTACGTGGGACAGCTCGCCTACGTCGATTCGCTGCTTGGCGAGTTGGTAAGGCAGATGCGGGCGGACGGGACATACGACCCGACGACGATTGTCGTGCTCGCCGATCACGGCTTCAGGTTTGGCGGAAGGGAGCGCGACACGCTCCACATCCCCTTCATCGTCAAGATGGCGGGGCAGGGGCAGGCGGAGTATTCCTCGTCGCCAGCGCGAGGTGAGGTGCTGCTGAAGCAGGTGCTCGAGAATTCGTGCGCGGCGCCCGGCGGCGCTACTTCGTCGCCGCGATGACCGGTGTCCCGTAGAACAGGTTGATGTTCTCGCGCATCGCCAGCGGGACGTCCGCCGGTGGTTCATCCGCCAATCGCTTCACCAGCTCCGCGTAAGTCTCGTCGGCGAGTGGATATTCGCCCCGGCGGGTCGGCTGGCCGGTATCGAAATCCGTGTTCGGGAGCGTGAGGCGGTTGGCGCGCACCTCGCCGAGCGCCTGCCGGTAGATCTCCTTGGAACGCTCGAAGCTGTCGGCGTAGAGCTTCAGGACCTCCGGCGTCGGCGGGTCGAAGGCCAGCGCCCGGAACGGTCCGATCTTCGGCATGATCTTCGAGAGCAGCACGATGAACCGGGCGAAGAACCCGGGCTTGCGGTAGCTCGTGCCGTACGCCTTTTCGAACTCGCGCTGGTTGAAGGTGTAGACGAGCGCGTCTTCCTTGTCCTCGGCGGCGGCCTTCGTCATGTCGGGAATCAGCTTGCTGACCGCGAAGCGGTAGGTACCGATTGCCAGGTCTACGTCGAGGAAGACGTCCTTGAGCTCGATCCCGTAGGTGTCCTTGAACGCGCGCTCGAGCAGCGGCTTCGAGACCTCGAAGCCGATGAAGTTGCGGTAGGCCTCATTCGCGTACGATCCGCCGGCCACCTGCGAGACGTCGAACGCGAACTCGACCATGATGTGGCGCTTGGGATCCTGCGCGTAGGTCACGACGTCGCCGTGCTCGGCGCGCACCTTCGGGTACATCAGCGGCACGGCGCGATTGGTGGCGATCGGGTGCCCGGCATTGTCCGAGGCGTAATGCGCGAGCGCCCCCAGCGCGAACGCGAACTCCTCCAGCGTCTGGCTGTCACGCACCATCGTCTCGACGAAGTCTCCCGAGCGCACGTAATGCAGGAGGTTGGTGAAGAAGTGGCTGCCGAAGGGGTAGTAGCCGAGATCCTGGATGACCGATCCGCCATAGGCGAAGGCGCGTGACGCGGCGATCTCCTCCGCAGTCGCCTGCGGGAATTTCTGCCGCAGCAGCGGGGTGATGACGTCTTCCCATGCGGAGTCAACCAGCGCTTCGTGCGCCAGCACCGAATAGGCCGCCACGGGCCGCGGTGTGAGCAGCACCCCGCACACCAGCACCAGGAAACCCAGGACGGAGCGAAGGGACCTCGACCGTATCGATGGAGCTCTCACGGTTACTCCGGTGGCAACATTCCTGCCACCTGCAGCCAAACCCGTCGTCGGCGGTGTCTAATGATGAGCGTGTCCGGCTCCGCACACGTGTTTCGCAGGCTGGCTGTTCTCGTCGCCGTGATGCTGTCGGCCGGCTGCGCCGCGCGGGTTGCTCCCGCCCTGAGGGCCGATCCACCTGTCCCTCCAGCCGCCGCTGTGGACGCCCTCGTCGGGCAGGGGTGCTATCGCTGTCTCGCGTCTGCACATGAAGCTGCCTCAGCGGCCGGCCTTCAGGACAAGGCCTACGAAGCCGCGATTCTTCTGGCGGCCCGCTCCAAGGAACTCGGGCTCGATCCAGGGCCGTGGCTGTCGCAGGCGCATGCGGCGCTTCCGCCAGGCCCGGAATGGGCCCTCCACCTCGACATCGTCGAGGCGCTGCAGGTGGATCCCCTCAGCGGGGATCGCGACGTCCTGCTCACCGAGGAAGTTTCGCGGCGGCGCCTGCCCGATGTGTACGAGCGCTGGCGCCAGGCGCTGGCGATCGGCCCGGGGTCGCCCGTGGTGCGCGCCTACCTGGACATGTCGATCGCGTGCCGGCGGCAGCAGACCCGCGGACGGGAGGAGGCGATCGCGACGGCACTCGCCCCGCTGGGCGATGTGCCGCTGCTGCGGTACCGGGCGGCGCTCTGTGGTGGCGAAGACGCGCCTCCGCGCCTGACCGCGGTCCGCGAGGCGGATGCGGAGTTCGTGGATGCCGACCTCGAGCTCGGTCGATTCGCGGTGCAGAGCCAGGTGCAGCCGGACTTCGAGGAAGGCCTTCGCCGCCTGCAATCGGCGCGCGCGGCGTTCCCCGCGTCGCCGGTCATTCCCTCCGTCGTGGCCGCACTGCACGAGGCCCGCGAGGAGTGGCCGGAGGCGCTCGAGACCTACGATGCGGTACTCGCCCTGGTGCCCACGCACCGGGATGCGCTGCTGGGCCGCACGGTGAGCCTGTCGCAGCTCTCGCGCTACCAGGAGGGAGTGGAGTCGGCCTCGCGCCTGATCGAGCTCGGGAGCTGGTTCCTCGGTGAGGCGCACTACTGGCGCGCCTGGAACGAGTTTCAACTGAAGCAGATCGCCGCGGCGCGAGCGGACGTGGACCGCGCCAAGACCTTGATGCCCAACGCGTCGACGCATGTCCTGTCCGGGTTGATCGCCTGGACCGAGAAGCGCCTGGAACCAGCAGAAGAGGAATTTCAGCGGGCGCTCGACATGGACTTCGGCCAGTGCGACGCGGCGTTCTACCTGGGTGGTGTGCGCGTCGAACAGCGGCGATGGCCCGAGAGCCTGGCCGCCTTCCAGCACTCACAACAGTGTTTCGCGCTGTCGATCGTGGTGCGGCGCGAGGCGGTTGCCAAGCTCTCGGCGACCGACGCCAGTGCCGCCGCGAACGCGCGCGAAATTGTGTCGCATGAGCGGGCGATCGTGGACTCGGAGAAGCGCCGCGCGGAGTCGGCGCAGAACGTGGCGGCGATTGAGAAGTTTCTTCAAAGCAACTAGAGGGAAGACTGGCGTGCTGCAAGCGGCCTGCATCGCGCTGGCACTTGGGGCGGCCCTCGCCCCGATCCCGCCGGAGATCGTCGAGCGCTGGTTCTCTACGGGCGTCTATCCACGGATTCAGCACCTGCTCACGCCGGTGTCCAACGTGGTTCCGTTCGCGTGGCTCGACCTGGTCATCGCAGTGGGGGCGACGACGCTGGTCGTCGCGCTGGTGCGAGGGGTGCGGGCGGCGTGGCGCGAGCGGAAGCCGTCGATCCTGCTTCGCACCCTGGGACGTATCGCCGGCGCCGCTGCGGTGGCCTACCTCGCGTTCCTGGTGCTGTGGGGCTTCAACTACCGGCGCGTGCCGATGGAGCAGCGCCTGGTCCTCGAGCGTGATGCCCCGACGACAGAGGTGGTGTCCGGGCTTGGCCTGCAGGCGGTCGAACGCCTCAACGCGCTTCACGCTGATGCGCACGCCGCGGGGTGGGTTGAGGATCCGCGTCAGGACGCGTCGCTGGTGAAGGCATTCGGCGGCGTGCAGCGTTCGCTGAGCGACGCACGGCCAGCTGCGCCAGGGCGGCTGAAGCGCAGCGCCCTCGGCACCTACTTCCGGTGGTCGGGCGTGGACGGCATGGTCAATCCCTACGGACTCGAGGTGCTCGCCAACCCGGACCTGCTCCCGTTCGAGCGCCCATTCGTGGCCGCGCACGAGTGGTCGCACCTGGCGGGGTACGCGGACGAATCGGAAGCCAACTTCGTGGGCTGGCTCTCGTGCGTTCGGGCTGACGTCTCGGCGCAGTACAGCGGGTGGCTGTACCTGTTCTGGCAGGTGAATGGCGAACTGGGGCCGGAGCAGCGCGCGCGCCTCGGGGCGGCGCTGGCAGCCGGCCCCCGCCGCGACATCGAGGCGATCGTCGATCGCCTCCGTCGCGGGCAGTTTCCGATGCTGCGGACCGCCAGCTGGCTGGTGTACGACCAGTACCTGAAAGCGAACCGCGTGGAGGAAGGCGTCCGCAGCTACGGCGCTGTGGTGAACCTTATTCTTCGGGCTCGCTTTGACGATCGTTGGACCCCGGTTCGCCGGACAGAACCCGCCAAACCTTAAATCCTGAAACGCAGGAGGGCGCCGACGCCCCCGACTTCCGCCAACAGTGCGGGGTCCTCGATGAACCGGATCCGCGCGGACGTCTGTTGTGCCTTCGTGACCAGTTGATCCGCGAGCTCATCGCGGCTCGCCTCCGGACCTTTGAGCTGCTCCGGCCTGGTGGTGATCAGCAACTCCTCGACCTGGCCCCTCTCGAGGGCGTCGAGCGTCCCTTCGGGTCCCGCGGTGCCCAGCCCGCCGGCTCGCCACGCGCCGAGCATCGCCTCGACGTGCTCGATGTCGGTCTCCTCGTCTTTCTGACGAAGCGCGTCGAGCGTGTTGGCGAGCACCTCGTGCTCCGGCGTGCGGACGTCGAGCGTCACGAGATCGACGACCTTCTCGGCCAGGTGTTTCGGCATCTGCCCGTTCAGGATCGGCCTCGCCACTTCCTCGCAGCCGATGATGATGTGGTTGATGTGTTCTTCGGTGACCAGCTTGTCGAGGGCCGTGACCACTTCCTTGACGTGATCGAGATGGAACTTTTCGACGCGCCGCTGGAACCGCGCCTGCGACCAGCCGCCCATGGATGTCTTGCGCGTCTTCTCGTTGGTGATCTGCTTCTGCGTTTCCGCGGTGCCGAGCCCGAAGACGAAGATACGCGCCTTGTTGGTATCGAGCAGCAGCGCCGCGTAGCGCGGGAACTGATCGTTCAACCGTGCCAGCGGAAACAGGTGCGGTGCCGGGCCGATGAAGAGCGCATGCTCTTCGATTGGAGCCTCGAGCTGAACCGCCTCGAAGAAATGTTCGCGCGCGGAGCAGGCGAAAATCGCCAGGCCGCTGGCTGAGGTCCGGATCTCGCCGCCGTCGATGTATGAATGGATGCGCGCTGCGTCGGCTTCTGCGCTCTTCTTCGCGTCACCGCTGAGCGTACGGATGCGGTCGGGGATCGCCTTCCGCAGAAAGGCGTCGAAGGTTCGCCGCCGGCCGTGCTGGTCCGGACGCAAGTCCAGATAGAGGCTCAGGACGGGCGATTCGTCGGGCTCGAAGGCGGCCAGCCGATCGAGCTGTTCCTTTAAGGGGGTTTCGAGCGCGGTCGTGGTTTTCTGCATATCCTGCGACCGTCGCAAGCGGTATGCCGAATCAGCAACTGATGATGCGTCCGGCGGCAGCTCGACGGAGCCGGTCCTGAATCGCGACGCCCAGCCCTTCAGCCGGTCCGGTAACGGCGAGGATGAGCTCGACTCCGGCGGCGTCGAACCCGCGAAGCGCCGCATACAGTCGTGCTCCGGCCTCTTCCGAGGTGTCTCCCATGTCTTCGAAATGTATGGCGGCGGAAGCCTCACCGATCGCCGCGCGGATGCCGGTGAGCTGCCCACGGGTGCCGAGGATGCCGATGCGCCGGTGCGTTGCGAGCGCGCGGTCGGCTTCCGCAACCAGCGCCTGGAGCGCCGCGTCAGATGCGCCCTCGTACAACGTCAGCGGCGCACGCGGCGAGTAATGCTTCGACAGCATTCCAGGCGAACGCTGCGGCTCATCGTTCGCCTGCCTCGCCGACGCTGCCAGTGGGAGCGGAGGCGGGCCCACTGTGGGAAGCAGGGGTCGCAGCATCTCGAGGGTGACGGCGCCGGGCCGCAGGATCATCGGCGTCTCGTGCGCCAGATCCAGCACGGTTGATTCCACGCCCAGGTCGGTCAACCCTCCGTCCAGGATCATGTCGATCCGTCCGTCCAGGTCGCCATGCACATGCGACGCGCGCGTGGGGCTGGGGCGTGAGAACAGGTTGGCGCTCGGCGCGGCGACGGGCACCGCGGCGGCCGAGAGCAACGCCCGCGCGACAGGGTGGGAGGGAATGCGAATGGCGACCGTGTCGAGGCCGGCCGTGACTTCGTCCGGCACGACACCGCTGCGGCGCATCACGAGCGTCAGGGGCCCGGGCCAGAACCGGGCGGCAAGCGCATGCGCGACCGGTGGAATCGCGTCCACCAGGACGGCGATCTGATCGAATGACGCCACGTGGACGATCAACGGATCGTTGGCCGGGCGTCCCTTGGCGTCGAACAGGCGGCGCACGGCAGCGCGATCGAGCGCATGGACACCGAGGCCGTAGACCGTCTCGGTTGGAAAGGCGACCAGCCCGCCGCGCCGCAGGCACGACGCCGCGCGGGCGATCGCCCCGGCATCCGGGTTCTCACGATCGACGGGCACAATCTCGGTCAGACGCTCGGGCACGGCGTTCAACTATTCAGGTATCCTTTGGGCAATGCAACTGCAGCTTCTTTTTGAACCAGCTGCACCTCCTGCACCGTCTGAACCTCGCGGTTCGGTACAGTTTTATTTCGTCCGCCATCGCCGCGCGCGCCGCTACCTGCTGCGTGTCGACGTCGACGGCCGCGTGCGCGTCACCATCCCTCGCGGCGGCTCGAAGCGCGACGCCGGCGCCTTTGCTTCCCGGCACCTCGAGTGGATTCACCGGCAGCGCGCACGCGTGGCCAGCGCGCAGTCCAGCGCCATCACCACGGAGGAGCGGCGGGCGTTGCGCGAGCGCGCCGGCGTCGAGCTGCCCGCTCGACTGGCGGAGCTCGCCGCCGACCACGGCCTGGCGGTCAGCCGCGTCAGCATCCGCAACCAGCGAACGCGCTGGGGCTCGTGCGGCCGGGACGGGCACATCACGCTCAACTGGCGGCTGGTGCTGATGCCGCCCTCGGTCCGCGACTACGTGCTCATCCATGAGCTGATGCACCTGCGCCGTATGGACCACTCGCCGCACTACTGGGCGCTGGTCGCCGCCGCCTGCCCGGACTACGACTCCGCACGCCAATGGCTGCGCTCCAACGGACCCGCGCTGCGCTAAAGTACGTCCTAGAAACATGACCAGCCGTCGGCAGTTCCTCGTCGTCGGGGGCGTCGCGCTCGGCCTGGCGCCCGTGGCCGCGTGGCTGGGCCGTCCTTCCCCTAACCTCTTGAGCAACGAGATTTTCCCCGTGAAGAAAACCAACGAAGAGTGGCAGCAGTCCCTCTCCCCCGAGCAATACAAGGTGCTCCGGGAGCACGGCACCGAGCGCGCGTTCACCAGCCCGCTCAACGAGGAAAAGCGGCGCGGCACATTCGCCTGCGCGGGCTGCGGGCAGGAGTTGTTCAACTCCGACACCAAGTACGACAGCGGCACCGGCTGGCCCAGCTTTTTCAAGCCGAAGGACGAAGCGGTCGCGACGACGGTGGACAAGAGCATGTTCATGGTGCGGACGGAAGTGCACTGCTCGCGCTGCGGCGGGCACCTGGGTCACCTGTTTCCGGACGGCCCGCGCCCGACCGGTGAGCGCTACTGCATGAACGGCGCGGCCATGACGTTTATTCCGGAGAAAGCGTGATGCGATCTCACCGCCTGATTCTCGCGTCCGCCATCGTCCTGGCCCTGGGATACGTCTGGCTGCGCGGCGGCTTCATCGGTCTGGGCGCGGCCGCGCCGGCGGAGCAGACGGCCGCTTCCTCGCAGGGGGCCGAGCCGGCGGCCCGCGCGGACGGGAACGCCGTGGCCACCTTCGCCTCAGGCTGTTTCTGGTGCACCGAGGCGGACTTCGACAAGGTGAAAGGGGTGGTGTCCACCACCTCCGGGTACACCGGCGGGACGGTCGCCAACCCGACCTACAAGCAGGTGACGAGCGGCAGCACCGGTCACGCGGAAGCGGTGCAAATCGTCTTCAACCCGTCCGTCGTGACCTACGAGCAGCTCCTCAACCACTACTGGAGGAACGTGGACCCGTTCACCCCTAACCGCCAGTTCTGTGACACCGGCACGCAGTACCGGCCGGTGATCTTCGTCCACGGCGCCAGGCAGCGCGCGGCCGCCGAGGCATCCAGGGCGCAGGTCCAGAAGAAGCTCGGGATGCCGGTCGTGGTGGCCGTCCAGGACGCCGGGGTGTTCTACCGGGCCGAGGACTATCACCAGGACTACCACGTCAAAAGCGACGCCCAATACCGGTTCTACCGGTGGGGATGTGGCCGGGACGCCCGCTTGAAGGAGATCTGGGGAAGCTGAGCGCGCACGCTTTTGATCGGCCGTGTGCCATCCTCGCACACGGCGCGTGCGGGTTGGTTCACTCCAGAAAGCCCCCGTTTCCCCGCTTCCCTCCCTCCGGGTGTTCCAAAATCGTTCCGTTCGTGCGACTTACGGGCGTGCGCTCGATCGGGCGGGTACGGCGCATGGCCTTGGAGTTTCGCTTGCTCAATGCGCTGGGCCGCAACGTTCCCCATGCGTGCCTCGCGTATCGGAGCTGCCGACATGACGCAACGCCCCCGTCTCCTCGTGGTCGATGATGACCGAGCCGTACTGACGCTGATAGGTACCGGCGTCACCTGTTTTGACATGCTGCGCGCCCTTCGGGACGTCAACCCGCAGTGTGAAGTCATGCTGACGACGGGCTTTGCCAGCCTGGAGGACGCAATCGACGCCGTCAAACGAAACATGCAGGATGGAGGCGCCGGCGCGGCGCCGGGCGCGCCCAACGCCATCCAGTTCTCTCGTGGCGACGTCCCGCCGCCCCTGGTCGAAGTCGAGCGGGAACATATCGTCAGGACGCTCGAACAGGTGCGCGGGAACAAGGCGGTCGCCGCCCGGCTCCTGGGCATCAGCCGCCGGGCCTTCTACCGGCAACTCGAGCGCCACGGCCTGCATCACCGCGTGCCGATGACGCGAACCGGTCCATCCCCGCTGGCAGCGGAGTAAGTCATGATTGTCGAAGCCTCTTCCTCAGCGGTCTCCCGGCGGACGCGTGTGCTCGTCGCGGACGACACCGACAGCGTGCGTGCGCTTTTTTACAGGCTGCTGACGGCCGATGGACACGAGGTCATCGCTGTCGAGGATGGCATCGAGGCGCTCGATGCGATCCAGAAGCACCGGCCCGACGTGATCCTGCTCGACGTGGGCATGCCCGGCATGGACGGCATCGAGGTCTGCCGCCGGCTCAAGTCGGACCCGGCCACCCGCCTGACGCCGGTGGTGCTGGTGACCGGGCTCTCTGATTTGTCAGATCGGATCAAGGGCATCGAGGCGGGCGCCGACGACTTCCTGTCCAAGCCCGTGCACCCCCACGAGCTGCGCGCGCGGGTCGTGTCGCTGTCGCGCATGAAGCAGCTGATCGACGCGCTGGACTCGGCCGAAGGGGCGTTCGTCGCGCTCGCGCTGACGATCGAGGCGCGGGACCCGATGACCAACGGGCACTGCGAGCGGCTGGCGCGCCACGCCGTGCTGCTCGGGCGGACGATCGGCCTGCCGGCCGAAGACCTCCATGCCCTCCATCGTGGCGGGTACCTTCACGACCTGGGCAAGGTTGGCATCCCCGACGCCGTGCTGCTGAAGCCGGGCCCGCTCACGCCCTCCGAGTTCACGCTGATGAAGCGACACCCGGAAATCGGCGACAACCTGGCGGCGCCGCTGCAGTCGCTCCGCCACGTCCGGCCGATCATCCGCTGCCACCACGAGCGGGTGGACGGGAGTGGCTATCCCGACGGGCTGAAAGGCGACGAGGTCCCGCTGCTGGCGCAGATTGTCGGGATCGTCGACGTGTTCGACGCGCTCACCTCCCAGCGTCCGTATCGCGGACCGCTCCCAGCGGCGATGGCCGGACGGCATCTGCTGCGGGAAGTCGAGCAGGGCAGGTTCGAGAAAAGCTATGTCGAGGCGTTCCTGGACGCAATGAGGGTAGGGGCCACTTCCTCGGTGCACTGAGGAAGTGACTGGGTAGCTAGGTTGCTGGGTAGCTGGGGACGTCTTTGACCGAGCTACCCAGCCACCCAGCTACCTAGCCACCTCTCGTGTGCATCTCCAGATGGGGATCGCGCCGCAGCGTGTCGATCGGGATGAGCGGACTGCGATCCCGCTCGGTCAGGCGCGTCTCGGCGCCGCGATCCTGCCTCGCCTGCCACGCTGACCTGATCACAGCGGCAATGTCCACGGCGGTGGCGCCTTCACGCAGCGGCTGCCGCAAGTCGATCCCGCTCGATGCATACAGGCACAGATACCAGACGCCGTCGGCGGTCAGGCGGCTGCGGTCGCACGAGTGGCAGAACGGCTCCGTCGTCGAGGCGATGATCCCGAACACCGTGCCGTCCGGCAGCCGATAGCGATCGGCCGGGGCCGACGAGGCTTCGAGGATCGGGGTGACCGGACCGTAGTGTGCGGCGACGCTCGCGAGGATCTCGGCGCGCGAGATCACGCGCGACATCGACCAGTGCGTAGCCCCGCCGACGTCCATGTACTCGATGAACCGTACCTCGGCGCCGTGCCCCCGCCCGTACTCGATCAGATTCACCAGCTCATCGTCGTTGACGCCGCGGATCGCCACCGTGTCGATCTTGAGGCCGGGAAAGAGTGGCGCGGCCGCCGCGATGCCTTCGAGGACGCGCGCGTGCTCGTCCGAGCGGGTGAGCTGCTTGAAGCGGTCGCGGTGCAGCGTGTCGAGGCTGACCGTCAGCCGGTGCAGGCCGGCGTCCTTGATCGCGGGTGCGTGCTCGGCGAGCAGCACGCCGTTGGTCGTCATCGCGAGGTCGGCAATCCCGCCCCGTCCGGCCAGGCTGGCGACCAGCGACGGCAAGTCGCGGCGGAGCAGCGGCTCGCCGCCGGTGAGCCGGACCTTGTTGACGCCCAGTTCGATGAAGATGTCGACCAGGCGTTCGATCTCCTCGAAGTGCAGGATGTCCTCGCGCGGCAGCCACACGTAGTCCTGCTCCGGCATGCAGTAGCTGCAGCGCAGATTGCACCGATCCGTCACCGACAGCCGCAGGTTCTTCAGCGGCCGCTCGAATCTGTCCAGGATCACTGCCACGATTATAAGACCCTTATGCGGGTGCGGTCGTGGGGCAGGAAGGGCGCCGCGGTGCGCTGGCCTTCGAATGCGGCACCCCAGCGGCCCGGGATCGCGGTCGCGCAACGCGGGCAGCGGCCGTCCGGGGTCAGGCGGTATTCCTGAATCAGGTAGCCGTACCTCGCGATCACGCGCTCGCCGCACTGATGGCAGTGCGTGTGCTCCAGCTCGCCGACGCGGGCGGGGAGGTTGCCCGCGTAGATGTAGCGCAGGCCTGCGTCGCGCCCGATCTCCGCCGCGCGCTCCAGCATCGCCGGCGTCGTGTTGGCCGGGTCCTGCATCCGGTAGTCCTGGTGGAACGCGGTGACGTGCCACGGGATGAGCGGGGATACGCGCGCGAGGAACGCCGTGAGGCCGCGCAGCTCGGCGTCGCCGTCGTTGAAGCCCGGCACCAGCAGCGTCACGATCTCGACCCAGACGCCGGCCTTGTGGAGCCACTCGATCGTCTCGAGGATTGGCTGCAGCCGGCCACCCAGCTCGCGATAGTGGCGATCGTCGAAGCTCTTGAGATCGACCTTGTAGAGGTCGATGTGCGGGCGCAGGTATTCGAGCACGCGAGGCGTGCCGTTGCCATTGGAGACGAAGCCGGTGACCAGTCCGTGCGCGCGCGCCTCCCTGAAGATCGCCACGCCCCATTCGGCGGTGATCAGCGGCTCGTTGTAGGTGGACACGAGCATCCGGGCGCCCTGGCCGAGCGCGTCCTGGACCAGCGCGTGCGGAGACGCGTCGCGCGGCGGCGCCCCCGCATCCGGGTCCCGCAGCGCCTGCGACGTCACCCAGTTCTGGCAGTAGCTGCAGTGCAGGTCGCACCCGAGCATGCCGAAGCTGTAGGCCAGCGATCCGGGAAAGGCATGAAAGAACGGCTTCTTCTCGACCGGGTCGCATTGCACGCCGCCGACGTATCCCCAGGGGACGCGCAGGCGCCCGCCTTCGACGAACCGCACCTTGCAGACCCCCATCGCGCCTTCAGGAATCGGGCACTGGTGTCCGCATGCGTAGCATCGGAGCCGGCTCCCCGAGATGGATTCCACCAGCTCCGGTGCCGCCTCGCGTGTGCGCGCCGCGAGCACCTCCTGCAGCGTCGGCATCGGTTAATGCTACGGTACCGGCGGCACAATGCGGCACGTAGTCGTCGTCGGCGCGGGAGTATTCGGGACGTGGACCGCGTATCACCTGCGACGGTCCGGCGCGCGCGTCACGCTCGTGGACCAATACGGCCCGGGCAACTCGCGCTCGAGCTCCGGGGACGAGTCGCGCATCATCCGCTGCGGCTACGGCGCCGACGAAATGTATTCCCGCATGGCCCTCCGGTCACTCGAGTTATGGGACGAGTTCGACGCCACGTCGAACTCGCCGCTCCTGCATCGCTGCGGCGTGCTCTGGATGGCGCACGGCGACGATCCCTATACCCAGGCGACGAGACGCACCCTCGAGAGCGGACCGTACGTCGTCGACGCTCTCGACGCTGCCGCGCTTCGCGCGCGCTACCCGCACCTTGCGGCGGACGATGTGTCGATGGCGTTGCTCGAGCCCGACTGTGGCGTGGTGATGGCGCGGCGCGCGGTGGCGACCCTGGCTGCCCGGCTCCAGGAGGAAGGCGTCGCCATGGTGCGCGCGCGGATCACGGATGTGTCCGAGGTGGGGGCGGATGCGTACGTCTTCGCCTGCGGTCCCTGGCTCCCCAAAGTGTTTCCGTCGCTGCTCGCCGAACGCATCCGGCCGACGCGCCAGGTGGTGATCTATTTCGGCACCCCTGCCGGTGACGATCGCTTTGGTCCCGAGCACACGCCCGCGTGGGTCGATTTTCAGGCCGGGATATTCGGCGTGCCCGATCTCGAAGGACGGGGGCTGAAGGTCGGCATCGACCGTCACGGCCCAGCATTCGACCCCGACAGCGGCGATCGCGCGCTTGACCAGGAGAGCCTCGCGACGGCTCGAGCATGGCTGCGACACAGATTTCCCGCGATGGCCGACGCGCCTGTGGTCGAGAGCCGGGTCTGCCAGTACGAGAACACGTCCAGCGGGGACTTCCTGATCGATCGGCATCCCGGGCACGACAACACCTGGATCGTGGGCGGCGGCTCCGGCCACGGCTTCAAGCACGGTCCCGCGGTAGGGGAGCTGGCCGCGCGGATGGTGCTGACCGGCGCTCCCGCCGAGCCGCGCTTCAGCCTGGCCACGAAGTCGGCGACCTCATCGCGATCGGTTTACTGAATCGACGTGCGTCGATCAGCGTAACCACCGGAGTGCTGCCAGTGCAGTCAGCACGTGCAAGTGCAGTCCGGACGTGGGGCAAGCCTTGTCAGGCTTGCCGGGCGAACCCGACAGGGTTCGCCCCACATGCGCGACCAGCGCAGTCTCAGCGAGTGCTAAGATCGTGAGTTCCAATGCCTGAGATTCTCGTGACCAACGACGATGGGTTCAGTTCGGAGGGGATCAAGGCGCTCGCCGAGGCGCTGAAGCCTTTCGGCGAGGTCACGGTCGTGGCGCCGCTGCAGGAAGCGAGCGCCATTGGACACGCGCTCACGCTCCGCCGGCCCCTGCGCATCGAGACGATCGGCCCGAACGTCTTCGCCGTGGACGGGACGCCGACCGATTGCGTCAACATCGCGATCACGCACGTGCTGCGCCGCAAGCCCGACCTGATCGTGTCGGGCATCAACAAGGGCTGGAACATCGGTGACGACGTCACCTACTCCGGCACGGTGTCTGGCGCGCTCGAGGGCGCGCTGCTCGGCATCGCCAGCATCGCGGTCTCGACGCAGCGCGTGCCGGACGCGTTCGATTTCGCGCCGTCCGCGAAGGCGGCAGCGCTGGTCGCGGAGGCGGTGCTCGACCGGGGAATGCCGAAGTTCACTCTGCTGAACGTGAACGTGCCCGCAGGCGCGACCAAGGGGTTCCGGGTCACCGTGCAGGCCAAGCGCAACCACATCACCGTGGTCAACGAGCGGACGGACCCCCGCGGCCAGCAGTATTACTGGATTGAGGAAGGCGAGAACGACTGGGAGCCGCACGATCGCTCGGATTACCAGGCGGTGCGCGACGGCTACATCTCGATTACCCCGCTCCAGCCGGATATGACCGCCCACGACGCGCTCGACTACGTCCAGGGGCTGTCGCTGGTGAGCCCGGCGCAAGTACGCTAGACTCGATTTCCGTCGGGGCGTGGCTCAGCCTGGTAGAGCACTCGGTTCGGGTCCGAGGGGTCGGAGGTTCAAATCCTCTCGCCCCGACCAAATAATTCGACAGAAGAGGCCGGATTCCCTAAAGGGGATTCGGCCTTTTGTGTTTTCTAGCTGCCGGGGGTGATGGTTGGCCCGCGGCCACCATCGTTTTTCAGCCAGCGCCACCCATCACGAAGTCTGCGAACCTCCGCGATTCGCGCGAGCTCGCGGGCCTTCGGATCGCGGGCCGGCGTGCCGCTGATGACGACGGCATCGCCGACCTTGAGATCGGTCGCCTTCATTCCACGGTTTTCGAGAGTGAACGCGGCGACCCAGATAGCCTTGTAAACCGACGAGTCCTTGGCCCGAATCGTCAGGGTGACGTGGGGATTGGCGAACATCACCTGTTCGAGCGTGCCTTCCACTGACACCAGGTCGTCGCCGAAATTCGTATACGAATGGTGGGCACGGGCTGCGACGCTTCCGACGACGACCATCACCCCAATGACCGCCACCGCTAGAACGGTTCGTTTCATCACACATCCCTCAAGGCGCATCCTACGCCTGGCTCATGGCCTGTCAACTGAAGACTTTCTGAAGGATGTGACAGGCGAGACCACTAGCTGAGGAGCTCGCCAGCTCAACCGTGAGATCTGCTCCCTCGCGGCCCGTGAATCGATGACAATGGCCTTCGATTGACCTCCATGGTCGATGGAAGGCCATTGTTGTTCACGCCGCGGAGAGAGGGTTTGTGAAGAAAGAACCAAGCCAGTCCAGTGCGCCGCTCTCTGCATTCATTCAGGAGCATCGCAAGAAGATCATCGAGGAGTGGGTCGCGTTCGCCCGGACCCTCAAGCCGTGGGCGACGGGTTTGAGCAAGAAGGACCTGCAGGATCACGCAGAGGAACTTCTCGACGCCATCGTCAGCGACATGAAATCGTCTCAGAGCAGCCAGCAGCAATCGCAGAAGTCGAAGGGCCGCGCCAGGGGAGGGGCCCTGATGGGGGTTGGGAAAAAGCATGCGATTGATCGGCTGGAGGGCGGGTTGAAACTGGACCAGCTGGTGTCGGAATACCGCGCCCTGCGCGCCAGCGTGCTCCGGCTCTGGGAGGAATCCAAACTCGACAAGAAGGGCGAGTTGACCCGCTTTAACGAGGCGATCGACGAGACCCTCGCCGAGTCAACGCTGTGGTACTCGGAGAAAATGGCCCAGACCAGGGAGCAGTTCCAGGACATTCTGGGCCACGAGCTGCGGAACCCGCTTACCTCGATCATCGTCGGCGCGACGCTGCTGACGAAGTCGGAAAGCATCAGCGTCCGGGAGGTCGGGGTCGCCACGCGCATCCTCAACAGCGCCGGACGCATGGATCGAATGGTCGGCGACTTGTTGGATTTGACCCGCACTCGCCTGGGAGCCGGGATCCCGATCACGCCGAAGCCGATCGATCTGCTGCCAGTGTGCGAGCAGGTGATTGCGGAGCTCGAAGGGGTCCATCTCGATTGCCAGGTGCAATTCAAACCAAAAGGTGATCTGCGCGGCGAATGGGACAGCGACCGGATCGCCCAGGTGTTGTCCAACCTGGTCGCGAACGCGCTGCAGTACGGCTGCGACGACGGTGCCGTGAAGGTGGTCGCCCAGGGGCATGGCGAAGACGTGGTGCTGCGAGTCCACAACCAGGGGCAGCCTATTTCCGGACCGGCGATGAAGACGATCTTCGACCCGATGGTTCGTCAGCCCGGCCCGGAAGGCGATAAGCATCCAACCGGGTTGGGACTGGGGCTCTACATCGCGCGTGAAATCGCGACCGCCCACGGCGGCACCATCGAAGTGACCTCGACTCGGAAGGAAGGCACCACGTTCGTGGTGCAGCTACCTCGCAGCCTCCCGAAAAAACGCAGAGCGACCGACTAGCCTGGTTTTATCGCAGTTCCCCGGCCTCGCGGCTGGCGGCCGCTTCCAGCCGCTCGCGCGCGCGCCGTGACCAGCGGGAGAGTCCAAACAGCAGCGCACCGGCCACCCCGGAGCCGACCGCAATGGTCGTCGGCGACGGTTTCACGATGGCCCGGGCAGGCCGCGTTTTGGTTCGCCGCTCCGGAGCCGGCACCCATCGGCTGACGTAGGCAAACACCTCTGACGCGCACACCGGGCACTGCTGCGCGTCGTGGACCTCTTCGCAGTCAAGGCAGAGGCGGGCCATTCTCAGTTGCATCCTTCTTGGCTCTGCAAGGGCGTTGCCCGAAGTGGCTTCCTGCGACAGAGGTCATAGAATCCCCTTATGCAGCTTGTTTTTGAACAGATCCGCACCGGCGGCGATCGGAATTTCGGGTACCTGTTAGGCGACCGGCAGGCAGGAGTGGCGGTCCTGATCGATCCTTCATATGCGCCGGAACTGCTGGTGCAGCGCGCGCAGGAGCAGCATCTCCGGGTATCGCACGTCATCAACACCCACGGCCACCCCGACCATATCAACGGCAACGAGCAGGCGGTGGCGCTGACGCAGGCGCCGGTCGCGGCGCACCCGGATGTGCCGACCCGCGTTGACGTGCCGCTCTCTGGGGGCGACACCCTCGCCATCGGCGCGCTGGAAATACGCTTCCTGCACACGCCCGGACACGCGGCCGACCACCTGGTGATATTCGAGCCGTCCTACGGGCTGCTGATCACCGGGGACCTGCTGTTCGTCGGCAAGGTAGGCGGCACGCGCAGCGAGCAGGACGCGCGCACCGAGTGGGCCAGCCTGCAGCGTGTACTGGCGGCGGTGCCCGACCATGCGACGGTCTGGCCTGGCCACGACTACGGGATTCGTCCGAGCTCCACCATCGGTCTCGAGAGGAAGACGAACCCGTTCCTCCTCAGCGAGGACGTTGACGCGTTCATTCGCGTCAAGGCGGACTGGCCCGAGCTCAAGAAGCGCTACGGCCTGAAGTAGGCCGACGCCGGCGGGGCAGCCGCTAGCGGCGCGTGCCGGTGTAGAACGTCTCCAGCACTGCGGTGTCGCTCTCGATCCGGTGGTCGGTTTCGATCGCCGTGTAGTGCCGGCCGAGGAACTCCTTCAACGTCGCGGTATTCCACTCCAGGCCGGCTCATCGACGCGATCCTACTATGGCGGTCCCGAGCGCGTCTCACACCGACGCGCTATCGCAACTCTCCCGGCGCACGGATACCGACCGCTTCCAGGTGCTCGCGCGCGAGGTCGCGCCAGCGCACGAGGGTCAGCACGAGAGCGCCTGCGACCGCGCCCGCGACGCCCCCAGCGACCCGGACGCCACCCCGCCCCGGGGCGCGGGGCGTGACCGGCTCACGCTCGCTGAACGCCATGCGCGGCTTCTTCCTCCGCTCGGGGGCCGGCATCCACTGGGTGAGGTAGGCAAACGTGCCCGACGCGCATACGGGACACCGCCGCTGGTCGTGTAGTTCCTCGCAGTCGAGACAGAGCCTCGCCTTCCTCAGTTGCATTCGCGCCTCCTGGCGGCCGTCGGTGCAGGGTTGTGTTGTCGTCTAATCGGCACCCTCGGTCGGGGCTTGAATGAAGGCGGGCTCCGGCTGAGCGCCGTTCAGTGCAGGGTCTCCGCGGGCGGCGCCGCGTGCAGGCGGGCCCAGTCATCCGCCAGGATTGACCAGAGGATCTGGTCGGAGTAGTCACCGTTCCGGCAGAAGCCGTGCCGCAGCACGCCCTCCTGCACGGCGCCGAGCTTCTGCAGCGCGCCGCCCGCCCGGCCGTTGCCGACGATCGTCCGCGCTTCGAGACGGTGGATGCCAACCGTGGAGAAAAGGAAGTTCAACACGACTTCCGAGCTGGCCACGAACAGGCCGGTGCCCCAGAACCGCTCACTGAGGACGAATCCCCATTCGGCGGTCGTGGACTCCGGTGTTTCGCGCCGCACCTGGATCAGGCCCACGGCCTCGTCGTGACCGGCCGGCACGATGCCGAAACAGAGATGCCGCCCGGCTTCCTCCTGCCGCCGCGTCCAGTCGATGAAGTGCCCGAAGCGTTCGACGCTGCTGGGCGGGGGCAGGATGAACCGCCCGACCGCTTCCGTGGTGAGGAGTGAAAAGAGCGATCCCGAGTCCGACGGCCGGAGTGCGCGCAGCGTCGCGCGCTCGGAATGGATCGTGGGCATCAGGCCCTCGACGGGGCCGCCGTTGGGGAGAGGGGTAGTCGACATGGGTCGCCAACCCGTTAATCGGCCGGCGGAGCGCCGGCTTTAACGACCGGAGGGCGCGGCCCCCGCGCCGCGGTCAGCGCGCCGACTTCGTGGACTTGGCCATGCGGGGCTCAGCCGCGCCATGGCTGTGCTTGCGATAGATACGGAGCCGCTGCCTATAATCGCGGCCTGCGCATTTCCCGCGACAGAGACAAGGACGACACGATTGGCGAGCAAGAAAGCGGCGGCAAAAGCCGGACGCAAACCTTCGAGCAAGAGCAAGACAGGGTCTGGAGGCGAGACACACCAGACGGCGGCATCGGCGGCCCAATCACTGACCACCAACCAGGGGACGCCGGTCTCGGACAACCAGAACTCGCTGCGATCCGGTGTGCGCGGCCCGACGCTGCTCGAGGACTTTCACTTCCGTGAAAAGATCACCCACTTCGACCACGAGCGGATTCCCGAGCGGATCGTGCACGCGCGAGGCTCCGGGGCGCACGGCTTCTTCCAGCCGTACCAATCGCTCTCGAAGCTGACGCGGGCCGCCTTCCTGCAGGATCCGAAGAAGAAGACGCCGGTGTTCGTACGCTTCTCGACGGTCGCCGGCGGCGCCGGCTCCGGTGATACGCCGCGCGACGTGCGCGGGTTCGCGGTGAAGTTCTACACGGAAGAAGGTAACTTCGACCTGGTCGGCAACAACATCCCGATCTTCTTCATCCAGGATGCGATCAAGTTTCCGGACCTGATCCACTCGGTCAAGATGGAGCCCGATCGCGGCTACCCGCAGGCGGGCTCGGCGCACGACACCTTCTGGGACTTTGCGACGCTGATGCCAGAGAGCATGCACATGCTCATGTGGGCGATGTCCGATCGCGCGCTGCCGCGATCGTTCCGCATGATGGAAGGCTTCGGCGTGCATACCTTCCGGCTCGTCGATGCGAACGGACGATCCACCTTCGTCAAGTTCCACTGGCGGCCGAAGATTGGCTCCGCCTCGCTGATCTGGGACGAATCCGTGAAGCTGTACGGCGCGGATCCCGACTCGCAGCGCCGGGATCTGTTCGACGCGATCGCCACCGGCAACTTTCCCGAGTTCGAATTCTCGGTCCAGGCGTTCGACGAGAAGACCGCCGCCAGGTTCCCGTTCGACATCCTCGACCCGACCAAGCTCATTCCCGAGGAGATGGTGCCGCTGCAGCCGGTCGGCCGCATGGTGCTCAACCGGAACCCCGATAACTTCTTCGCCGAAACCGAGCAGTCCGCCTTCCACCCGGGCCACGTCGTCCCCGGCATCGACTTCTCGAACGACCCGCTGCTGCAGGGACGCCTGTTCTCCTACACCGACACCCAGCTGATTCGGCTCGGGGGCGCGAACTTCCACGAGCTGCCGATCAACCGGCCACAGTGCCCGATGCGGAATTTCCAGCGTGACGGCGTCCGCCGCATGGACATCGCGAAGGGGCAGGTCTCGTACGAGCCGAACAGCCTGGCGCCTGATGGCCCGCGCGAGGATCCGGCGCGCGGGTTCACGACGTTCCCGTCGGGCGACGCCGGCGACCGCGAAGCTGGCGACAAGGTCCGCGAACGCTCGGACACCTTCGCCGACCACTACAGCCAGCCGCGGATGTTCTGGCGCTCCATGTCCGAGCCGGAGCAGCGCCACATCGTCAACGCGTTCACGTTTGAGTTGAGCAAGGTGTCCACGGTGGCGATCCGTACCCGGATGCTCGGACACCTCGCGAACATCGACGGCGAGTTGTGCGCTCGCGTGGAGGACGGCCTGGGCATGCAGGGACAGGCGGACCGGATCACGCCGGCCCGGCCGCCGATCGACATGAAGCCGTCGCCGGCGCTCAGCCTGATCCTGAAGGCACCGAAGACGTTGCAGGGCCGGAAGGTCGGCGTCATGGTGACCGACGGCACCGATGCGGCGCTGATCGACTCTTTACGCGCGGCGGTCGAAAAGGCCGGCGCGCAGCTCCAGGTGGTGGCGCCGAAGATCGGGGGAGTCTCCTCGAAGGGCGGCAAGCGCATCGCCGCCGACCACACGATCGCGGGCGGGCCGTCGATCTTCTTCGACGCGGTCGTCGTCGCGCCATCGGCCGACGGGGGCGAGAGGCTCGCGCACGAAGCCGCGGCGATCGACTGGCTGCGCGACGCGTTCGGTCATCTCAAAGTGATCGGCGTCGTCGGCGCCGCATCGCCGATGCTCGAGAAAGCGGGCATCGAACCGGACGCTGGCGTCGTGGCCATTGACGAAGGCAAAGGCGTCAACGGCTTCATCACGACCGCCAAGGGCGGCCGGATCTGGGATCGGGAGCCCACGCTGCGCAATCCCAAATAGTTGGCAGTTGGCAGTAGGCAGTAGGCGGTGTTGACACAAGGGCGGGTCATTGCGACCCGCCCTTTCTTTGTACGGCCTGTGGGGCAAGCCTTGTCAGGCTTGCCCGGCGAACGCGTAGCGTTCGCCACCAGTGCAGTCTCGCGCGCACGCGTGAAGTGCGCGGGACCGCCCATGCCGCGGATGCTCCGCATCCGCGAGGCGAGCCTGACAAGGCTCGCCCCACGCGATGTCCAAACTGGACGACGACGCGGCTCTGCAGGACCATCGGTTCAGCTGTTTCTGCGAATCTGACGCCGTGACGGCCGCATCGACGACGATCGTCGAAGGCTGCCTGTTCCAGTTCGGCGGCCAGCGCACGTTCTAGCTGCCTTGTGACTGCGCGTGGCGCGGACCTTGTCAGGTCCGCTGGGGCAAGCCTGACAAGGCTTGCCCCACATGCGTGTCGGATAAGGCGCGCTACTTCTTCTTCATCACCAGCCCGCACGCGATTCGATTGCCCGCATTCCCGGCGGGATCACTCTTGTGGTCGTCGGCCATGGCGTGGATCACCAGCGCTGTTCCAGTTCCCGAGAATACCGAGCTCCCGCCGGCGTCGAGCGTGACGCGCGGGTTGACGAGCGTGGCTCGTGCGGTGCCGTCCGCGCCGACGGTGAAATTGTTCATGTCGCCGGCGTGCGGCCCCTGCGGATTCTGCGTCCCGTGCTGTTTGCTGCCGGGATTGAAATGCGGCCCGGCCGATTCGAAGGAAGGGGGATCGCATTTCCCAACCTGATGGATATGGATGGCGTGTTCACCGGGCGGCAGGTTTTTGAGCCCGAGCGCGATCGAGGTTCCCCCTCCGGTGCGCGCCGTCAGCGTGGCCGTGCCGACGAGCTGACCCTGGGCGTCCTTGAGCATCACCACATGGGATGCCTGGGCAGCCAAAGGCCCATTCACAATGGCCATCATCCCGAGGGCAAGCGCGAGCGTAAGAGTAAGAGAGTGTGTGTGCATCTGGTGTATTCGTCTCCTGAAGGAGCTTCGATGCAATGAGGGGCCCACTTGTTGCGATGTGCAAAAAAGCACAGGGCCGGGCCGGCCCACGCCGTACACTGGCTGCATGCCCACAGCGACGCACGACCCTGCGGTTGAAATCCCCGGCGACGAGTTCGTCGACGCATTGTTTGCGAGGCTCGACGGCCAGCGCCGCGAGGCGCTCGCGCGGGCGGCCGGCGTGACGCAGACCCGCGAGCGTGTGGCCGGGTTCGCGCGCGGCTGGTGGGAAGAGTTCTGTCAGGTGCTCGAACGCAAGGTCGAAATCTGGAACGCGAAGGCCGACGCGGCCGCCCGCGTGACCTGCACCAGGAATGCCTCCGGTCCCGTGATGCTCTGGCACCGCAGCGTGGAGGCGGAACTGCACCTGGCCGAGGCCCGGGTGGTGATGACAGGGCGGGTCGGCGAGACCAAGCCGCGCGATTCACCGTTCATCGATTTCAGCGAAGCCCGCGGCAGCGTCACGGCGGTGCTGAGCGACAACCGGCCGAAGTCCCCAGCCGAAGCGGCCGACCACGTGCTCGGCCCCCTCCTGACCCGCGCCTTCGAGGGATAGCGCGGCGAGCCCGGCGATCCGAATTATCGGCCGGTCGCTTCGAAGGCCCCGCCGAGGATAGTGCTCGCCGTCAGATCCTGCAGCAGCTCCTGGTCGTGGCTTGCCACGATCACCAGTTCCGCGTCTGTCCTCGACAGCCCGTTCAGCCAGCGCAACTGGTCGGTCACGGCATTCTGGTCTTCGGTGATCCAGGGCGCGTCCTTCCCAGTCATCTGGCGTACGCCGTCCATGTGCCAGCTCGCGTCACCGATGAAGAGGTACTCCCGCCCTGTCTCCAGGGTGACGTAGACCATCTGTGACCCCGGGGTATGGCCCGCCGCCTTGACGATCGCGATGCCGGGGGCGACAGGCATGTACTTGTCGTAGTCCACCACCACGTAGCGGCTCGCGAGGTTCTCCGTCAGCTTGATTTCCGGCATCTGGGGCGTCGAGAGGAGGGTCTGCAGCTGCGGCCTGGTCAGGATCGTTTTCGGTGCGAGCGCCGCGGCGATCGGCGAGTGGATCACCCCGGCGGCGTGATCCCCGTGCTCGTGCGTCAGGACGATCAGCCTGGCCGCCCTGACGGCGGCGTCAACCTGCTTGGCCGCCGCGGCGTCGTAGGGCTCTTCGACGCCACGGCCGAAGAACCGGTGGACCTGCTGGTCCATGCCCGCGTCGATCATCACGGTGGCGTCGGCGTAGACCACCTGGAACGCGGTGCGCGCCTGGACGCTGGGGGTCGCAGCAGCGCCCTTGACCGAGAAGTTCTTGGTGCGCCGGCTCTCGGCAAACGTGACGACGTTGATCCGGAGCGGCCGGCGGCCGGGGATCATCGTGGCGACCCGGCGGATGTCGGCGATGCTCGCGCTCCAGGAGGGCGACGGCGCCTGTGCGGCGGCCGGCGCGCCGGTCATGAATGCGGCGGTGGTGAACAGAAGCAGGAGCAGGACGGCACGTCGTCTCGACATGCGCAACATACTAACGGATCGCGCAGAGTGCACAGTGCATGGTGCACCGTGCACGAAGCCCGGTTCACCTGGCTTGGATATGAATCCCGCACTCCAGTTTTTGCCCCTGCCAGCGGCCCGAGCGCGGGTTGGACGGGTCGTCCGGGAGCGAGGTGCAGGGCTCGCAGCCGATGCTGGTGTAGCCCAGCTCGTAGAGCGGGAGCAGCGGAATGTCGTGTTCCTTCGCGTACGCCCAGACGTCCCTGGCGGTCCAGGATGCGAGCGGGCTGACGCGCTGAATCACCTTGCCGCTCGGCAGCGTGAACGGCTCGGCCTCCTGCAGGTTCGCGCGCGACGGCGATTGGTCCCGGCGCAGCGCCGTGAACCAGACGTCGTACTGCTCGAGCGCCGAGAACAACGGCTGCACCTTGTGCCGCGCGCAGCAGGCGTTGGTGCTCTCGGCCTGCCACAGGCCAACCTGCGAGTCGGCCGTGCGCAGGTTCACGAGATTGAGGCCCCACCTGGCGGTCATCTCATCGCGGTAGGCGAGCGTCTGGGCGAAGTGATGGGCGGTGTCGAGGAACAGTACCGGCAGATCCGGCCGCCGCTCGCGCAGCAAGTGCGTGAGCACGACGCATTCGGCCTGGAAGCTCGAGGTGATGCAGGGCGCCTGCGCCGCCACGAGCGCATCGGCGATGACCGTGCGCGCATCGATCATGTGAGCATCTCCTCGAGCGCCTGGCGGACCGCTTCGACCGCTTCGCGGTCGGAGCCGGCGCGGCGGGCGAGCAGCGCCAGCCGTTCGGCCGCGCTGACCGGCGCCGCCGCGGCGGCCTCGGTACCCTCCCGCACCGCGTGCGTGATCATGCCGGCGCCGGCAGTGAAATGGGTGGCCGGGTCGATCAGGATGAAACTGCCGGTCCCGCGGTTGGCCTCGTACGGGTCGAACACCAGCGGACGGGCGGTCGAGATCGTCACCGTGCCGATCTGGTTGAGCAGCAGCGCGTGGTTGAGCTCGGCGGTGACCGTGCGCGTTCCCTGCTTCAACAGGTAGACACGGGCCGGATCGAGCGGCCGTTCGTCCATCCACACGACCTCGGCTTCAAACCGCTGCCCGACGATCGGCGGCTCGGTCGTCAGCGTGTCGCCACGGCTGATGTCGATCTCGTCGTCCAGCGTCAGCGTCACCGACATCGGCGCGAACGCCATGTCCAGGTCGCCGTCGTAGGTGACGATCCGGTTGACGGTGGCGGTGCGGCCGGAGGGCCAGGCGGTGATCCGATCGCCGACCCGGACGCTTCCGGAGGCGATCTGCCCGGCATAGCCGCGAAACTCGCGATCCGGCCGCAGCACCAGTTGCACCGGGAAGCGGAACGGCAGCGCGGTGAGGTCCCGCGTGACCTCGACTCCCTCCAGGTAGTCGAGCAGGCTCGGACCCTTGAACCACGGTGTCCGATCGCTGGCGGTGATCACGTTGTCGCCCTGGAGCGCGCTCATGGGAATGGCGTGGCAGCGGGCGCCCGCCAGGATCTCCTCGAACTCGTCGGCGATGCCGTCGAAGACGTCGCGGTCGAAGTCCACGAGGTCCATCTTGTTGACGGCGAGCACGTAATCCTTGATCCCCAGGAGGCGCGCGATGCGGGCGTGCCGCCGCGACTGGACCCGCACGCCCTGCTGCGCATCGACCAGCAGGATCGCCACATCCGCCGTGGACGCGCCGGTCGCCATGTTGCGCGTGTACTGCTCGTGCCCGGGGGTGTCGGCCAGGATGAACTTGCGGCGGGCGGTCGCGAAGTAGCGGTAGGCGACGTCGATGGTGATCCCCTGCTCGCGTTCGGCTTTCAGGCCGTCGGTGAAGAGCGAGAAGTCGATCAGGCCGACGCCGCGGTTCTTGGACGCGGCCTGGACGGCAAGGACCTGGTCCTCGTAGACCGACTGCGAGTCGTGCAGCAGCCGCCCGATCAGCGTGCTCTTCCCGTCGTCCACGCTCCCGGCCGTGCAGATGCGGAGCAGTCCAGACATCAGAAGTACCCTTCGCGCTTCTTCATCTCCATCGAGCCGTCCTGGTCGTGGTCGATGATGCGGAGCTGCCGCTCGGACTGCCGCGTCGAGATCAGTTCTTCGATGATCTTCGGGACCGTGTCCGCGTTCGACCGGATCGCGCCGGTGCACGGCGAGCAGCCGAGCGACCGCATCCGGGACCTGACGACCTGCGGTTTTTCGCCGGGCATGGTCACCACGAACGGCTGTTCCTGGACGATCAGCGAGTTGCCGCGCACGATCACCTCGCGATCGCGGGCGAAATACAGCGGCACGATCGGGATGTTCTCGACGTGGATGTACTGCCAGACGTCGATCTCGGTCCAGTTCGAGAGCGGGAAGATCCGGATGCTTTCGCCAAGCCGGAGCTTGCCATTCAGCAGGTTCCAGAGCTCGGGGCGCTGCCGCTTGGGATCCCACTGGCCGTTGGCGTCGCGGACCGAGAAGATGCGCTCCTTGGCGCGGGACCTCTCCTCGTCGCGACGCGCCCCGCCGAGGGCCGCGTCGAAGTTCCCCGCCTGGAGCGCGTCGAGCAGCGCCTTCGTCTTGAGCAGGCCGCAGCAGCGCTGGGTGCCGACCTTGAACGGCTGCGTGCCGTCGCCAATCGCCTCGTCGTTGGTGTGGACGATCAGCCGCGCGCCGACGGACCTCACCAACTCGTCGCGGAACGTGATCATCTCGCGGAACTTGTAGGTGGTGTCGACGTGGAGCAGCGGAAAGGGGATGGGGCCTGGATAGAAGGCCTTCTGCGCCAGGCGCAGCATCACCGACGAGTCCTTGCCGACCGAATAGAGCATCACCGGCCGCTCGAACTCGGCGACCACCTCGCGGAGGATGTGGATGCTCTCGGCTTCGAGCGCGCGCAGGTGGTCGAGCCGTGGTGATGCGGCGACCGGCGTCGAGGGGTGTTCGGCAAGTATGGACATAAATAAAAAAAAGGCCCGGGAGTGGGGTCCCGGGCCTTCGATCGTTTGCGTGTTTGAGTGGGAATCTATTTCGAGAGATCACCCCAACAGCTGGACCTTGGCGCGGAGACCCTTCGGGTCCTCGTACAACAACACGCGCAGGGACAGCAGTTCGGGGCGAACACGGTGTCAGGATTGTATCGGGTCTGGCTGGCGGGCGCAAATCAGCCCGCGGGCTGGATGACCCTGAAGCGCGAGATCCCGTCGACCGCCATCTGCGCCACCAGCTGCAACTCCCAGTCGATGTAGCCCTGCATCGCTTCGCGCGTGCTGTCGGTCCCTTCGTATGGCCGCTTGTACCGATGGTGTTCAGGGGACGGCGGCCGGCTCTGGGCCGCGATGCCGGTCTCGTTCGCCGCCAGGGCGCCCGGGTCGATCACGACCGCTTCCCACCCCATCTGCAGGAGCCAGGAGGCGGTCATCTGTGCGCGTACGCCTCGGTCGTCGAACAGCACGATCCGTCCGCCGCGGACCGCGATCCATTCATCGGTGGCCTGAACCAGCTGGCCGCCGGGGGCCAGGAGAAATCCGGACGGATGACCGGCGGCATGCTCCGCGGGCGTGCGGACATCGAGCCGGTAGAGGGTGCGGCGGTCGCGTTCAGCCATCCATGTGTCAAACGTCAGGCGGTCGATGGTGCGCACGCCGACCCGCGCAGCCCATCGGCTGGCCGCCTCCATCGCCCGCGCCTGTGAGGCCGGCGCCTCGCGAGGGAACGTCCGGGTCTGTCCCGACTCGAGCCCGTAGCCCTCGAGCGTCCATCCGATCGTGCCGTTCCTCAGCGCGGCGACGCGATGTGGCAGGCCTAGGTTGATGAGCGTCTGCGTGCCGATGATGCTGCGCGTCCGGCCAGCGCAATTGACGACCACCAGGGTCTGCGGCGACGGGACGAGGTCGAAGACGCGCAGGGTGAGCTCCGCGTTGGGCACGCTGATCCCGGTCGGGATGCTCATCGTGCGGTACTCCTCGAAGCGGCGCACGTCGAGCACGGCAAGATCCGCCCCGGCATCGATCAGCGCCTTGACCTCCCGCGCCGGGAGCGAAGGCGTGTGACAGGTGGATTCCACCAGCTCGCCGAACGCTTTGCTCGGGACGTTGACGTCTCGAAACAGTTGCCCTTCGAGCGCGTAGGCCTCGAGGCCGCCGGCGAGCAGCGAGACGGTGGTGTAGCCACGTTGTTCGAGGCGTTGCGCGAGCCTGGCCGCCAGACCCTCCCCAGCGTCATAGACGACGATCGGAGCGGTCTTGCGGGGGACAAGATCGTCGATACGCGCCTCGGCCTGGGAGAGCGGAAGGCAGACGGCGAAGAACGGGTGCGCGCCGGCGAACAGATCCTCTTCGCGCGCGTCGAAGAGCGCCACCTCCTCGCCGTCGCGCCAGCGCCGCCGGAGTTCAGATGGAGTCACGGTGCTCTTCCTGGAGGAGCGAAGTCGCGGAGATTGTGTCGATGGCCCAGTCTACTTTGCGGCGCGACCCGTCTTGACAGATGAGGCGCCGACCAGACACCATAGCCGCTCCGGGATGTCCGTTCACTTCACCTGCTGTCCGTCCTGTTGTTGCGCGTGCGCCGCGTGTCGGTGCGCGTGTATCAGGCCGACGACAGTGGGGTGAGCGCCCTCCGATTCCGGTAATTCCCTCGTAATCCCGCGCCTCTCCTCACCAGTCGATCGGCAGCCCGCTACCGATTCCGCTGATGTTCGCGCAGGCGTTCCCGCTGATGGAGCGCGAGGAGAGGGGCAGATGATCCGGAGATATTCAGGAGTGATGGTGGCCGTGTCCCGGGTGTCGCTGCGGCGATGAGCGAATACACGCTCGCCCTCGCCGGCATCACGCTTCTCGCGGCCATCGTCAATGGCGCGCTGGGCTACGGCTTCTCTTCGATCACCGTTCCCCTGGCGCTGCTGTTTCTCTCGAACCGGGTCCTGAACCCGGCGCTGGTGCTGATCGAGGTGGTGCTCAACGCCTACGTGCTGTGGGTGAACCGCGAGGCGATTGGCGGCGTCTGGCGGCGGATGATGCCGATGATCATCGGCCTGACGCCTGGTATCGCCGTCGGTACGGCGATCGTCGCGCAGGTGAGCCCCGGATGGGTGCGGTTCTTCACGTTTATCGTGCTGCTGCCGCTGATCCTGCTGCAGGCGGCGGGTTACCGCCGGCCGATCCGGTCGGAACGATCCGCGACGTTCGTGTTCGGCGGCGCCCTCGGCGTGCTCTACTCCGTGACGACGATTTCCGGCCCACCGCTGGTGATCATGCTGAACAACCAGGGGCTCGCGAAGGTCGAGTTCCGCGCCGCCCTCGCGCTTGTGCGCCTGGCGGAATCGTCGATGACCGCCGTGGCCTACACGTATGCGGGGCTCTTCACCGTCACCAGCATCGCGCTGGTTCCGTGGATTGTGCCGAGCATCCTGATCGGCGTGCCGATTGGCGCGTTCATCATCCGGCGCGTGCAGGCGGAAACGTTCCGCCGGATCTGCATGAGCTTCGACGCCTGGGTGGTGGGGTTCGGGTTGTCGCGTCTGCTGAACGAGCTGGGGCTGGTCGAAGGCCCCGCCGCGTACCTGGTGCTGGTGACCGTGGGATTGATCGACCTCTGGCTGCTGTACCGCTTTTTTTCGGCCCACTCTCCGGAGGAGCCCGGCCCGCTGTCCGCGGCTCGGCCTGGATCGGCGTAACGCTTCAAGGGCATCTCGGCGACAGCCGGCGCCGCCATGTGGCTCCGAAAAAGCCATGACGTAACCTGGAAGAACGGCTTTTTCTCCGCACATGACGCCACCGGCCGTCGCCGCGGCACCCCCGTAAAGACCGCCTCGTGTGTCTCGATATCGTTCAAGCGACGCGTGCGGGAGATGGTCGAATGATCGGGCGGCGCCTCGGAAATGCCGGCCGATAAATTCGCGCAGGGCAAGCAAGTCCGCCGCTCCCAACGCGATCGCGCGCTCCGCGTCCAAGTCTTCGAAGTAGCCGATCAGCAGCAGGCGGAAGTACGGCGATCTCCTCTGACCTCGCCAGAAACATCTGCAGAGACATGCAGATCCCTCGTCCAGACCAGCCAAGACTAAGATCGGGTCTTAAATACCGTGCGCATGGGATGGCGGCGCGTCGCCCCTAAGTGGATGATTGTTCTCGAGGAGCCGCTGATACTGGCAGGACGTCCGTGAGGAGGGATGAGTTGGCGGAGCCCTTCGATCGCATCGAATTCCCGTCGCGAACCGCGGATGTCCGCGCGAAATCGACGGTCATCACCCTCGGTCTGGGTTTCGCGGTTGTCTTTGGCTTGTGGCTGCTGTGGGGATACCAGTTCATGCGCAGCCTCGAGCAGATGGAGCAGAACATCTCCGCCGCGCACGAGTCCTTTCTGCGCGGCGCTCGTGCGCTCGAGAAGGTGCGGACGAACGTCCTGCTGGGGTCCATTTATCTTCGCGACGCCATCATCGACAGTGATCCCCAGCGCCGCGATCATTACCGCGCTGAATTGAGACGGCTCCGCGCCGAAGTGAAACAAATGCTCCGCGAGTACGTGCCGGAGGTGACATCGTCGGTGGATCGGGAACACTGGGCACGTCTGCAGACGAAGCTCGACGACTACTGGGAATCGCGCGAGGTGGCGTTCTCCGATCAGGCGCGGAGCCCGGCGGAATCGGCCGCGATCCTCCGAAGCGGTATCGTGCCGCGCCGCGAGACGGTCCTGGCGATCGTTGACCAACTCGCGGCGCTCCAAAGCACGGCGACCGGGCGACACCGCGTCGAAGCCGACGCGCTGTACCAGCAAGCGAGGACGCGCCTGCTGTGGGTTGGAGGGGCTATTCTGGTGGTGGCGCTGGTCGTCGCCATCATGGCGTCTGGGCAGGTGAACCGACTGCAGCGCCTGATCGAGCGGCAGCGGCTCGCCGAGCAACGGAACCGGCAGGATCTCGAGCGGCTGTCAACCCGGCTCGTGAGCGCGCAGGAGGACGAGCGCCGCCACCTGGCGCGAGAGCTTCACGACGAAGTCGGGCAGGCGCTCACTGCGGTGAAGATGGACATCGGGATTGCGCTGCGCGGCACCTCCGAGCCGCGCGTCAGGGACGCGCTGCAGGAGGCCCGAGACATCGCCGACCGCACCCTGCGTAGCGTGCGCGACCTGTCGCAGCTCCTGCATCCCTCGACGCTGGACGATTTCGGTTTGCCCGCCACGCTGAGGGCCTACCTGCGCAGTTTCTCCCTGCGCACCGGGATCCGTGCGCAACTGGCCGAAACCATCGACGACCGGCTCGGGCCGGAGATTGAAGTCTGCGTGTACCGAATCGTGCAGGAGGCACTCAGCAACGTGGCGCGGCACAGCGGCGCCACGGCGTGCACCGTCGCGCTCAGCGCCGGCGTTGGCGTGCTGCGTCTCGTCATCGACGACAACGGGCGGGGCATTCCGGTCGGTACCTCCTCGATGCGCCGCGGTCTCGGGCTGATTGGCATGCGCGAGCGCATCCAGGCGCTCAAAGGCACGTTCGCGATCGGCGATCGCCCTGAGGGCGGAACGAGGATCTCGGTGAGCCTGCCATCGGAGGTCGACCTTGACGCGGTCGACCAGGCGCCACGGCGGGCCGGTTAGCGATGAGCCCACTTCGCATCCTCCTGGCCGACGACCACAAGGTCGTACGCCAGGGTCTGCGCAAGGTGCTCGAGGAGCGCGCAGACTGGCACGTGGTGGCGGAGGCCGGCGACGGCCGCGAGGCGGTGCGCCTCGCCGAGCAGCACAAGCCCGACGTCGCCGTCATCGACGTGGCGATGCCGCTACTGAATGGTATCGAGGCCACCCGCCAGATCACGCGACGCGTGCCTGGTGTGCGCATTCTGGTCCTGAGCATGCACTCCGATGAGGCATACGTGACCCAGATCCTGAAGGTGGGCGCGATCGGGTATCTCCTGAAGGATGCCGCGGACGTCGATCTCCTGCAGGCGGTCAGCGCCGTCTCGCAGGGCAAGTCGTTCTTCAGCCCCCCGATCGCGCGCCTCATGCTGGACGATTACGTCAGTCGACGCGGCGAAGGCGCCTTCGACCGCTACGAATCGCTGTCCGAGCGGGAGCGCGAGATCTTCCAGCTCATCGCCGAGGCCAAGAGCAACAAGGAGATGGCGGCCCTCCTCTTCATCAGCCCGAGCACGGTCGAGACGCACCGCGCGCACATCATGGAGAAGCTCGACGTGCACAGCGCGGCCGAGATCGTGCTGTACGCCGTGCGCCGGGGTGTCATCCGCTGACGCGGGCTGACCGCGGTGCTCACCAACGCTCGTCCGTGATTTCGCGCCTTCGTAAAAATACAGTACTGGCCGGACGGGTTGCGTTCCGGGACGGTGCTATTATTCGTACGTTTGCGGATCGGCCCCACGGAGGTTGTCAGACCCACCACGTGTTCAAGGCGCGCCTTGGTTGTGCTCGCGCTCGTGGCGGCCGCGGTCTTGGTCGGCGCGCCCCTGGTCGGCTGGCCCAGGGTTGTGCGCCTGCCGGCCGTGCTCGTGCCGGCGCTCCTCGTTGCGGTGGTGATCCTGCGGCCGTGGCGCTGGGCGGAATCCGAGTGGCAGGCAGTCGAGGCGTGGACGCCTTCAGTCCCGGCGGTGCGCACCGGGGCGGTCGTCGTGGGACTGACGCTGTTCTGGTTCGTCCTCACCCGATTCCAGTCGGGAGAGATCAATGGCGTCGATTTCACCGTCTACTTCGATCGGCCATGCCTCCAGACGATACAGGGTCGCCCCCTGCTCGTCGAAACGGCCGACTTTCCGGAGTTTTCGCAGCGCAGCGGTCTCGAGCATCACGCGTACTGGGGGATGTTTCCGATCTGCTCGCTCTATGCCCTCGGCGCCACCCCGCTCTGGCTCCTCGCGCTCTCGGTGATCGCCGTCACGCTCGGAGCGATACACGTGCTGCGAATCATGCAGCATCTCGGTGCCGGTGGCGTGCTCGCGACGGTGACCGCCGTCGCTTTCGTCCTCAATGACAATACCGCCCGGGCGCTGAACTACGGCTTTCACCCCGAGGTGCTGTACGCGTGGTTCATTCCGTGGATGCTCGAAGCAGGGCTGCGGAGAAATCGACGACAGTTCGTGTGTGCCGCGGTCGCCTCGATCCTGGTGAAGGAGGACGCCGCCATGCTGCTCTTTGCCGCGTGCGTCGCGCTGGGACTGCACGGATTCCGGCTCATGAATCGCGTCGACCGCGTCGTCTTCCTCCTGTTGCCCGTGGCTCTCGCGCTTGCGAACCTTGGCCTCTACTACGGCTATGTCGCGCCGGCGATCGCAGCGGGCGGGGTTCCGGCGTATGCCAACTTCTGGGCCAACTACGGCCCCACACCGCTGCGGGCGTTGGTCGGGATGATGTCCCACCCTGGCCGGGTCCTGGCGGACAGCGTGAGCTCGGGCTTCTTCAGGCTGGTGATGCTCCCGCACCTGTTCCTGCCGGTGCTCGCCTGGCGCTGGATGCTGGGGATCGTGCCAATCGTGGCGATCTACGGCGCTGCGCTCGATCCGCAATTGCACGCGTTCGGGATCTACTACGCGATCCCACTCGTGCCCTTCCTGGTGATCGGAGCCTCGACGGGCGCCTTGGTGCTCGCCCGGCGCGTCGCCGTGTGTGGGCGCCGGGCCGCGCTCGTAGCGGCTACCGCGGTTCTGCTCGGTGCTTTGGTAGTCGGGAGCGGCAACCGCGGATACAGCCTCCGCCCATGGAGGGCCGAGATCGCGGCCATGCCGGAGGCGCTGGCGCGGCTAGCCGATGAGAAGGTGGTGCTGGTCCAGAGCGGCCTGTACCCGCACGCTGGCTATGACGCGCGGATCCAGTTGCTCACTCCGGAAACGTTTGCCCGTTCACGGGATGAGGGGGCAGCAGTGCTGATCGCGCCGGCGATCGGCGGCTACCCATTCGGTCCCGATGACCTTGACAGGATCGGTCGACTGCCAACGATTCGTCCGGTGCCCGGCGGTCTGCTTGCCGTACGCATACCCCTGGCAGCACCGAGAGCCCCCGAAACCAAGAGTCACAGAAAGCCACATACTGGCGCCGGCCGCCGCAAGTAGCGCGCACGCTTCAGCCCGCGCGAGCGTCCGTGACGCGGGCGCTGAAGCCCCCGCGCTACGGAACCGCCCTGAGGTGGGCTATGTCGCTGGCCGACAGCCCTGCGACAGACGGGATGTCGCCCCTCGATCGGAGCTGCTTGCGATACCGCATGAAGTAGCCGGGGATATCGCCGCCGTAGCCGAAGGCATACATGATGTCGCGATAGTCGTCGGTGTGGTCGAGGCCCAGGGCGTGCCCGAGCTCGTGGAGGCAGGTGAGGTAGACGATCGTCTCGCGCACGAGCGGGTCGCGGGTCGCGAGCGCGTCGATGTCAGGACCGAGCCCCCTGGTGTCGGGCCGCACGTACACGTCGGCGACCGGGCGGCCGTCGACGATCTGCCGCCGCATCTCGCCGTACAAGCCATCGCTTGCGGCGACCCAGTACACGCGCACCGCCGCGCGCGCCTCGTCGGCGGGTTCCAGCCGAAGTGCGCCCTCTGAATGCCTGGCCCACGCTTCGAGCGCCCACACCGCCAGTTGCCGATCCGACGGCCGGTACGAGGTCTCGGGCTTTCCAGCCGCGACGAAGTAGGTGAGCGGCTCGGGAGCCGGCGCCTGAAGGCCCGGCCACGCGACCATCAGGGCTAACGACGCGCCAATTCCCAACGCCCAAGGCGCAAATCCCAAGGCGCAATCCTCAGGGCAGCTTGAAGGTCATCAAGGTATCTGTGTAGGCGAGGCCACAGATCGGGGAGCCGCCGACGATGTACACGGTGTCGCCGTCGCTGGCCGCGCTCATCGCGTGCTTGCCCATCGGCATCGACGCGAACGTGGACCACGTGCCGGTCTTCGGGTCGTAGCCTTCGACCGCCGGCCACGCGCGCTCGGCCGCGGCGCATTCGCCGCCAAACGCGAGCAGCATCCCCTTGTAGACCACCGACGCGCCGCCGCTGCGCGTGATCGGCATGGGCGGGCCCGAGGTCCAGGAATTGGTCGCGACGTCGTAGATGTCGTGCCGGTTGACGCTGTCATTGCGGGTATTGGTCCGCCCGCCGACGACGTAGATCTTGCCGTCGATGGCGCCGAACGAGAGGTGGTCACGCGGCTGCGGGAGAGGCGTCGCGCCGGTCCACCGGTTGGTGGCCGGATCGTAGACGTCGTGATTGGCGATCGTCACCAGCTCGGGATTGCGGCCGCCGATCGCGTGAATCTTTCCGTTGACCACCGCCACCGCAACCGAGCCGCGCGGGGTCGGCAGTGGCGCGAGCGTTCGCCAGCTGTCCTTCGCCGGGTCGTACTCGAAGAACTTGTCCTGGGCGCCGACATGGACCTGCTTGAGGAAGCCGCCGACCACGTAGACCTTGCCATTCAGGACGACGGCGTTCGGGTGGCTGAGCGGTCCCGGCATCGGCGCCCGGTCGCGCCATGTATCGGTCTTCGGATCCCATTCCTGATTGAGCGTCGACGCGTCCTCACCACGCGCGAGGCCGCCCAGGACATACAGCTTGCCGTTGGCGAAGGCGCTCGCCGGCTCGGAGCGCGGTTCGCTGCGGTCTTTCTCCGCCCACACGCCTGGGCCGGCGGGGGTGGTCACGACCGGTGGCGGCGCCTGCGCATGCGCCGGAACGGCCACAAGGCCTGACATGACGATGAGTGCGAGGGACCTGAAGAACCGCATGCGAACCTCCGTGTGCCCCGTATTCTAGCGTTTCTTGTACCCTTAACGGATTGCCCTACCTACTGTTCTTCCTGTCGGGACTGAGCGGCCTGATCTACCAGGTCGTCTGGGTCCGCATGTTTGGAAACGTGTTCGGCAACACGCTCCACTCGGCGTCGCTGGTGGTGGCGATCTTCATGCTCGGGCTCGGCGCCGGAAGCTACCTCGTCGGCGGCTGGGCGGATCGCCGGTACTCGACGCGTCCCGACTCGTTGCTGCGCGCCTACGGCTACGTCGAGCTCGTCGTCGCGGCGATGGGAGTCGCGATCGCTCTGGTGCTGCCGCACCTGGAGGCGCTGTCGGCGCTGATCTCGTCGTACTCCCGGGAGCCGTCCGGTTGGTTCGCGCTGTCCACCGCGTCGTACCTGGCGCGCGCGGCCATCGCGATCGTCCTGCTGACGCCGATCGCGCTGCTGATGGGCGGCACGCTGACGCTCCTGATCCGGCACCTGGTCCGCAGCGACGTCGAAACAGGAGGCTGGCGGATTGCGGCGCTTTACGGCGTCAACACCGCCGGCGCGGCCCTGGGATCGCTGCTTACCGACTTCGCGCTCGTTCCGGCATCGGGCCTCTTCGGCGCGCAGATGGTGGCGGTGTTCTTCAACGTGATCGCCGGAATCGGCGCGTTGATCCTGTCGGCGCGGAGCACGGTCCGGCTGAAGCCGGACACTACGACTGCCAGGAAGGGATCCCGCAAAGCGAAGTCGCGTGGTGCTGGCCTGGAGCCGCACGACGACGTACGTAGTGTCCGGCTTCAGCCGGACCGTGCCGTGGTGCTCACGAGCCTTGCGCTGGCGATGACCGGGGTCGCGGCGATGGGGATGGAGATCCTCTGGTTCCGCCATTTCCTGATCCTCCTCGGCGGCTTCCGGGCGGTGTTCTCCGTGCTCCTGGCGGTCATCCTCATCGGCATCGGGATCGGATCCCTGGCCGGCGGCGCGCTCTACCGGCGCACCGAGAGGCCGGCAGAGTGGTTCATGCTGGTGCAGGGACTCTTCGTCGCCTCGACGCTGGCCGGCTTCGCCGTCGCTGACGTGAGGGCGATCGACACCGCCGCGGGAGCAGCCGAGGCAGCGCTTTCAGGTGCGACAGGACTCTCCGCCACGCTCACGGAGCTCTGGTTCAACGTCCGGCCGATGCTGCTGGAGGTGGCCCTCCCCGCGCTTCTCATGGGCTTCGGCTTTCCGCTGGCGAATGCGGTGATCCAGCGGGCGGAGGCGTCGGTCGGCCAGCGCGCCGGTGTCCTCTACCTCGCCAATACCACCGGCGCGGTCGTCGGCAGCCTCGCGGCCGGATTCCTGCTGCTCCCGTGGCTGGGGCTGCAGGCGAGCGCCACGATCCTGATGACGATCGCTGGGCTCGCCATGGTGCCGTTGTATTTCGCGACTGCACATGCGGCGGGCCCTGACGGGCCCGCCACGCGGACCCAACAGGGTCCGCGCCACGCCGTGCTTTTGGCCGCGTCGCTTGTCATCGCGGCGGCGGCGCTCGGGTTGTGGCTGATGCTGCCAGCGGATTACGTGCTCGCGCGCGCGCTGGGGCTGCCCAAGGCCAACGAGCGGGTGCTGGTGATCGACGATGGCCTGACGGAGGTGATTGCGGTCACCGAAACCGCGCGTGGCCGGACGCTGGTGACCAACGGTCACGCGATGTCGTCGACCCAGCCGCTGTCACAACGCTACATGCGGGCGCTGACCCACCTTCCGCTGGTCGCGATGGACGCGCCGGAAACGGTCCTGGTGATTGGCTTCGGCGTCGGCAACTCGACGCAGGCGGCGACGCTCCATCCCACGGTCACACGCGTCGAGCTCGCGGACCTGTCGAGGGACATCCTGGCGCACGCGAGCTACTTCAGCGCCGGCAACCAGGACGTGCTGAACCACCCGCGCCTGGTGGTGCACATCAACGACGGCCGCCAGCATCTGCAGATGCAGCCACCCGCGACCTACGATCTGATCACCCTCGAGCCGCCGCCCATTGCCTACGCGGGCGTCGGCGCGTTGTATTCCAGTGAGTTCTACACCCTGGCGCGTTCACGCCTGAAGCCGAACGGCTACGTCAGCCAGTGGCTTCCCGCTTACCAGGTTCCGCCCGAGACGACGCTGGCGATGGTGCGGGCGTTCATCGACGTATTTCCGCAGGCGGTCCTGTTGTCGGGCGCCGAGTCCGATCTGATCCTCCTGGGTTTCAACGGCGAGCGGATCGAGATCGACCCCGAGAAAGTGGCGGCGTCGCTCGCGCGCGCGCCGGGGGTCAAAGCCGACCTCGACCTGATCGATCTCGGCACGCCCCGCGAGATCGTCGGCTCGTTTGTCGGATCGCCGCGCACGCTGGCCGAGGCGACGCGGGACACCCTGCCAGTCAGCGACGACCGTCCCCTCCAGGAGTACGGCGTCCGGTCGATGTTGAACTTCTACAAGGGCGTGCCAGGGTCGGTCGTCGATCTCACCGACGTCGCCGCGTGGTGCCCGCGCTGCTTCAGCAACGGCATGCCGGTGCCCCTCGTCTCGGGACTCGACACTTACCTCGAGCTGCTCAAGCTGGCATATGCGGCGCCGCCCGCGGCGGTCGCGGAAGCCAAGCGCCTCGCGCAGGCGCAGCAGCGGGTGATTGGGGACAGCCGTTACCTGGGGGAGATCGTCCCCGAGTCGGCGGACGTTCACAACATCCTCGGGATCGCGCTCGCCTCGAACGGCCGGCTCGCAGAGGCGGTGGGGGAGTTCCGTCTCGCGCTGGCGCTCGATCCGGCTGACGCCCCGACCCTGTGGCACCTGGGCGCCGCGCTGGCGGCGCAGGGCGCCGGCGAGGAGGCCGTCACGCACTTGCGCCGGTCGGTGGAGCTCGAACCCGGTAACAGCCAGGCGCACAACGACCTGGGCCTGACACTCGCAAGGCTGGGCCGCCTGGACGAGGCCGCGTTCCACTTCGACCGCGCCGTCGCCCTGGACCCCGGCTCGGAGGATGCCCGTCGCAACCTGGCGCTGGCGGAGCAGCAGGGCGCGCGGGCTCTCCGCCCCCGACCCTAGAATTCCCCAAGCAAAACCCGGAATCCATTATTCCGTATCGAGATACGGCTGTTTCCTGTTGACGTAACCGCAGACCTACGCTAATTTTCGTCGCACTCAAGATACAACCGACTACCAGAGCTTTCTTCGTAGTCAGGAGGATTCATGAAATCGGGCGCAGTGAGATGGATATTTGTGGTAGTCGCGCTCCTGGCGCTGCCCGTTGCGGGCTTTGCGCAGGAGGCCACCATCACCGGTACGGTGACGGACTCGACGGGCGGCGTGCTGCCGGGCGTCACGATCACGGCGACGCACGAAGCCACGGGCAACACCTTCGTCGCGGTCTCCGATGAACAAGGCGTGTTCCGCATTCCGGCACGCGTTGGCGGGTACCGGATCGTCGCCGAGCTCGGTGGCTTCACCACCGTGACGCGAAGCGGGCTGAACCTGCTGATCGGGCAGACCGCTCAGGTCCCGATGCAGATGTCCCTCACGGGTGTCCAGGAAAGCGTTACCGTCACCGGTGAGGCGCCCCTGATCAACACGACGCAGTCCACCATCAGCGGCAACATCGACCCGCGGCAGATGCAGGAGCTTCCGGTCCAGGGCCGCGAGTGGACCTCGCTGGCGCTGCTCGCGCCGGGCAACCGCACCAACGCCTCGGGCGCGACGCCGATTGAAGATCGTGGCGACGTGCGCGAATTCCAGCTGAACATGGACGGGCAGCAGGTCACCAACAACATCGGACCTGGCGCGCAGCCGCGTTTCAGCCGCGACTCGATCGGCGAGTTCCAGTTCATCTCGAACCGGTTCGACGCCACCCAGGGCCGCTCGTCCGGCGTCCAGGTCAACGCGATTACCCGCTCGGGCACCAACGCGTTCAACGGATCGTTCGGCGGCTACTTCCAGGATTCGGACTGGAACGCTGAAGACCATGTCCTCAACCGCGTGATCGACGGCGCCGAACAGCAGTACAGCTGGACGCTCGGCGGCCCGGTGATGCGCGATCGGCTCCACTTCTTCTTCAACTACGAGTACCGCCGCGAGCCGAAAACACTGGCCCCGCAGACCTTCGTCCCGGCGTTCAACGCCGTCACGCTGTCGGGCAAGGAATCGACCAAGCTGGCGACGCTGCGCCTCGATTACCAGTTCTCGCCGGCGCACCGCCTGATGGTGAAGGGGAATACTGCCCGGTTGCTGGTGCCCTTTGGCGATATCGCTTCGAACCACCCGGCGAACGCCGGCACGCTCAACGAAACCACCAACAACGCGGTCATCCAGTTGACCTCGGTGCTCGGCGCGAGCACGGTCAACGAGGTGAAGTTCGGGCCGTCGAGCTTCAAGTTCGGCGAACGGAACCTGACGACCTGGTCGAACCACTGGCTGAAGGATCGCGGCATCACCAACGGCCACCCGCGCATTCAGTTCACCGGCTTCAACATCACCGGCAACAACAACTGGCCGCGCTACCAGCTCCAGGACATCTGGACGCTGCGCGACGACGTCACGCTGTCGTTCGCGGCGAAGGGCCGTCACGACCTGAAGTTGGGCGGCGAGGTCCTCATCGCTGGCATGACCTCGGCCAACTGCGCGCGCTGCATGGGCAACATCGTCGCGAGGGGAGGCCCGCTGCCCTCGGTCGCGCAGATGACCGCGTGGTTCCCGGATGCGTTCAACGTGGATACCTGGAACCTCAACGCGCTCAACTCGATCACCCAGCGCTACGTCATCGGCATCGCGGACGTGTTCCCGGTGCGTCACGAGCACCCCAAATACGCCACATGGCTGCAGGACGATTGGGCCGCGACCGACAAGCTGACGCTCAACATCGGCTTACGGTACGACCTGATCATGAACTCCACCAACCAGAAGCAGGTCGCGCTTCCGTGGATGGCGCCTGACCGGCCGCAGGACGCGGATAACATCCAGCCGCGCCTCGGCTTCGCGTATCAGGTGTCGGAGCGGACCGTGCTGCGCGGCGGCGCGGGTCTTTACTATCCGGACATCATCGGCAGCCAGTTCTCTCACTCGAACCGGTTCACCAAACTGGTCTACGTGACCATCCCGAACGACGGCCGCGCGGACTTCAACACCAACCCGTTCAACGGACCGACCCCGACCTATTCGCAGGCGGTGGCCCGGATGTGCGACGTCAACAACGTGCCGGGCTGCCTGAGGCGCGACGCCGAGGAACTGGCGCCGCCCGCCGCCTACAACAAGCTGACCGACACCTGGCAGATGTCGTTCGGTGCGCAGCATCAGCTCCGGAACAACCTCGGCTTCGAGGTGGACTACGTCCGCAACCGCAGCCGCAACGAGAAGGTGCTGCACAACAACGTGAACCTGCGGTACAACCCGGCCACCGGCATCAACCTGCCGTTCTCCAACGTGGCCAACCGGGTCTACCCGGAGTGGGGCGCGATTGGCTACTACGCCTACACCGGGCGGTCCGACTATCACGGCCTGCAGACGACCATCACCAAGCGCTTCAGCGACCGGTGGCAGTTCTCGGGCAACTACACCCTGTCCGAGGTCAAGAACGACGAGCCGTCGCTGCCGATCAGCGGCCACACGGTGGTCGATTTCGCTGTCGCCCCCGATCTCGGTGGTGAATATGGCCCGGCGGTCACCGACCAGCGCCACCGGGCGGTGTTCAACGGCATCTGGGAGGTGGGCGGCGGCTTCCAGTTGAGCGGCCTCTACTTCTTCGGATCGGGTCAGCGGCAGGAAGAGTCCTGCGGCGGCGATCGCCGCGACACCCAGGGCCCCGCGCCGCCGGCGCGCCTCTGCGCCAACGGCACTATCGTCCCGCGGAACGAGTTCGTCCAGGATCCGATCCACCGCATGGACGTGCGTCTTCAGCAGCGCATTCCGCTCGGCCGCGTGTCGGTCGACGGCATCCTGGAGATCTTCAACGCGTTCGACCGCGCCAACTACCAGTCGTACGTGCTGGATCGGAGCAGCCCGATCGCAGGCACGCCGGTGTACAGCTCGAATCTGTCGTACGCGCCGCGTACGATGCAGCTCGGGTTCCGGGTCCAGTTCTAGAAGACACGAAGAACACGAAGTTCACGAAGGTCACGAAGAACAGCGCGAAGACGTTTCAGGGCCGGGTCCTTTTGGGGACCCGGCCTTTTTTGTTTTTTCGCGCCGTGATAGTTTGGCTGCCCCGTCCCGCATTACAGGAGAGAGTCGTGAAACGACCCCACGTCATAGGCTCGATGCTCGCCGTGTCGACCGCCATCGCCGCCATCGCCGCCGTCGTGCTGTCCGGGGTGTCTCCCGTGCCGCTTGCCGCCCAGGCACAGCCCGCTCTCGTGATCGACGGGGGCACCCTGATCGACGGGAACGGCGGCGCGCCGGTCGCCGATGCGGTCGTGGTGGTCCAGGGCAACAGGATTACCGCCGTCGGGCGCCGTGGCCAGACGACGATCCCCGCGGGCGCGCAGGTGATTCGGGCCGACGGCAAGTTCATCCTGCCGGGGCTGTGGGATTCGCAGGTCAGCTACAACTGGTACTACGGCGAGGTGATGCTGAACTACGGCATCACCTCGACGATCGACGTGGGCATCGCCGGTGAGATCGGCGCGCCGCACCGCGACGGCGTTCACCTCGGCCGGATTCGCGGGCCGAGGCCGTTCAGCGGCCTGTCGCGGATCGGCGTCGAGGACGTCGGCGGCACCGGCCTCGAGACGGTGCTGACGCCTGGCCGCAAGGCGCGGTCCGCCGAGCACACGCGCGAGCTGGTACGCGCGTTCGCGGCCGGCGGCGCGGACATGATCGTGTTCGTGGACGGGGAGCTGCCGCTCGAGTACTACCGCGCCGGGGTGGACGAGGCGAACAAGCTCGGGAAGCCGGTCTTCACGCGCTCGTACGGCCCGATCTTCGGCCCACGCGAAGCCGCCATGCTCAAGTCGAAGAACCTGCCGCACTCGGCGGGCATCGGCCGGAGCGTCGCCGCCAAGCCGGTGACGAGCGAAGACGATCCCCGCAACGAGCTCGACCTGTTCGCCGAGATGGACGAGGCCAGGGCGAAGGAGCTGATCCAGCTCCTGGTCAGGAACGGCGTGGCGCTCACGCCGACCTTTCGCGCCAACTTCGGCGGGTTCCAGAAGGACTGGGATCGCTTCGCGCGAGAAGATCGCGCCTTCTTCGAACAGGGCGATCCCGCGATGCTCGCCTATTACCCGCCCGAGCGGATCGAGTCCGCCCTCGCGCCCTATCGCGGGCCGACGCCGGGCGGCACAGGGGCGGTTCGCGAGCGCCGGATGCGCGGGTACCAGAACTCGCTGCGCTTCCACAAGATGTTCGTGGACGCGGGGGGACGCCTGGTTGTCGGCGCCAACACCAATCCGGGACGCGTGCCCGGCAACAGCTTCATCCACGAGATGCTGATCTTTCGCGAGGCCGGCGTCACGCCGATGCAGATCATCCAGGGCGCCACGAAGTGGGCCGCGGAGATGATCGACCGGGGCAAGGACCTCGGCACCATCGAAGCGGGAAAGCTCGCCGACATCATCATCGTCAACAAGGATCCGCTACAGGCGGTCGAGAACCTTCGCGACCTCGACGCGGTGGTATTCAACGGCAGGCGCGTGGAGTTGGGATACAGCGCCGGCTACAACCCGGTGTTCAAGCGCGAGTCAGAGCTGAACGCGCCGGTCGAAGCGCTGTTGTGGGTCAACGCCTTCCGGCCGGTCGCGTACAAGGGCAGCGGCGGCCGGTTCAACGGGAATCCCCCGGTCGCGGCCGGCAGGCCGCTGCCGAACCCGGCGGAGTCGCCGCAGCCGGCGATCGAAGCGATCGCGCCGTTCATGGTGACGGAAGGGAGTCCGGCCACCACGGTGACGCTGAAGGGATTCAACTTCGTGCGCCGCTCGCAGGTGCTCTTCAAGGGAGTGCCCGTTCCCTACAAGGCGGTGAGCGGCTCGGAACTGCAGGTCACGATCGATGCCTCCCTGCTCCACGAGCCGGGCTGGCACGACATCGTCGTGAAGAATCCGTGGCCGCTGCATCCCGAGATTGGCCTGCAGTGGGGCAACGGCACGTCCAACAAGGCGCACGTCGCGGTCACGTTCAGGGAGTGAGACGCCCCGCGGCGCTTTTCATCGTCTGCATGGGCGTTGGCGTCCTGGCGGCGCAGGACGCCCCGCCGGCGCGACTGAAGCAGGTCCAGTACATCAAGGCCTCGAACGCCGACGCGCACGACCACTTCGCCTGCGGTGGCGCCAACCAGGGCCATACGGGCGACTCACTGGCGATCAGCGGCGACGGCACCACGATGGCGGTTGGGGCGCCGTATGAAGGCGGCGGCGCCAGCGGCATCAACGGAAACCAGAACGACAACTCGCTGTACGCCGCCGGTGCGGTGTATGTCTTCACCCGGGATGGCGGCAGCTGGGTCCAGCAGGCCTACGTGAAAGCGTCGAATGCGGGCATGAGCGACCACTTCGGCTCCGCGGTCGCGTTGAGCGGCGACGGCAGCACGATGGTAGTGGGCGCGTACTGGGAAGGCAGTGCTGCGACCGGCGTCAATGGCAACCAGGCGGACAATTCCATCCCGCAGGCCGGCGCCGTCTACGTGTTCACCCGCACGGATACGACCTGGACACAGCGCGCCTACCTCAAGGCGTCGAACACGGGCAGGGCCACGTCCGGGGATCAGATTGGCGACGGGGATCAGTTCGGCTATTCCGTCGCGGTCAGTGACGATGGCGGCACGATCGCCGTTGGCGCGCACGTCGAGGACAGCGCCGCCCAGACCGTGAACGGCAACCAGGCGGACGACTCGGCGCAGTCGGCTGGCGCCGTGTACGTCTTTGCCCGCGCCGGCGGCACCTGGGCGCAACAGGCGTATCTCAAGAGCTCGAACTCGGAGCAGGGCGACATGTTCGGATTCGCGGTGGCCCTGAGCGCCGACGGCAGCACGCTCGCCGCCAGCGGATTCGACGAGCGCGGCGGCGGCAGGGGCGTCAATCCCCCGCACGACAACACCGCGAACGGCTCCGGCGCGGTCTACGTGTTCACCCGCACTGGCGGTGCCTGGTCGGAGCAGGCCTACCTGAAGGGATCCAGGAACGAGGGCACCGACCAGATGGGCTACTCGGTGGCGATCAGCGACGATGGGAATACGCTCGCGACCGGGGCGGGGGACGAGGACTGCCTCACGCCGGGGATCAACCCCGCCGGCTGCGACACCGACTCACCCCCGCGCGGGTTCGCCAACATCTGGGTGGGCGCCGCGTACGTGTTCGTCCGGGCGGGCAACACGTGGACCGAGCAGGCGTTCATCAAGGCATCGAATGCGCGGCCCTACAATTCCTTCGGCGTCAAGCTGGCGCTCAGCGGCGACGGCGACTCGCTCGGCGTGGCATCCTATCTCCAGGACGACTTCGAGCCTGGAATCCACCCACCCGATCTCAGGCCGTTTCTGATCGTCGATCACCTCGATCCCTGGCGGGCGCGCGAGCATCCGGCCGAGGAATCCGGCGCCGTGTACTTCTACACCCGCAGCGGTTCGAGGTGGACGCAGCAGGCGTATATCAAGAGCTCGAACAACCAGGCAGGTGACGAGTTCGGCAGCGCCGTGGCGCTGAGCGGGGACGGCCGAATCCTGGGAGTCGGCGCCCACAACGAGGACGGCGGCGGCAAGGGCGTGACGGGCGATCCGGCCGATGATTCCGCCGTCGACTCCGGCGCGGTCTACATATTCACGCGATAGCCGCCAGATAAAGGGGAGTTCGATGAAGACCGATTTTATTGTTCATGACAAGGCCGACACCGTCGGCGTGGCCGTGGTCGAGGACATCCAGCCGAACCGGGACGTGACCGGCTGGATCATGGAGACCGACGAAACGATCACCTTGAAGGCGCTCGACGCCGTGCCGCTGGGCCACAAGATCGCTTTGAATGACTTGAAGGTGGGCGACACCGTCCTCAAGTACGGGCACGATGTCGGCAAAATCGTGGCGCCGGTCGGCAGGGGCCGCCACGTGCATGTGCATAACCTCAAGACGAAACGGTGGTAACGGTGAAACGCTACGACTTCCATGGGTATCGCCGTGAGAACGGCCGGGTCGGTATTCGCAATCATGTCGTGATCCTGCCGCTCGACGACCTGTCGAATGCGGCGTGCGAAGCGGTGGCACACAACATCAAGGGGACGATGGCGCTGCCGCACGCGTACGGGCGGCTCCAGTTCGGCGAGGATCTCGAGCTGTTCTTCCGCACGCTGATCGGCACCGGCGCCAACCCGAACGTCGCCGCCTGCATCGTGATCGGCATCGAGCCCCAGTGGACGGGCCGGGTCGTCGACGGCATCAGGAAGACCGGCAAGCCGGTCGAAGGGTTTGCCATCGAGGGCAATGGCGACATCAACACGATTGCCGCCGCCTCGCGCAAGGCGCGGGAGTACGTGCAGTGGGCCTCCGAGCAGCAGCGCGAGGTCTGTTCGATCGAGGATCTGTTCATCTCGACCAAGTGCGGCGAGAGCGACACGACCTCCGGCCTCGCGTCGTGCCCGACCGTCGGCAATCTGATCGATAAGCTCGACCCGCTGGGCACCACCACCTGCTTCGGCGAGACTTCGGAGCTCACCGGCGCCGAGCAGGTCTGCGCCACCCGCGCCGCGACCCCTGCGGTCCGCGACAAGTTCATGCAGGTCTTCAACGCCTACCAGGCGGTCATCGAACGGCACAAGACATCGGACCTGTCGGAGTCGCAGCCGACGAAAGGCAATATCGCCGGCGGCCTGACGACGATCGAGGAGAAGGCATTCGGCAACCTCCAGAAAATTGGCAGGACGACGAAGTTCATCGACGTGCTCAAGCCGGCCGAAGCGCCGGGCACGGCCCGCGGGCTGTACTACATGGACACCTCGTCGGCGGCGGCCGAATGCGTGACGCTGCAGGCGGCGGCGGGGTTCGTGGTGCACCTGTTTCCGACCGGGCAGGGCAACGTCATCGGCAACCCGATCGAGCCGGTGATCAAGCTGACGGCGAATCCGATGACGGCTCGCACGATGTCGGAGCACATCGACCTCGACGTCTCCGGCATCCTGCGGCGGGAGATGACGCTGGATCAGGCGGGCGACCAGTTGATCGACATGGTCATCCGCACCTGCAACGGCCGGCTGACGTGCGCGGAGGCCCTCGGCCACCGCGAGTTCGTCTTCACCAAGCTCTACCAGAGCGCGTAATGCGGCGGAAAGTCACCGTCGTCGGGGCGGGTTTCGTCGGGGCGACGACCGCCCAGCGCATCATCGATCGCGAGCTCGCCGACGTGGTCCTGACCGACGTGCTCGACGGGGTGCCGGCAGGCCGGGCGCTCGACATGCTGGAATCCACGCCGATCACCGGGATGGACGCGCGGGCCCGCGGCATCTCCACGGCGACGGGTGATTTCAGCCAGACAGCCGACAGTGACATCGTCGTCATCACCGCCGGGTTTCCCCGCAGGCCGGGGATGACGCGGAACGACCTGCTGCAGGCCAACTACGAGGTCATCAAGAGCAATGTCGAAGGGGTAGTCAGGCATTCGCCGAACGCGATCCTGATCATGGTGACCAATCCGCTGGATGCCATGGCGCAGGCCGCCTACCGGATCAGCGGGTTCCCGAAGAGCCGCGTGATCGGGATGGCCGGCGTCCTCGACTCGGCGCGCATGAGCACCTTCGTGGCCGAGGAGCTCGGGGTGTCGGTGGACAACGTCCACTCGCTGGTGCTCGGCGGCCACGGCGACACCATGGTGCCGCTGCCGCGCTTCACGACCGTGGCGAGCATCCCGCTGCCGGACCTGATGGCGAAGGATCGGATCGACGCGATTATCGAGCGCACCCGCAACGGCGGTGGCGAGATCGTCAACCTGCTGAAGACCGGTGGCGGGTACTACGCGCCGTCCGCCGCCGTGGTGCAGATGGTCGAGGCGATCCTCAAGGATCAGAAGAAGATCCTGCCGTGCGCGGTGTATCTCGAGGGCGAGTACGGCATCGACGGCGTGTTCGTCGGGGTGCCGGTCAAGCTCGGGGCAGCGGGGGCAGAGGAGATCATCGAGCTGAAGCTCACCGCCGACGAATCCGCCGCGCTGCACACGTCGGCCGCGTCGGTGCGTGAGTTGGTCGGCATTCTCGGCGTGTAGTAGATTTTTCTGGTGGCGAACTTCAGGAAGTAGGTTTTTCGGAGTGCTTATGAGGATTGCGAGCAAGCTGGGTTGGGGTGTGGCGGCGATCACGGTGGCGGCGCTGGTCACCGCGTGGTCGGTGGCGTCGCAGGCGCAGCAGGGCGCCGCGGCGGTCGCGATCGACAACGACGACATCGGCGGGGTGGTCACCAGCACCGCCGGAGCTGAAGCGGGCGTCTGGGTGATTGCCGAGACGAGCGACTTCCAGACCCGCTTCTCCAAGATCGTCGTCACGGACGACCGCGGCCGCTACCTGATTCCGGACCTGCCGGAGGCGAACTACCGGCTGTGGGTGCGCGGCTACGGGCTGGCTGATTCGCAGAAGGTCGACGCCAGGCGGGGCACACGCGCGAACCTGACGGCGGTGGTCGCGCCGAGCCCCGCGGTTGCCGCGAAGGTGTTTCCGGCGATCGCGTGGTACTCGATGATGCACCTGCCCAGCCAGGCCGATCTGGCGAAGGTCGAAGGCGGCATGAACCGCTACCTCGCGATCATGAAAAACGGCGCGTGCGCGGGGTGCCACCAGATGGGGAACGAGTACACCCGCACCATCCCGAAGGAGCTCGGGACGTTCGCCTCGTCACATGAGGCGTGGATGCGGCGGATTCAATCGGGCCAGGCGGGGCAGCAGATGGTCGGCATCGCGGCCTCGCATCTCGCCGGCGTGCCGTTCAAGTATCTCGCTGACTGGACGGACCGGATTGCCGCCGGCGAGCTCCCGTCGTTCAAGCCGCCGCGGCCCTCGGGTATCGAGCGCAACGTCGTCGTGACGGTCAGGGACTGGGCCAATCCGAAGGCCTACATGCACGACCTGACGGGCACTGACTGGCGCAACCCCACCGTCAACGCCAACGGCCCGCTGTATGGCGCGCCGGAGCTGAGCACCGACGACTACCCGATCCTCGATCCGGTGAGGAACGTGGCCACGACGTTCAAGGGGGTCGTGCGTGACGCCAACTCTCCCGTCCCGGGACCGGTGTTCCAACCGTCGCCGGCGTGGGGCGACGAGCGGATCTGGACCAGCCAGACCGTGTCGCACAATCCGATCATGGACCAGCGGGGCCGGGTCTGGTACACGGCTCGAGGCCGCGCGCCCAATGCCAATCCGGATTTCTGCAAGGCGGGGTCTGAGCACCCGTCCGCGAAGCTGGCTCCGCTGACCAGCTCCGGACGGCAGCTGTCGGTGTATGACCCGCGCACCAAAGAATTCAAGTTCGTTGACACCTGCTTTTCGACGCAGCACCTCAGGTTCGCCGAGGATGCCAACAACACGCTGTGGACCAGCAACGATCGCGCGGCCGATATCGGCGACGCGGTGGGCTGGCTGAACACGAAGATCTACGACGAGACCGGTGACGTCGCGAAGGCGCAGGGATGGACGTCGCTGATCCTCGACACCAACGGCAACGGCAGGCGCGACGACTACGTCCAGCCGGACCAGCCGGTTGACCCGGCACGCGACAAGAAGATCCTCGCGGATTTTTATGCGGTGATGCCCAACCCGGCGGATGGCTCGATCTGGGGTTCGAACCGCACCTACCCGGAGCGGGCCAGCCAGGTGGGCGCGCTGCTGCGGCTCGCGCCGGGCGCGAACCCCCCGGCGACGGCGCTGGTGGAGATCTTCAATATTCCGGCGCCGGGTTTCGGCCTCCGCGGCTCCGACATCGACCGCAACGGCGTGGTGTGGGCGGCCCTGGCCAGCGGGCACATGGCCTCGTTCGACCGGCGGAAGTGCAGGGGGCCGCTCAACGGTCCGAAGGCGACCGGAGACCATTGTCCGGAAGGCTGGAGCTTCTACCCGCTGCCCGGCCCGGGGTTTCCCGAGCTGCCCCAGTTCAGCGCGGAGTCGAGCTACTACACGTTCGTCGATCAGCAGAACACCCTCGGACTCGGCGCGAACCTGCCGATCGCGACGGGCAATCTCTACGACGGCGTCCATGCCTTCGTGAACGGACGGATGGTGACCTTCCGTACCCCGTATCCACTCGGCTTCTACATGAAGGGCTTCGAGGGACGCATCGACAACCCGCGAACCGGCTGGAAAGGGCGCGGGCTCTGGGTGCCAAGCGGCGACCGCACGCCGTGGCACATGGAGGGCGGCAAGGCGAACAAGCCGCTGGTCGTGCACTTCCAGGTGCGGCCGAACCCGCTCGCAAAATAATGCGTGCGCGGAGGCCTGAAGGCCTCCGCCTACCGCTGCACTTGACTGCGCGTGGGGCCGGCCTTGCCAGGCCGGCCGGGCAAGCCTGACAAGGCTTGCCCCACGTACGGGGTCACAACGACGCGAGATACGCGGCGATCGCGATGATGTCGTCCCGGCTCAATGACGCGACGACCGGCTTCATGAGGGGGCTGAGTCGCGTGCCCTGCTGCATGTTGTAGAGCTGCCGCGCCGTGTACGACGCCGTGCGATCGGCGATCCCTGGCGCGTCACCCACACCCTGCAGATCGCGCCCGTGGCACAGCGCGCACTGGGTCGTCTTGCCCGCGCCGGTGGTGACCAGCGCCCTGCCTCGCTCGATGCTGCCGACCGGGACGTAGGCGACGAATCCCGCTCTCGGATCGCGATAGCGTTCGGTGCGGTCGGGGAACTCCGGCACCTCGATGATGCGCTGCCCCAGCGGCTCCGCCTGGTTCCCCTCGAGCGGAATGAACAGCCCGGCGGCCGACTGCCGCGTCTTGGGCGCGGTCTCGCTCTCGATCACCGTGACCCAGGGCTTCCACTTGATCGATCCGTAGTAGACAGCGGCGGCGCGCGCCTCCTCGTCGGTGATCGTCCTGGCGATCTGGACCATTTCCGCGTGGTTGGCCTTGCGCGGGTCCGCGCTCTTGCGGCCGCCGCTCCTGAAGAGCGCAATCTGCTGCAGGAAATAGTTCACCGGCTGGCCGGAGACGTGGCCGTTCTCCGGCTTGCCCAGCCCGTTGTGATAGTGGCAATGCGCGCACGCGCGCACGAGATCCTTCTGGCGCCCGTGCTGGACGATGTCGGGAACCGCCGCGGGATGGTCCTGCGGATACCAATCGGCCGGGTCGTAGTGCGATTGCACCTGGCTGATCGTGAATGTGCGATCGGAGCCACCCAGGCGGAGCAGCGCGCCGTCGTCGGGCCACGGGCGGCCGGGTCGCGAGCAGGCGTACGCTTTCGCCTCGTCCGGGCACGGCGGCGCGAGGGGCTCCGGTCCGGGCGTGACGTATCCGTACGCCCAGTCGAGGGTCGCGCCCTGCCCCTGGATCTGACCGGCGATGACCGTCGCGCCGACGGCGAACGATAGAAGCGTCGCAAACTTCCACATGCATGCGCCTTACGGGGAACCCCGAGCCGGGAATAAAAAAGGCGGGTCCAGAGGACCCGCCCTGCTGCTAACTGCCTACTGCCTACTGCCTACTGATCTAGTACCCGCGCGGCGCGGCGGGGGCCGCGGGCACGGGAGGCGCACCCGCCGTGCTGCCGGACGGGCCGCTTGCCGCCTCGCCGAAATTCGCGGTCTTGTGCACTTCCTTGCCGCCGTCGGTCAGGACGACCCGCGCGCGCTCCGTAAGGTTCATGTACGGCGCACCGCTCTTCAGCCGCCGGCCCGTCAGCGTGATCTTCGTGCCGGTCTTCACGTCCGCGGTCCAGCCGCTCCGGACCAGCCCCTGCGCGCCGCCCAGTTCAGCCTGCCACCGGACGTTCTTACCCGTCGCATCGGCGACGTCGAAGACGACGATGGCGTGCGGATTGACCAGCTGCGTCTCAACCACCACACCGTTCAGTGTGACCACTTCCTCGATGTATCGCCCTGCGTCACCGTGATGCGCCAGGGCCGCGCCTGAGAGCAGAAGGCAACCGACAGCGACGGAGAGTACGGTCTTTTTCACAGCAGGCCTCCACATATGGGTTGATGATAACGCTAATAGGGCTTGGGCGGCGCCGGCCGCGCGAATCTCGCCGCCGGGATCGCGGTGTTGGGTTGCACCCCGCTCAGTTCGTAGGTTGACCGCCCATCCAGCCAGGTCGTCGTCCACTTGAAGGGCACCTTCACACCGGCCACGTCGCGGTAGTCGGAGTAGTCGATGCGCGAGGGCAGGGGGCCGACCGGTGACGGCGTGGAGCGAACCAGGCGCGTCAGCAGGCCGGTCTCGTCGTCGAAATATAAGGTGGCGAGCGCGCCGCCGCTGGTCCCCTGGACGACGCTGGTCTGGCGCCCCTCGATCGTGGCCGGCAGCCCGACCCGCCATCCGGTCAGCGTCTCCTTGATCCGCGCCGGAAATGCCAGGTGCGCTTCTACCTTCACCGCGTCCACCTCCGCTCCGTGCAGTGTCAACACGTCCACGGGCCTGAAGGGCGCGGCGATCCAGGCGCCGGCCGTTCCGTCAAACGTTGTGACCGCGTCTCCGGCGGTTGGGTCGCGAACGACGACCGCGCGCTGGCCGGGCGCTTTCGCGTAGATCTCGACCGGGCGCCGCTCGCTGTCGGGGCCATAACCACCGTACGTCCCCTTCGCCACGTAGCTGGTGAGCGCCGCGACACGCTGCGCCCCGCCAAGCGCCTGCAGGTACTTGTCGAGGATCTTCTCGGCTGCCGCCGCGCCGTCCATCTGGAAAATGGGTCCGTCCGGTTCTTCATTCAGGGACGCGGGCGCGTAGAGCATGTCGAGGCTGGCGGTCACCTTCGGCTGATTGCTGCCGCGGTGGCAGGTGAAGCAGGTCACCACCTGGCGGCCGCCGAAATTCGCCCGGTTGAGGGCGGCCGTCATCACCACCATCCTCCGCGCCATCTGCTTCCGCGGGCTCGTGTCGGTGGCGTAATTCGCCCAGTCATTGGATGACGCCGTGTGGCAGTCTTCGCAGGAAAAGCCGAGCGCCGCGGAAAAGACCCCCATCGTGCCCATGAACTCGTCCACGGGAATGCCGCGCAGCACCTGGACGTTCTTGAAAACCGCTTCCGACATCCGCCGGTCTTCGGCCGCTGTCACCGGTGCCTGGGGCGGGGCGGCCTGGCCGGTGACCAGCGTCACGCTCAGGATCCACACGCACGCCGTGGCGACGACACCAACGATCACTCGTCTCGAGCCGAACGTCATCTGGGACTCTCCGCGCCGGAAAAATGGTGTAAAGGGTGAAGGGACATAAACTTGCCACCGTTTTGCACCACTGTCAATTTTGTATAGAATCGCCACACGTCACCTCGCTTGCCGGTATGACGCCTGAGGAGCTGCTGTGAAAAAAATCGTGTGGGTGCTTGGCGTTGCGTGGCTCTCGGTCCTGACCCTCGGTGCGCAGACCGCCCCGACGACGCTACCGACGGCTCAGGCCACCGCTGTGAAGGTCGGCCCGTGGGCGTTCCCGCTCAAGCCCGATCGGGTGTTTCCCGAGGACAAGACCCCGAAGAAGCTCGAAGGGAGCACCAAGTCGTACACGGAAGCGCAGATCGACGACTTGCTGAATCCTCCCGACTGGTTCCCGGAGAAGCATCCGGCGGCGCCCGAGATCGTGACGAAGGGACGCGGCGACGCGATGGCCTGCGGCGCCTGCCATCTCATGTCGGGTCTCGGTCATCCGGAGTCGTCCGACCTGACCGGCCTGAGTGCCGAGTACATGATTCAGCAGATGAAGGACTTCAAGAGCGGGGCGCGGATCGACCCTACCCGCATGAACGGGATCGCGAAGGCGGTCACCGATGAAGAGGTGCGCCTCGCCGCCGAGTTTTTCGCCGCGCTTCCACGACGCGCGATCAACAAGGTCGTGGAGCAGGCGATGGTGCCCAAGACCTTCCTCGGCAACGGCCGCATGCGGTTCCTGGAACCCGGCAATGCGACGGAACCGATCGGCAACCGCATCATCACCGTGCCCGACAACCAGGAGAAGGTCCGGTTGCGGGATCCCGAGAACACCTTTACCTCCTACGTGCCGCCCGGCAGCCTCGCGAAGGGCAAGGAGATCGTCGAGACCGGTGGCGGCAAGACGATTTCATGCACCATCTGCCACGGCAACGATTTGCAGGGGTCGGGGAACATTCCCAGGCTCGCCGGCATGCACCCGATTTACACGGTGCGGCAGCTGCACTGGTTCAAGGACGAGACGAGAAACGGTGCCGACGCGGCGCTGATGCAGCCGGCGGCGAAGCCGCTGACCGATGAAGATATCGTGGCGGTGTCGGCATACCTCGCCTCGGTGAGTCCACAGTAGGACTCCCGAGACGAAGCGCCGGGCCTTCCTACTTCCCGTCGTTGTCGCTGTCGGGATCGTCGTCCGTGACTGCGTCACGCACGGTGGTCCCGACCTTTTTCGCACCGGTGGCCGTCGCGCTGCCGACCTTCTTGGCGCCATCGACCGTGGCGTCCACACCCTTCTCGAGGATGTTCTTGGAGTTGTCCGCGCCGCGCTCGAGCGCGTCCTCGGTCCTGTCCGCGCCGCGGGCGACGGCATCGCCAGTGTTCTCCGCGCCGCGTTCGATGTCGTCACGCATACCCGAGGTGGCGGTGGCACCCGACACGCTCAGCTGATCCACGACGTCCACGACGCCGTCCGCCTGGCGGGCGATCATGATGGCCTGCTCCTTCGCAGCGGGAGTTTCAACGCGGCCGCTCAGCGTGACGACCTTGTCACGGGTGGTGACGTTGATGTCGTTGGCCTGGACGACGTCGTCTGCTGCGAACTTGCTCTTGATGTTTGTGGTAATTCCCGCATCCGACTGCCCGCATGCTGAGGTCGCCACGGCGATCGCCAGCGCGCATATGAAGCCTGCTGTCTTGCTCATCTGTCATCTCTCCTTTTAATCGGGTCACACGAGGATCTGCCTTCAGGAGAGCATCAAGTGTGCCGCTCAGAGCTCAGCGGCAAGCACATGGCACGACCCTTGGACCCTATTTGGGCTGGAGGGTGTGTGTCATGCGCCAGATGATTGTTGTGGTCGCCGTTCTCAGCGCGGCCGTGTTCACCGCGGTGCCGGCAGCGGCGCAGATACAGAGCCGTCCTACCGATCCCCCCATCGTCACCGCGGATAACGATTCCTGGTTCCAGCGGGGCGACCCTGTTCAGTTCGCCGGCGAGCTCTACTACCCGGCTGGGGCGGCGGTGTTCTTCAACGGCAACTCGATGGTGCGCTCGGGGCAGTACAACGGCGTTCCCCTCTATACGGATACGACCATTGAGCCCTTCAGCATCGTCTACGTGCCCGTCAGCCGGGGATTGCTCCAGCCGTACGAGAAGCCGCGCCGCGGGGCCCTCGCCGGTACGACAGGAAGCCGCACCCCGTCATTTCCAGGGCGACTGACGCCCGAATCGGCACCCGTTCGCCCCGGGCCGATCGCCACCTCGACCGCGAGCGTTCCGGCTGCGGCGCGTGATTCGCGGTCGGGAATTCCCGGCGCCGTCGGGACATCCGGAATCGCGGCCGCTGTGCCTGCCACCCCGCGAGCGGTGGCGCCGATGGTCACCCTGCGGCGGCCCTCGAGCAACGACGGCGTGTGGGTCGACTTCGGAGGCGAGAAGTGGGTGAGTGCGGGCCCGGCGATTCCCTTCGCGGCGAGCGCGTTCGTTCAGGTCGGTGAGCACGCAGGCTTCGCGGTATTCGCCCGGCGCGAGCTCCAGGAAGAAATGATCTACCTGCCGACCCGACCCGGCATCGTCGCGCCATACCGGTTGAAGGATTGACGGAGGCCTAAAGGCCTGCGGCTACCGATCAGTAGATCAGGCCTTCACCCCTCCGGCAATTCTGGGGAGAAGCACCGCGGCCTGCACCGGCAGGTCGCGGGGATCGTCCTCGTAGAACACGCGCTCCAGAAACAGCCCCGATGCCGGCGCCGTGAGCCGCGCCGGCAGCGCGGATGACGACGTGAGCATCGAGGCCGCGGCTTCAGGCGACAGCGCACCACGACCCACTTCCACCAGCACGCCGACCAGGCGCCGCACCATCTTCCAGAGAAAATGCGATCCCTCGACGTGCACGAGCAGAAGGTCGCCGTCCTCGTGGACCTCGAGCGTGTCGATCGCGACCTCGGTGGACTTGTCGTCCGGGTCGTCATCCGAAAAGGACCGGAAGTCATGGCGGCCGACGAACCGGGTGGCAGCCTCGCGCATCGCGACAACGTTCAAGTCGTCCTTGACCCACCAGACCCACGGTTTCGCGAAGGCCGTTCGGCGGCGGGACACCTGGTAGATGTAGCTCCTGGCGACGGCACTATGCCGGGCGTGAAATTTATGCCGTACTTTCTCGATGCGCAGGATGTTGATGTCGGACGGGAGCGCCTCGTTCAACCGGCGCGTGAGCGTGTCCGGTGGGGTGGTGGTGTTGAGCTCGAGGTGCGCCACCTGGGCGAGCGCGTGGACACCGGCGTCGGTTCGTCCCGATCCGTAGAGCTCGAACGTCTGCTCCCCGGTGATTTCGCGGATGGCGCGGTCGATCTCGCCCTGGATGGTGCGGGCGTTCTTCTGGATCTGCCAGCCGCTGTACTTGGTGCCGGCGTATTCCAGCGTCAGCTTGAATCGCATCCGGCATTATCCCTGCACCTCGCCTCGCAACTGTGCCTGCGCCTGCGTTACAGATGAGTCCGGTTCGAAGACGCCTGCCGGTGGGGGCCGAGGTCCAGCCGGACGGTACGACCCATTTCCGTGTGTGGGCGCCGGCGCCACGCGCTGTTCGGCTGTTGATCGAGGAAGCCGAGGGCGCCACGCGTGAGGTCGCGCTTGAAGCTGAACCAGGTGGGTATTACGCCGTCCTGGTCGCCGGCGTCGGCGCCGGGCGTCGCTATAAGTACTCGCTCGATGGCCAGGCGTTCCCGGACCCGGCGTCGAGGTCCCAGCCGGACGGCCCGTTTGGCCCTTCCGAGGTGGTGGACCCCGCGCGTTATGCGTGGCGCGACGGCGCGTGGAAGGGCGTCTCGCTGCGAGGGCAGGTGCTTTACGAGATGCACGTCGGCACCTTCACCGCCGAGGGCACGTGGCGCGCCGCCATGGAGCGCCTCCGCTCACTCGCCGACATCGGTATTACCACCGTGGAGGTCATGCCGCTGTCGGAGTTCCCCGGTCGGTTCGGGTGGGGCTACGACGGGGTGCTGCCGTACGCACCGACGCGGCTCTACGGCTCGCCCGACGACTTCCGGGCGTTCGTCGACTGCGCTCACGAGATCGGCCTCGGCGTGATCCTCGACGTCGTCTACAACCATATCGGGCCGGATGGCTCCGTCTTCAGGAACTACGCGCCCTCGTACTACTCGACCAACAAGGACTACATCAACGAGTGGGGCGACCCGCTGAACTTCGACGGTCAGGATGCAGTGCCGTCCCGGGAGTTCTGGTCGTCCAACGCCGCGTACTGGATCGACGAGTTTCACCTTGATGGGCTCCGGCTGGACGCGACCCAGAGCATTCACGATTTTTCGGAACGGCACATCATCGCGGAGATCTCGGCGAAAGCGCGTGCCGCCGCCCCGGGCCGCGACATCATCCTCGTCTCGGAGAACGAGCCACAGCACGTGCGCATGGTGCGGCCTCTCGAGCAGGGCGGCTATGGCCTCGACGCGCTCTGGAATGACGACTTTCACCATAGCGCGGTGGTGGCGATGACCGGCCGTAACGAGGCGTACCTGAGCGACCACCGGGGCGCGCCGCAGGAGTTCATCTCCGCGGCGAAATACGGCTACCTGTTCCAGGGACAGCGGTACGCCTGGCAGAAGAACCCCCGCGGCACGCGGACCGATGGCGTGCCGCCGGCCGGCTTCGTGAACTTTACGGAGAACCACGACCAGGTCGCCAACCTGGGCGGCGATGGTTCGAGACTGTGGCAGAAGACGACGCCGGGACGCTATCGGGCGATGACGGCGCTGGTCCTGCTGATGCCCGGCACGCCGATGCTGTTCCAGGGGCAGGAGTTCGGATCGTCGGCTCCGTTTCTCTACTTCGCTGACCACAAAGGAGAGCTGGCGGAGGCCGTACGGCGGGGACGCGCGGAGTTCGTGCGCCAGTTCCCGAGCCTGGCCTCGCCGGCGATCCAGGCGAAGCTGCCGCCGCCGGATGACCCGGCGACGTTCGAGAAGTGCAAGCTCGATTGGCGGGAGCGCGAGACCCACACGACGCACGTGCGCCTGCACAGCGATCTGATTGCGCTGCGGCGCCGCGACCCCGCCTTCAGCGCGCAGGCTCCAGCAATGGTGGACGGGGCGGTGCTCGGCCCTGAAACGTTCGTGCTGCGCTACTTCGCGCCGGACGCGCCCGACGAGCGGCTGCTGATCGTGAATTTCGGCCCCGACCTTACCGCCGGCGGGTTCCCCGAGCCGCTGGTGGCGCCGCCGGACGGTTTCACCTGGTCGATGGCCTGGACCAGCGAGCACCCGGACTACGGCGGAGGCGGCACGCCCGAGGTGGCCACCAAGGATGGCTGGCGTATCCCGGGCCACTCCGCAACGGTGCTCGCCCCGGCGCCTCGACGCTCAACTCACTCCCACGGAGACCTCGATGCCGGTAGTCGATCGAACTGACGCGGAGATCGTCCGCGAGCTGCAGTGGGCCCCCACCGAGGAGGGCCGCCAGTCGCTGGCCTGGAAGGAGTGGCTCGTGACCAACGGGCTCGGGGGGTACGCCTCCGGCACGGTCTCGGGATCGCTGACCCGCCGCTTCCACGGGATGCTCGTCTCCGCGCTGCCGAACCCGTTCGGCCGGACGATGATGCTGAACTACCTCTGGGAGCGCCTGCGGTTGTCGGACGGCCGCACGATTTCTGTGCCGCGGGTGATCGACACACCGGGAGGGAAGGAGCTGGACTCTTCCCACTACCTGGTGGCGTTTCGCCTCGAAGCCGGCCTGCCGGTGTGGGAGTACGAGGTCGAGGGCGTGCGTTTCGAGCGGCGCGTGTTGATGCCGCATCTCCAGAACACGACGCACGTCAGTTACCGCCTGCTGTCGAACGAACCCGTTCGCCTCGAGCTCCGTCCGGTGGTCGGCTTCCGCCTTCACGAAGCGCCCGTCAACCATCCATTGACGGCGCCCTACGCCATCGGCGCGCTGGGCGATCGGTTCGAGATCACGCCGGGCGGCGACCTGCCGCCGCTGCGCCTGTCCCTCCACGGCCAGGACAAGGCGTTCACCATCACGCCTGACACGATCGTCAACGCCGTCTACGCGATCGAGAAGCACCGGGGCTACGAGTGCTGCGGCGACCTGTGGACCCCGGGGTACTTCCGCCTGATGCTTGGGCCCGACGCGCCCGGCACGCTCGTGGCCTCGACTGAATCGTGGGAGACGATCGGCGCGCTCAGCCCCGCGCAGCTGCCGCACGCCGAGCTGCGACGCCGCCAGAAGCTGGTCGAGCAGGCGAAGGGTGTGCCGGCGACCGGCATGCCGGCGGAGCTGGTGCTCGCGGCGGACCAGTTCATCATCACGCCCGCGGGCCGGATCGAGGAAGCAGCCCGCGCGCGCGCCATGGGCGACGAGGTCCGGACCGTGATCGCCGGCTACCACTGGTTCACCGACTGGGGCCGCGACACGATGATCAGCCTCGAGGGGCTCACGCTCTGCACCGGCCGCCATCGCGAAGCGGGCTACATCCTCCGCACGTTCGGGCACTACGTGCGCGACGGCCTGATCCCCAACATGTTTCCCGAAGGCACCAAGGACGGGCTGTATCACACCGCCGACGCGACGCTCTGGTTTTTCCACGCGATGCACCGGTATGTGCGGGCCACCCAGGACCGATCGACGCTGCGCCAGATCCTGCCGAAGCTCAAGTCGATCTTCGAGCATCACGTGCGCGGCACCCACTTCGGCATCGGCGTCGATCCCGCCGATGGCCTGGTGCGCCAGGGACAGGAGGGCTACCAGCTCACCTGGATGGACGCGAAGGTGGACGACTGGGTCGTGACGCCGCGGCGCGGCAAGCCGGTCGAGATCAACGCGCTCTGGTACAACGCGCTCTGCCTGCTCGCCGAGTGGCTGCGCGAGGAAGGCGACCCGATGGCGCCGCAGGTGGAGGAAGCCGCCGTGCGCGCCAGGGATTCGTTCAACCGCCGTTTCTGGTACGAGGAGGGCGGACACCTCTACGACGTCGTCGACGGTGAAAAGGGAGACGATCCGGCGTGCCGCCCGAACCAGATCCTCTCGATCTCGCTCGACCATCCGGTCCTCGACCAGGCCCGGTGGCAGCCGGTGTTCGAGACCGTCGAGCAGCAGCTGTTGACGCCGGTTGGCCTGCGATCGCTCTCACCCGGCCATCGGGACTACAAGGCGCAGTACTACGGGGATCTGCGCGCCCGCGACGCGGCCTACCACCAGGGCACGGTCTGGGGATGGCTCGCGGGGCCGTTCGTCGACGCGTGGCTCAAGGTCAGGCCCGGCGACACGGCCGGTGCCCGCGCCTGCCTCTCAGGATTCGAGGGACACCTGGACGAAAGCGGTATCGGCACGCTGAGCGAGGTCTTCGACGCCGAAGCGCCGTTCACGCCGCGCGGCTGCATGGCGCAGGCGTGGAGTGTCGCCGAGGTGCTCAGAGCTTGGCTGCTCACGCAGCCAACGCCCGAATCTACACATCGATGATCGATGATCTTGCGATCGATGGGTTCATTGCGCCGATCGGATCATCGGATGATCAATCGACGCGTTGATCCCATCGATTGTCACATCATCGATCATCGATTGTTAGATTGCATGCGACTCAGTGCCTGTCCAAGGAGCCTCAGCTCCTCGCCATACTTCGCCCAGTCGCCGTTGCGCTGCGCCTCGATGGCGCGATTGTAGTGGCCTTGCGCTGCGGTCGCGAGCGGCGCGATCGTGTTGCCGCCGGCCTGCGCCGGGGCTCCCAGGGAGAGCGCGGCGTTGGACGCCGGCGGCGACTGCGTCGGACCGCCGGTGAGCTCGACCTCCGGCCGTGGCGCGGTGCTGCCGCCAAACAGGCGCTGCAGCGCTCCGTCGAGCGTCGGCTCCATGACGATTTGATTCTGGTAGGCGACGATCACCCGCTGCAGCTCGGGAATGCGCCCGCCTGACGCGCGGAGGTACAGCGGCCGGACGTAGATCAGCGACTCTTCGATCGGGATCACCATCAGCGTGCCCCAGATCACCTGCGATCCCTGCTGGTTCCACAGGGTGATCTGCGGCGAGATCGCCTGGTCCTGGTTGATGCGCGCCACCACCTGCCGGGGCCCGAAGATCACTTTCTGCTTCGGGAACTGGAAGACGCGCAGCGTGCCGTAGTGCTCGCCATCGCTGCGCGCCGCGAGCCACGCCGCGAGGTTGTCTTTCGCGCGCGGCGTGAACGGCAGCATCTGGATGAACTCGGGCTCGGCCTCGCCCGGCAGCCGCATGATCGTGTAGTACGGCTGCATCGGACGCGCGTCGCGCGCGTCCTCGATCACCGGCACCTCCCACTGATCCTCGCGGTTGTAGAACACATCGGGCTGGGTCATGTGGTAGGTCGCGTAGACGGAGGCCTGGATGGCGAAGATGTCCTCCGGGTAGCGGACGTGCGACCGCAGCGACGCCGGCATCTCCGCCAGCGGCTTGAAGAGCCCGGGGAACATCCGTGCGTAGGTCGCCGCGATCGGGTCGTTGGCATCGGCCAGGTACAGCGTCGTCGTGCCGTGATAGGCGTCGATGACGATCTTCACCGCGTTGCGGATGTAGTTCAGGTTTCCGGCGGGGGTCGCGTACGGATACCGGTTGCTGGTCGTGTAGGCGTCGTACATCCAGAACAGGCGGCCCTCCGCCATCACCAGGTAGGGGTCCTGGTCGAAGGCGAGGAACGGCGCCAGCGCCTGCACGCGCTCGCGGATCTGCCGGTGGAACATGATCCGGCTCTCGGGGGTGATGTCGTTGGCCAGCAGGATCTGGTACGACCCGAAGCGGAACGCGAACAGCAGCTTGCGCCAGAACGACGAGAGCGCCACGCCGCCGCGGCCGTCGTACTGCGTGAAGACGTTGTCTTCGCCGCGCGGATAGTGAAACTCGCGGGTCGCCGTCCTGGCGATCACGTAGTCGCTCGACAGCTCCCCGTAATAGAGGCTGGGCTCGGTGATCGGCAGGTCAGGGGTGGTTTCCGGCGGCAGGTTCCGGACAAACAGCTCCGGCAGCCCCTCTTCGGTCACCTGGTTGACCGGGCCGAGGGTGAGGCCGTAGCCGTGGGTGAAGGTCAGGCGCTCGTTGACCCAGGTGCGGTTCGGAAGGCTTGCGGTATTGATCTCCCGCGCCGACAGCATCACCTGCCGCGACTTCCCTCCGATCTGGTAACGGTCGTTGTCCACCGACACGAAGTCGTAGTAGGTCCGGATCTCCTGGAGCTGCCCGAAGGTGTCGAGCAGCGGCTGGTGGTCCCAGAGGCGGACGTTCTCGATCGTCGCCGCGTTGCGCTCGATCTCCTGGCGTGTCAGGAGCGCGTCACCGCTGAGCTCCTGCGTCTCGACCTTGTCGAGCGCGAACGCCCGCCGCGTCGCATCGATGTTGTGCTGGATGAACGGCGCCTCGCTCGTCTGCTCGTTCGGCGTCACCACGAACCGCTGCATCAACGTGCTGTAGACCTCGCCGCCCACTGCCACCAGCACGTACAACACGACCGCGACCGGGAGCGGCCAGTTGCGGGGCGTGTAGGCATGCACCAGCGCCAGCACCGCGCCGATCACGGCGACGGCGGCCAGCGCCAGCGCTGCCGGCATGCGGCCGTAGACGTCGGAGTAACCGGGCCCGTAGATCACCCCCGAGGGCTGGACCAGTTGTTCCGCCTGGCCGAGCCAGGCGCCAAAGGCGAGCAGCATCAGGAAGATCGCCGCGAGCGTGCCCAGGTGCCGGCGGGCCGACGGCGTCATCCAGACGGTGGCGCCGAAACGCGACGACAGGCTCCCCGACAGCAGGTAGATACCGCCGGACGCGACGCCGGCGAGCAGCACCAGCGCCTGCGCGAGCCCGCGGACGAACTGCAGGAATGGCAGCGAGAACACGTAGAAGCCCGCGTCCCGCCCGAGGATCGGATCCAGCTCGCCGAACGGCACGGCAAATCGCCACGCCAGCCACGTCTCCCACTGCGAGGAGGCGAACAGACCGACCAGCAGCGCCACGACCGACGCCGCGAGCGCCGCAAGCGAGCGCAACTGCTGGCGGCCCGGCAGCGCGACCTCGAGTCCTTCCTTGGTCGTGAACACCGGCCGCGCATCCCCGACCGACGTGAGCGCCATCCGCAGGTTGAACGTCAGCCAGACGACGCTGACCACGAAGGCGATCGTGAACAGCGTGCCCTGGGCGCGCAGCATGGTCAGGAACAGCTGCTGGTACCCGAGCTCGGAGAACCACAGCCAGTCAGTCGAAAACCGGATCAGCGAGGGTCCCGCAAAAAAGACCAGCAGGAAGAGGCCGAGGACGATAAAGCGTGAAGAGCGTGGCGGCATAAATCAGGCCTGTCTGTAACGTTCGGTCGCAGCCTGCAGATCGGATTGCACGTCTTTGGCGAGCGCGGCAGGCGTCATCACCCTCGCAAAGGGGCCCCAGCCCAGGATCCAGCTTCGAAGCGCCCAATCGTGACAGACGTCCATGGTCAGGAGAAGGCCTCCATCGGGGGCCTCCTTGACCTGTTGAGACGCGTGCCACACCCGCGCCCGCACGTAGGGCGCGACCCGGCTTTCGAACGCGATCTCGACCTTCGCTGCCGGGCCGGTGTTCACGCCGAGCGAGTTGGCGAAGACATCATCGGCGATCCCCTCCCTGGGCGTGAACGTTTGTTTCTCGAGGGAGACCGACTTGATCCGGTCCACCGCGAAGGTGCGTACCGCGTCGTAGTCGGGCACGTAGGCCAGCAGGTACAGCCCCCCCTGGGCGAACGCGAGCCGGTGCGGATGCACCACGTAGTCTTTCACGCGCGCGCTCGACACGGAGTGATATCTCATCGTCGCGACGCGGAAATGCAGCGTCGCTTCGAGCAGCCGCGACACGCTGTCGGCCGAGGATTCGCCGCCGCGCGCGCGGGGCCCGGGCTTGGCGGCCAGCACCGTCGGCAGGCGATCGAGGAACTGGCGCATCCGGGGCGACAGCATCTTGCCGAGGCGGCCGAAGGCGAGCGTCAGGTCGCGCTGGAATGGCGTGCCGGCCACCGATTCGAGCAGGTTGCGGCTCAGATAGAGTGCGCACAGCTCCGCGAGCGTGAAGCCGGTTTCGAGCCCCTTGAGCACCTGGCCGTCGAGCCGCCACCGGGCGCGCCCCTCGTCATCGTGCTCGTCGTAAAGGGGGAATCCCGCTTCCTGCAGCGCGGCGAGATCGCGCCGGATCGTCCGCGTGGTGACGTCCAGCTGGTCGGCCAGCGCGTCGATCGCCACGCCATGACGGGACGATTCGAGAGCATGAAGGACCCTCCACTGGCGGATCACCTCCTGGTTGCGCGGCACGGGGCGATCGTAGTCCGGATTCGCGGTCGGATGCGCTGCGATGAGGTCGCCGCCCTGAACGTGCCTATGGCAGCGCGGACAATTGTTCGAGCAGCTTTCCTCTGGGACTGTCGGAAGGCACGAAGCGCTGAATCCGCTCGCCAGCGAAGACTTCACCCGTGTAGATGTAGTTCCTGGAGTCGACCTCCACCATGTGCAGCCCGTAGAACAGGCCACCCTGGTCGCCCATCGTGCCGAAGTTACCCAGAACCTTGCCGTCGGCGCGGTTGAGGAACCAGACGTGGCTGTTCGCCATGTCGGAAATGATCAGGTATTTCTGTTCCTTGTCCGCCGAGAACGCCACTCCGCCTGCGGCCCCGCGGTCTGACGGGGTCATCGGGGAGATCATGAATTCCTTGACCAGCTTGCCATCCTTGGTGGTGACGTCAATGCGGTTCGCCCGGCGATCCGCGGCATAGACGAAGCCGTCATTCGAGAAGGCGAGCGTGAGATGCCCGACGTAATCCTTCGGCGGCGGGCCACCGGGCGTGTAGACGTGGTCGGCGTCGTTGGTGCTGATCTCCGACAGCTTCTTGCCGTGCGCCCCCCAGCCTCGCTTGAACGCAAAGGTGTCGAGGTCGAACACCATGACGCGCCCGCCCAGGTAGCTGTCCGCGACGTACAGTTCGCGCGCCGGTTCATCGACCCGTACCTCTTCGATGCCGCCGACGATCATTGGGGTAGCCGGAGGATACTTGGCGTAGAAGGCGGCAGCCGCAGCCCGCTCCGCAGCGGGGTCGGCGTTCCCGCGACCGCCGCGTCCTGGGGCGCCGGGGGGCTGCGGGAGGAATCCAGCGATCGGGCCCCGGCCGCCCTGGCCGGGGACCACCTTCGGAAGCGCTGCCGGCCGATTGGGACCGCCATCTTCGCTCTCCGGCGCGCGCGGGACCTCCGCGACCATCCTGCCCGTCTTCGTGTCGTACTTACGGACGGTGTCCTGACCGAGGTACGCGAATCCCTTGCTGTCGGTGTCCATGCCGTGCCCCTGCGGCGCGACGAACGATCCGATCACATTGCCTTGCCGGTCGAAGTGAATCATCGACGGCGGCCGGACGCAGCAGGCCGCCAGCGGTGGAGTGGTCTCCGCGCCGAGTTCGAGGTTGGTCAAGTCGTTGGGACGGTTGTAGACCCAGATGCTGTCGTCCGCCATGATGGAAATCCCCATCACGCCACCGATCTTCCACTTGTTCGGCAGCACCTTCGGAAAATCCGGGTCGAACTTGTAGCGAGGCGCCTGGCCCTGCGCGGCAGGTCCGGCATGCAGGAACAACACGCACACGCATGCCGCGACCGCGATGACGCCATTGCGCACGTGCCGATTCGGATTCTTCATGTGTTCTCCTTGGCGGCACACAGCACACCGACGGCGCAGCTTAGGCCTCCGCCTCAGGCGTGTCAACGTCTCCGAGTTCGGGTAGACTCTCTCGGGCGCCGGCGGCGCGTCCAAGACCCTTTCAACGAGACCCATAGATGCGGAATTCGTTTATCGCATTCGTGATTGTCGGCGGCGCGATTGCGGTCGCGGCGTCTTCTTCGGTGTCGCCGGTGGCGGCGCAGGCCCCGGCAGCCGCCCGGTCCTACACCCCCCCGCGGACCCCTGAGGGTCATCCTGATCTACAGGGCGTGTGGCGCGCCTGGAACCTGGCGAAGTACGACCTCGAGGATCATGGCGCCAAGCCCGGCGTCCCAGCGGGACGGGGTTTCGTGGTCGACCCTCCGGACGGCAAGATTCCCTACCAGCCCTGGGCGCTCAAGAAGCGCCAGGAGAACTACCTGAAGACCCGATCCGCCGATCCGTACACCAATGCGGACCCGTTGGCGAAATGCTATCTGCCGGGCGTACCCCGGCTGACCTACCTGGGCTGGCCGTTTCGGATCATTCAAACCGCCGACGACGTGAATTTCGCCTACGAGTGGAGTCACAAGAAGCGCATCGTCCCGATCACCGACGCCTTTGGACCACGGCCTGGTCCCGACGATGGCGATGGCTTCAACTCCCGATGGAACGGCATGGCGCGCGGCCGTTACGAGGGCAACTCGCTGGTGGCCGATCTGACCAACTTCAATGCCTATACGTGGTTCGACATGGCGGGAAACTTCCACAGCGAGGCGTTGCACGTGGTCGAGCGGTACACGCTGATCGGCCCCGATACGTTGCAGTACGAAGCGACGATGGAAGATCCCAAGGTGTTCACCCGGCCGTGGACGATTCGCATGCAGCTCCAGCGGCAGACCGACGTCGGCCTTCTCGACTACGAATGCACCGCGATGCTCGACGAGTTGGGCATTCATCACACATGGCCGAGGGATTTCGATGTTCAATGATCGCGTGAGGAGCGTCATGCATACACGAGCGTGCTTCCTGCTCTCGATCGCGGCCTTGGCCGTCACGCTGCCGATGCTGTCCGAGCCGGTTTTCGCTCAGGGGCGCGGCGGCCGGGGCGGGGGTCCGCCGGCACCCGTCGTCACGCCGGGTCCGATTCCCCGAACCGCCGACGGCAAACCCGACCTCAGGGGCACCTTCAGCGGAATGGGAAGCGGCCTCACCCATACCGTGATCCTGGAAGACCACACCTCGGGGTTCGGCATCCGGGGAGGGAAGAGCCTGATCATCGACCCACCCGATGGCAAGATTCCATACCAGCCGTGGGCCCTGGTCGAGCGGGAGCGGAAGCGCGAGGATAACAACGCCTACGAAGATCCGGTCGGACACTGCGAGTTCTACGACATCGGACGCCTCCACTCGTTTGCGCAGCGCTTCATGTATTCGGGGAACACCATCGTCATCGGTGCCCAGGAGCAGATCATGCGCGTCGTCGACATGAACCGGCGGCAACACCTGCCCGACAACATCCGGCTCTGGCTGGGAGACCCGATCGGACGCTGGGAAGGCGACACGCTCGTGATCGAAAGCACGAACTTCAACGGCAAGACGCGGATGGCCCTGGGGGGAGACTTCTACAGCGCGAACGCGAAGGTGGTGGAGCGCTACACGATGACCGACTCGGAGACGATCACGTGGACGATGACCATTGACGATCCGACGGTGTTTACCCGCCCCTGGACGTTCACCACCGCGGCGCCGATGACGCGGCAGAGACCCGGCAGCAACGACTGGAACCGCGCGTTACGCCTCATCGATCCGGCGTGGGAACATGACTGCCACGAGGGCAACGTCGTCCTCAAGCACATGAGGAACGTCTACGAGCAGACTCGGGGAATCAAACCGGAGGCGGGCAAGTAATACGAATACGCCGTGCGCTGCCGCCTACGGCGTCCTGTCGTAGATGGCGCTTTCGGTCTGGGATTCGCCCTCCTGCGTCATCGTCTTCTTGACGGTGAGCACGTCGCCGGTGAGGGTCAGGATCTCCCTGAACTCGGTCACGATGTCTCCCGCGGGCGACGGGAACGAACGGCGTGAGGTAATCACCACCGTCGAGCCGTCGAACTTCGCCTCTCCGGTTTCGGTGATCTCGGCCGGCGCCTGCACGCTGACTCGGCTGCCATCGAGCTTGTAGATCGCGGCGAACGGTGCCTGCCGCACGCTGCTGCGCTTGACCGACAACTCGGTCGCCGACTGCGCGATCACCATTTCGCTCGGAAACGGAACGTCGGCGCCGTTGCCGGCGACACCCGGACCACTCTTGTCGAAGTTGAGCCGCCACGTGCCGGACAGGTCCGGCCTGGCCTGGGCAAACGTCGCTGGAGGCGTCAGCAGCCCTGCGGTCACGATCAGCGTCATCAGCGCTCGGTTCATGGCGGCGCTAGTTTACCTCGATCCGACTTGACACTAGCGGCCACTCTGTATCAGGGTGTGGGCGCACGCGGGGATGTGCTTAGGAAATATGACGACCGGAGGGTTATCCGTGCTGAAGATTGGCAAGATTGCGGCGGTGTTCGGGTTCGCGGTGTTGCTGCCGGTCGTGGCGTCTGCGCAGGCTGCGATCAGCGGCGTCGTCAGAGATGCATCGGGCGCCGTGCTCCCGGGCGTGACGGTCGAGGCGGCCAGTCCGGCGTTGATTGAAAAGGTCCGGACCGCCGTGACGGACGGCACCGGGCAGTACGCGATCGAGAACCTGCGGCCCGGGATCTACGTGGTGACGTTCACGTTGCCGGGTTTCGCGTCGGTGCAGCGTGAAGGGGTCGAGTTGTCGGGCAGCTTCACCGCCCGCATCAATGCCGATCTGCGGGTCGGCGGGGTAGAAGAGACGATCACGGTCACTGGAGAGACGCCGGTGGTCGACGTGCAGAGCACCCAGCAGCAGCGGGTGATGGATCGTGAGGTCCTCGACACGCTACCGAGTTCAGGACTGCGAACGGCGTTGGGCGTGCTGATCCCGAGCGTCGACTTCCGGCGGCAGGATGTCGGCGGCGCGGGGGTGAGAGCCGTGACCGGCAACATGACCGCCCACGGTTCGAGGTCGGAAGATTCAGGGACGACTTTGAATGGACTTTCGATGGCCTCGTTCGGGGTCGGTGCCGCGACCTCGACCCTCTTTCTGAATCCGATGGGTCTTCAGGAAATCACGATTGACACCGGGTCGAACAATGCCGAGATGCACGCGGGCGGGGTCCGCACCAACTACACCCTGCGCGAAGGAGGCAACTCGTTCAACGGGGTCGTGTTCGGCGCCTACGCGCCCGGCAAGTTGCAGGGCGACAACCTCACTGACGACCTGAAGGCCCGCGGCCTGGGCACGCCCAACAGCATCAAGGCGAACTGGGACATCAATCCCGCGTTCGGCGGCCCGATCTTGCGCGACCGGATCTGGTTCTTTGCGGCGACGCGGTACAACGTCAACGAAGACTACGTGGCGGGGCTCTTCTGGAACAAGAACGTCAACAATCCCAACGCGTGGACCTACGACCCCGACACGAGTCGCCGGGTGTGGAACGAGCAGAGGCAGCCGGACGTGCAGGTCCGGGTCAGCTGGCAGGCGACCCCCCGGAACAAGCTGGGGTTCACCGGGTATGACACCAAGTATTGCTTCTGCCCGACCGACGCCTCCCTCACGCGCGCGTGGGAATCCGGCGTGCGCGCCGACTACCCGCTGCAGCGTCTGATCGCGGGCGACTGGTCGTTTCCCGCGACCAACCGGATCCTCGCCGAAGGCAATTGGCAGGTCTACAAGTCGGAAAGCAACCGCTCGCCGTGGGACGGCTTGGCGGCCGGGATGATCCCCGTGCAGGAGCAGTCGACGGGCATGACTTACCGGGCAGGCGAAACCTACCGGGTACAGCGTCAGAGCGTGTATACCTTCCGCGGCGCGCTGTCGTACGTCACGGGTGCCCACGCGCTCAAGGTCGGGGCCACCAATAGGCTCGGTGGCGCCCACTTCATGGACTACGACCTCGTGCCGGTGAGCTACCGCTTCAGGAACGCGGTGCCGAATCGAATTACCCAGCGCGCCCTCGGAGAATGGAAGGCAGACGTTGATTCCGACCTGGGGATCTTCGTACAGGATCGCTGGACGATCAGCAACCTGACCCTCAATTACGGGCTTCGGTACGACTTCTTCAGCAACAGCTACCCTGAACAGCACATCGGTCCGACGACGCTCGCCCCGACGCGCAATATCACGTATCCGGCGCAGGATGGCTGGACCCTCCACGACCTCTCGCCCAGATTCGGGGCGGTCTACAACGTCGGCGGCGCCGGAAAAACCGCGCTCAAGGCGAGTATGAACCGCTACGTCCTCGCCATGGGCCCGGACGTGAGCTTCATCCAGCTGGCCAACCCGTCCCGCAATCTGGTGACGTCGGCTACCCGGACGTGGAACGACGCGAACCGGAACTACATCCCCGATTGCAATCTCGTGAGTGCCGATCAGAACGGAGAGTGCGGCGCCCTGTCGAACAGGAACTTCGGCACGGTGGTGACGAACCTGACCTACGACGAGGAATTGCTGACCGGGTGGGGGAAGCGGAATTTCAACTGGGAGATCTCGGCCGGCATTCAGCAGGAACTCCTGCCCCGGGTGTCTGCGGACTTCATGTACTTCCGCCGCCGGTACGGCAACTTCGTCCTGGTGGACAATCTCGCCGTCGGGCCGAACGACTTCGATCGGTTCACCATCAAGGCGCCGGTGGATCCGCGGCTCCCCGGAGGAGGCGGCTACCAGGTGGACGGGTACGACATCAATCCGGCGAAGTTCGGCGTGGCGGCACAGCCGTACGTGACGCTCTCGCGCAAGTACGGGAACCAGCGAGACTATTGGCAGGGCGCCGACCTGACCCTGCACGCGCGGCCGCGTGAGGGCGTCTTCTTCCAGGGCGGTGTCAGCACCGGCCGGCGTGTGGAAGACAACTGCGAGATCGTCGCCAAGGTCGACAATCCCAACCAGTTGTACTGCCACCGCACGGAGCCATTCCTCACGCTGGTCAAAGGATACGGCTCCTACACCATTCCACGGGTCGACGTACAGTTCAGCGCCACCTACCAGACCAAGCCGGGCCCACTGGTACTGGCCCTCTATACGGCAACCAACGCCGAGGTGGCACCGAGCCTCGGCCGCAATCTGGCGGGCGCCGCGGCGAACGTGGACGTGCACCTTGTCTCGCCGGGCCCGTACACCACCACCAACGGAGGGTCAGGGAACCTTCACGGTGAGCGGCTTCACCAGGTCGACTTGCGCGTCTCGAAGCTCCTGCAGTTCGGCGGGACCCGCTCGCGGCTGAACGTCGATGTCTACAACGCTCTCAATTCGAGCGCGGTGCTGGATCAGAACGACGCCTTCGGGGCCTGGCAGACGCCCAGCGAGATCCTCGTCGCCCGGTTCTTCAAGTTCAGCGTCCAGCTCGACTTCTGATCAGTTGTCAGTTGCCAGTTGTCGGTCGTCAGTTGTCAGAAGGCGTCAAGCCAGCTCGTGGCTTTCCGACTGACAACTGACAACTGCATCTAGCGGAAGTTCGTCAGGGCTGTCCCCCCGCCTCGTACTTCTTCCTCACTTCAGGATCCAGGTTCTGGTAGTGGAAGGCATCCTCGTTCGCGGTGCAGAGGTATTCCGTCCAGACGTCCTTGGGGTCCTGCGCCAGCGTCCAGGTATGCGGGGCAGAGACCCAGGGCTTGGTCAGCACCACCGGATCGATCACCGTGACCTGGTAGGTGAGGTAGTTCTGCGAGTTGCGGGTGAAGCGCTCGATGACCCGCTCCTCCTCGCTGTGCGTCCACGCGTTGGCGTCACCGCGGGCGCCCACCGAGATATTCCTCATCCTCGTATCGATCGCGACCGTGTCGACGACCAGCGTGTCGCCTTCCCACCGGCCGACCGACTCGCCGTTGAATGACGGGTCGGGATTCTTGGAATGCGGACGCCCGTCGGTCGGGATCCAGCGAATGGTCTGCGGGAATTCAGTCAGGATCCACACCACCCCCGGCTTCTGGATCACCTCCATCGGGCCGTGCTCGGTGACCTGCGTCATGATCGAGGTGGGCGTGCCCCCCGGGGCACAGATGCCATAGGGTGTCGGGTACTGGTATTTTTTTCGCGTCTCCGGCTTGAAGGACGCCGGTTCCTGCGGCGTGACCGCGGGATCGAACTGATCCATCACCGCATCGCCAAGGCGGTAGCCGCCCTGCAGCATGCGTCCGGCCCTGTTTGGATAGTAGCGTCCGCTCAGGTCGGGCCGCCCATCAACGGCGCGGGGCGCCGGTCCACCGTTGGGCAACACCTTGGCGTTGCCGAAGTTTCCGGCGATCTTCGACCAATCCGGTGGTGCCGGCGCCGGATTCTGCTGGGCAACGACCGGTATCAACAGCACGCATACGCCGGCGAGGGCGATGCCAGCCCGCGCCACCAGGTCGCCGCAGGGCACTCGCCGCTTATTCGATCGCATCCGATCCTCCATTCACTTTTCCCAGAAGCTGAGCTTCTCGGGCGTCAGGTTCCGTTCGACGACCTGCCCGACGATCCGAATGAGGCCATCCGCGAGCTTGATGTACTCGGCCGCCCCTCTGTTTGCACCGCCACCTTCGCGGGCCAGGCAGCCGCGCGCGTACATGGTCTTGCCGACGTTGTCGAGGAACACCTGCCGCTCGGTACCATTTCGCTTCAGGGCGTTGGGGGTGATCATCTCCAGGCGCCACGGCACGGCTTTGCCGCTGGCGTCTTTCACATCAAGACGCACCCACGCGTGCGGGTTCTCCCACTCGACACCCGTCAGCGTGCCGGTGAAATCCTGGCACTTCGTATTGTCGAACTCGACGCTGAAGCTATGATGCGCACGCGCAGAATCCGCACCGCTCACCAGAAGGACCATCGCGAATAAAATACCGGCCAGCGTAACTCTCATAGAAGTGCCCCCTCCGGGAACGGGATCTGAAAATCGCTTCGCAATGACGGCCTAAGCTACTCCCCATACCCCTATCTGTCAACGCAGGAATCCTCTACAATCACGGCCCGTAGATTCGACGGTTTGCCTTTTGCGTGACTGGAAAGAGAAGGTCTGTATGCCGCGACGAATGCCAGCTGTATTCATGTTGGGACTCTCGATTCTGGGTGTCGCCGGGTCTGAGTGGGTAGCAGGCCAGGAACCAGCCCAGGAACGGGCTGGTGGCCCTGCGACGCCCCCGCCGGCGCGACGGGAGCCGCAGCGGTCGCTGACCAACGACAATCCTCCCTTGTTTTTCCGCGAAGTCTGGAAGCTGGATCCGAATGCTCCCAACGTGCACAACGAGCGGGAGCCAGAGCATCCGATCGTGCAGGGCGACGTCGTCAGCCCCAATCTGGAAGTGCGCCTCTACGGCCACAAGGAGGGCACACGGATGGTCGACCAGACGTGGAACGATCACCTCCTGTACGTCATGACGCTGCTGTGTGAGTCCAACTGTGCGATCACGCTCAGGGACAAGAACAACGACGTCGACTTGAGCGGCCTGGCGACCATCAAGTGGCGCACGCGGATCAGCGGGTTCCATTACCTTCGCCCGATTGTGAAGCTGGCCAGCGGCCAATGGCTGGTCGGCGACAAGGGAACAGCCGGTCCCCAGACGAGCTGGGCAGATACGGAGATCCAGATGATTGACGTCCGCTGGCGGAACCTCGACATCGAGAATGTCGTCGAGGGCCGGGACGGCTATTGGGTGGACTGGCCGGACCTGACCAGGGTCGAGGAGATTGGCTTTACCGACCTGATGCGCGGATCCGGTCACGGATCGGGCGGAGGTTCGCGCCTCGACTGGATTGAGGTTCGCGGCAAGCCGGTTCCGCGAACAGCACCGCGCGCCACCACCCGTTAAAGTCGCGAAGCGTTGGAATCTTCACAGGGAGGCTCCGGAATGGTGAGTCGCTTGCGGGTGTTGATGGCCGGCCTGGTGGGCGTGGCCTTCGCTTTTTCCGTCAACGCATTCGCCCAGAACAGCTCGACCCAGACGTGGCCTGATCCGATTCCCAATCGACAGGCAGTCGCCGAGAAAGACAAGAAGCCGGCGCCGCGGCGCACGCTGGTCGGCATGTGGGGCTCGAGGTTGGGAAACCAGGCGAAAGGCGTGCAGATGCGGCCCAACGACGGCCGTCCTGAAAACGAACTGCCGTACACGCCCCTGGGGCGGCAGCTGTACCAGGCGAACAAGGCCCTTGAAGGCGCCCACGCGGTTCCTCCCGCTCAGACCAACGATCCAAGGGTGACGTGCGAACCCTTGGGGTTCCCGCGCTATAACCACTACGACCTCGGGGTGCAGATCTTCCAGGACGAGCACAAGGTGGCGATCCTGTACAACTACGACAACCGGTGGCGCGTCATCTGGACTGACGGGCGTTCATTCCCCAAGCTGCTGGACGGCGGTGTCGAAATCGACGGCCAGTATCGGGAGCAGCGATGGTTCGGATACTCGGTCGGCAGATGGCTAGACGAGTACACGCTGGAGGTCCAGACGGTCGGGACCATGCCATCCGATCGGGTGTGGCTCGATAACACCGGCCGGCCGATCAGCGACCAGGCCCGCATTACAGAGACCTTCCGCCGTTTGGATCACGACACCCTGGAGTGGTCAGAAACGATTGACGACCCAAAAATCTACACGCGACCGTGGCAGACGATGAAGATACCGATGACGCTGCAGGATGGCCGGACCGATGTCCTGACGCGCTACTGCTCACCCTATGAAATCGATGCCTACAACAAAGCCTATGGCGATTCGGCGAGCGGCAAGTAGCTTGATTGAACCCAGAACGACAGAACAAGGAACGCACATGAGACACAGGGTGCTGGTGATCGTCTTGAGTGTGGCTGTCGGGCTCCTGGCTTCGGCGCCGTTGAACGCGCATCACACGGGCTCCACCCTTTTGTTAGAGACCACCGTGACGCTGAAGGGCGTGGTCAAGACCTGGCTCTGGTCGAATCCGCATTGTCTGCTGACGCTCGAAGTCACCGGGACGGACGGCCAGGTCGTGCAGTGGGTGGTGGAGGCGCAAGCGCCGAACAGCATCTTTCCCGCCGGCTATCGCAACAATTCCTTCAAGCCCGGGGACCAGGTGACGGTCGTCGTGAACCCGGTCGCGAATGGCAGGCCGTACGGCCGGATCGATCGTGCCGTGCTGGCTGATGGCAGGACGCTCGGCGGGGATGGCGCTCGGGGCCGCGGCGCGGCAGCGCAGTAGACCACCTATTCTCGGCTTCGCGGGGAGCAGACGATGAAAAAGACGATGACACTTCGGCTCGCGAGCGGCGCCATCGCGCTCCTGCTCGGGGCAGGCAGCGTCTGGGGACAGGCGAACCCGACGAGCGCTGGTCCGGTGGACCCGTTGCTGCTGGAAGACCTGGCGCTCTCGTACCGCATCCTGACCGACAACGGGATCATGGACGGGCTCGGGCACGCGAGCATGCGGCATCCCGCCAACCCGAAGCATTTCCTGATTTCCCGTAATCGCGCGACCGGGCTGGTGAGCCCGGGCGATCTCATGGAGCTCGACCTCGACGCGCGTCCCGTTGACCCGAGCCGCAGGACCTACCAGGAAGTGTGGATTCACTCCGAGATCTACAAGCTGCGTCCCGATGTCAACGCGGTGATCCACCATCACGCGCCAGGCACCGTCTCCTTCGGCATGGGGACGATCCCGATGATGCCGATGAACCAGAGTTCGCGCTGGATGCTCGACGGCGTGCCGCTGTTCGACTATCGCAACATCCGCATCGAGGGCGACCGCGGCTGGGAAGACACCAACTTGATCCATACGGCTGCACGCGGCCACGCAGTGGCCCAGACGCTGAGTGCGAGTCCGGCCCTGTTGCTGGTCAATCACGGCGCCGTCGTCGTGGGGAGCACGATCACCGAGGCGGTCGGCCGCAGCATCTACATGGAGATCAATACGGAAGTGCAGACCGCCGCCATCCTCAGAGGCGGACCGGTCACCTATTACGACGCCGCCGGAGAACTGAAGGCGACCGGCTCCCGCAGCGACTTCGGGCGCCAGTGGGACTTGTGGAAACACAACGCGTGCGCCAAGGCCGGGTTCTGCCGTCCCGAGCTGGCAGAAAGTGAACCTCCTGCCGGTCGCGGTGGCCGCGGTGGCCGGGGCGGAGGCGGTGGTGGACGGGGCGGACGAGGCGCTGCCACGCCCGACTGATTCGGGGAGCAGGGCATGCCACGCCGCCGCAACGCGAGCAGCCACCTTCCGCTGATACTCTCGGTTCTGGTGGCGTGGACGGCCATGGCGTACCAGGCAGCTGCCGCCGCAGACCAGGCCAGAGGGACGACACCGCCTTCTCCCCCCCAGGCCCAGGGTAGTGACCAGCCGCAGACCGAGAAGGGCAGACAGGCGGTGATGCAGGTCTGCACCCCGTGCCACGTCGGCCTCATGCGGACGTTAGACGCCGCGACCAAGACTCCCGAACAGTGGAAAGACACGGTCTTCAACATGATCGCGCGGGGCGCACACATCCTCCCCGGCGAGATCGAGCCGATCGTCGCCTACCTGGCCAGTCCTGAACGTCGTCGCATCCAAACCGAAACATCGGGGCCGGCACCGTCCGGGCGTCGCGGCGCCGCTGTTGCGGCTGCTCCATCCGCGCAGGCATCGCTCGACACAGCATCGCTCGACACAGCATCGCTCGACACAGAGGGCAAGTCCATCCTTGCCAGGCGTTGCCTGGGGTGCCACGACAGTGCGAGGGCGACGAGCAAGGCCGCGTCCGAGGGCTGGCCTGCGGTCCTGGACCGGATGGTGAGCCTGGGAGCGGTCCTGACGCCTGCCGAGCGGGGAAGGCTCGTCGCGTATCTGGACAGCCAGGGTAGGAAATAGCATGAGCAGCACAGAGAAGCCGGCATCGAGCCTTTCGAGAAGAGACTTTCTTGCGGCCACCGCCGTGACCGGGATCGCCCTGGGTACAGCGCCCTCGGCGTCGGCGCTCGGCCAGGGTGACGCAGCGCCGACCGGCGTGTCTGTTCCGCAAGGTCAGCCCGCCGCTGCTCAGAACGCGCTGCCCGCCACCGAACCGTTTGAGATGTACGAAGGGACCGCCGCCGGCGCCGTGCTGGCGCAGCTCCGGGCCGCGGGAGTACGCACGATTTTTCATACCAACACCAGCGGCTTCATGCCGTTCTGGGAGGCGGTGCATACCGCAGGTGACGTGCAGGTCATCAACGTCACGGATGAAGGGCACGCGGTCGCGGCAGCGCAGGGCTACGCGATGGCAAGCCGGACCCTCGGTTTCTTTTTCGGCAGCGGTGCAGGGGTCGGCAATGCCATGAGCAACCTGTACTGCGCCTGGAAAGACCGGGTGCCGATGCTCGTCACGTTTTCCGGCGGGGACCTGGCGGACCAGGGGAAGGATGGCTTCGAGAGCTGGGACCATCAGCTCAGGCCCACCGAGGCCTTCACGAACTGGACCGCGAACCTGCTGACCGACGAGATGGCGGAGATCGTCCGCCGGGCGATCCGATTCGCCTTCGGGCCTCCGAGCGGGCCGGTCACCCTGGCGTGGGGTGAGGCGCAGGCCAACGCGCAGGTGCGGACCCCGATCAATACGATCGATTTGGCGCAGACCCGTCACCGCTTTCGCGCAGCGCCCGCCGCCATCGAGAAAGCGGCGCAATGGCTCGCCGAAGCCGAGCATCCGATGTTCGTGGTCGGACCGGAGGTGACCGAGGACGGCGCGAAGGAGGACATCCGGTTACTGGCCGAGAAGCTCTCCGTCCCGGTGGCGGAAACCGAGGAGGACCTGTACGACAATTTTCCCACCGATCACCCGCTGTTCCTCGGCTGGCATCGGGCGGTGCGCAATCCCCGGCAGACGGACCTGTTGATCAGCTTCGGCGAGGCCTTTCGGCGCCGCGATCCGCAGCCGGGCACGCCGACCGTGCACATCAGTCACGACCCCAACATCCTGGGGCGGGTCTATCGCGCCGATCTTGCCATTGCCTCCGACATCCGCAGCGCCGCTCGCGATCTGTCAGACGCGCTCGACGGTGTCCTGACGCGCGATCGCATGAACAGGATTCGGTCGCGACGGCTCGCCGAAATATCCGCGTTCACCAGCGAGCTGAAACAGGCGCGTGAACTGGGCCTTCGCGGCCGCTTCGATCGTGCGCCGATTTCGTGGGAGCGCGTGGGGTACGAGCTGGAACAGGCCCTCGACAAGGACGCGGTCATCGTCCCGGAACTTGGGACCCAGTACTACAAAGTGTTGAGGCAGCTCACGTTTGGCGGAAACAACAAGCTGAAGTTCGGACGCACGACCGGCTCCGCACTGGGGTGGGGAGTGGCGGCGGCGTTCGGCGTCAACGTCGCGCTCCCGGGCCGCCAGGTCGTCGCCCTCCAGGGCGACGGTGGCTTCCTGTTCGGCCAGTCGGAGGCGTTCTGGAGCATCGCCCGCTACGAGGCACCGATGCTCATCGTGATCATGAACAACCGCGGCTACAACGATACCCGCTCTCGCAACATGAGCGACGGCGGCATGTTGTTCGACGCCGGCAAGGATTTCAACGGCTATCTCGGAGACCCGAACGTCGACTTCACCAAAATCGCCGAAGCGTACGGGCTGGGTGGCGAGAAGGTCAGAACGCCGGGCGAGCTCGCACCGGCGCTGCAGCGCAGCCTGAGACGGATGCGGGATGGCAAGGCGGTCTTGCTCGACATCGACGTGATGGCTGACGGTCCCGCCTTGCGCGACAACACCTGGTACCAGCGGTTTTCCATCGCCGACATCAGGAAGAAGAGACTGAGCGGATAACCCGCCCTCATTCGAGGGCGGGTTATCCGCTTAGTCCACCGTGTACCTGGACGGCATCGCGATCTGCGCCTCGCTCCAGGAGACGTCGCGATCGCAGACGAAATTGACCTGGTTCCGCGGCAGCGGCGGGTCCGTCTTGAGGTAGTGCCAGGTGAAGGTCACCGGCTCCTTGAGAAAAAGCGGATCTTCGACCGTGTACTCGATGTCCATCGCTGTCGGGCTGAGCCGCTTCCAGCGCTCGGTGACCACTTTCATGGCAGAACTCGGCACATGGGTATGGTCTTCGAGGCCGTCCGGGTTGAACGTGAAGTTCCTGGTCTCGATCACCAGGTCGTTGCCTTCGTACCACCCGATGGAGTGGCCGTTGAAGAACGACTGATGCGGCCCTGGGTGCTTCCGCCCGTCCATCCACACCGTGCGCCGGACGCCCTCGGTGAACGCGTCATTCGGGGACTCGATGTGGATCTCGCCTTGTCCGAGCTGGAAGACCGACCCGACATACCTGTCCTGGATCGCCGGTAGCGTGTTCGGGATGCACAGATGCTTTTCCGACATCTGCTCGTCTCTGAATTCCATCCACGCCAGGCCGCGCTTATTCAGCTTGTCCTTGAGTCCAAACGTCGCGCCGCCCTTGGCTTCCCATGGAAGGGAACAGCGGAGCATCGGCCCGCCGGACGGATCCTTAAGAGAGGCGCACGCGATGGTCGCGTCAAACCCATGGCCGTTTGAATAGCTGCCGCTCGGGCCGCCGCCGGGGATCTGCCAGAACCCGCTGAAATCCGGCACCTCCCTGATCTCGAGCGTCGTTGACTCGGGCTTCTGGGCAGAGAGGTCAGCGGCCCAGGCTAGCGCCAGCACCGCAGCGACCGCGAGGTGTTTCGCCAGTCCGATCATGTCTTCTCTCCTCGTGTGTCCGGCCTAGTACGTAGTGTCCGGCTTCAGCCGGACCGTCTCTTGTCAGGCTTACGAGACTTTGTTCAAGGTCAGGTGCATCGTTCCCGAGCCACCTGGGGTCTCGTAGTCGCGCCGTATGGTCAGCACGTTGCCGCTCATCGTCAGAATATCGCGCCTCTGGCCCAACCCCTGGGTGAGGTGCAGATAGAGCTTGCCGTCCAGCCAGCGGCCCCGCGTCTTGGTCGGGCCGTTGATCCGCGGCTCGCCACCGTCGTCGCCGGGCGCGATCGGGTTGACAGCATAGGTGAAGTCCAGCTTGAACTGCAGTTTCCTGACCCACCCGTCGCTCATATGGCTTTCGAATGTCAGGTCGTTGCCGTTCTGCGCGATGACCACCGTGACCGGTGTGACTTCCAGGGCCTTGGTGCCGCCGCGTTCGTCGGGACCGCCGGCCTGTCCGCCGCGCCCTGCCGTTGCCGGCGGCTCCTGCTTGGCCACCTTCCAGGTACCTGAAAAATTAGGGTGTGCCTGGGCGTCGATGCGCGACGCCGCCGGCAACGCCAAGACCAGCGCCACCACCAAGAAAACGGTCGGTTTCATCATGTTAGTTGCTCGCATTCTTCGGCATCAGGCGCTGCTGACGGAAGATCTTGGCCGGATCGGCGCCGGGCCTTGGCGCGAACTTCTGCGCGCGGCCGCCGAAGACTTCCGCGACGTAGAGGTTGTTGTCGGTGTCGGCGGAGAATTCATGGACCGACCACATCTCGCCGGGAGCCGTACCCTGCGTGCCCCAGTGGTAGAGCAGCTTCCCGTTCAGGTCGTACTTCAGGAATTCGTTCAGCACGCCGGATGACACCCACAGGAAACCATCTTCGCTGACCCGGATGGTGTACGGGTTGGTGACGTTCGGCCACTGGTCGAGGAACTTGCCATCCGCATCAAAGATCTGGATGCGGTCGTTGCTGCGATCGGCGACATAGATGCGTCCGTTCCTGTCCGTGGCGATCGCGTGCGGCGTGTCGAACTGGCTGGGAGCCTTACCCCGCGTGCCCCACATCTTGACGAACTTGCCGTTCCGGTCGAACTTCAGCACGCGCGTGTTGCCGTAGCCGTCGCTCACGACGAACGAGCCGTCGGGCAGGAACGCGACGTCAGTCGGCCGGCGGAAATGCGTGGGGTCGTCGTTGTCGCCGAAGATGCCGGACTCGCCCAGTGTGAGCAACAGCTTCTTGCCGTCGTTGCTGAACTTGAACACCTGGTGCCGCATGTCGTCGACGACCCAGACACTGCGTTCCGGGTCGTACGGGCTCATGATGATCTGGTGCGGCCCGCGGCCATCCTGGAACAGGTGATCCCACTGCGTCCACGCTTCGGTGATGTTGCCGTTCGCATCCATCACGAGGATGCAGTTCACCAGGTCAGGGACCTGCGAGGTCGCCTGCATGCCAAGCGCGCCAAACGCGCCGGTGAAGTTGGGCGGAACCTTCCGGCCGTTCACCATCGGCGGGAGAACGATCTCACCGCGATAGGAGATGAACACCCGGTTCGGCGTTTCCGCCCAGATCCCTGACGTCGACCCGAGGATTCGTCCCGGCTTCGCCAGCCGGGAGGGCAGCGGCCACTTGGGGACGACGTTGTAAGGACCGGTGTAGTCGTCGCCGCCCTTTTCCTGCCCCTGAAGGACCACGAGGTCGGAACTGGCGAGCAGACCTACTCCGAGCGCGAAGGTCAGGATCAGAATTGGAGTACGCATTCAAATCTCCTGATGAATAACGGCGTCTGAATGGCGGGAGTATACTGCGTCCCCGGCCACCAAGGAACCGTACATGACATCTAACTCTCCCTCGCGGCGCGAATTCGTCGCAGGTCTCGCCGGCGTCGTCGCGGGCGGGCTGCTGTTTTCGCGTCATTCCGCAGCCCAAGCGGGGAAGCCGCACCGCATCGATTTCCATACCCACTCGGTGCCGCCCGCATGGCGGGCGTTCCTCAAGGCGCAGCGTATCGGGGACCCGATGAACTCCTGGACGCTGTCGAAGCATCTCGAAGACATGGACCGGGCCGGGGTCGCGACGAGCCTGCTGTCGCTGGCATCGCCTGGCATCTGGCATGGCCGCGATCTCGCCGCGATCCGTGCGGTAGCCCGGCAGGTCAACGAGTACAACGCAAAGCTGGGCGTGGACTACCCTGGCCGTTTCGGCTCATTCGCGACGTTGCCGCTACCGGACATCGACGGCAGCGTGAAGGAAGCGGTCTACGCGTTCGACGTGCTGAAGGCGGACGGCGTTGTCATGAGAACCCCCTATGACAGGGTCTGGCATGGGAATCCCGTATTCGCCCCGCTTTATGAGGAGCTCAACCGGCGGAGGGCGGTGGTCTTCACCCATCCGCAGGATTCGCCGTGCTGCGAGAATCTGGTGCCGGGTGTCCCCAGTCAGTCGACCATCGAGTACGCGACGCATACGACGCGCACGATCGTGAGCCTGCTCGAGAGCGGCACGGCCGCCCGCTACCCGGAGATTCGCTGGGTCTTTGCGCATGCCGGCGGAACCATGCCATTTCTGCTGGCCCGCATCGTCGGCCGGAAGCTGCCCGTGGGCCCCGACGGGATGGTGATGCTGGACCCGAGCGATACCTCGCGCAACGGCGGCGCGGAGCGGCTCGCCATCCTGCGGCGTTTCTTCTACGAAACGGCGCAGCAGACCAACGTGGTAGCGCTCGGCGCGCTCCGCAGGGTCGTGCCGATCTCGCAGATCGTTTTCGGAACCGATTATCCAGCGTCGGATTCAGGCGGACGGGCGTCGCCGCTTGCGGATCATGCCGCCGGGCTGTCCGGTGTGTTCAGCGGCGACGAGCTGCGCGCCGTTGAATCCGGGAACGCGCTCCGGCTGTTCCCGAAGTACCGGACGTAAGCGGCGCGTTGCAAGAATAGTTCGTCAACACGGGAGGACACGATGCTGCGGCGCGATTTCTGTAAGACCCTGCCAGCGCTTGCCGGGCTCGGCGTGATGCTGCCGAGGCAGGCGGGTGCGGCCAAGTTCAAGATCACCGACGTCCGCCTGATCAAGATCCGGCTGGTCAAGGATGCCGGCATCGTCCCGCGGCGTGTCGGTGTCACCGGCGGCGGCCTGCCCGTCACCATCGGCGGCTTCACGATGACGGAAGTTCACACGGATCAGGGGCTGGTCGGTATCGGCCCCGGGATCGATCCGGGCGCGCTCAAGACCGTGCAGGCCCTGCTCGTCGGCCGTGATCCGTTCGACATCAATCGGCACGCGGCCGTTCTGTACGCGCCGTACCGGGAGTGGGGCGCTCCTGTGGAGATTGCGCTCTGGGACCTGCTGGGCAAAGCCGTCGATCAGCCGCTCTATAAGTTGTGGGGCGGCACTCGAGAGAGGGTTCTGCCCTACGCCGCCATGTGGGGTATCGGGACGCCCGAAGAACGTGGCGAGATGGCGGCACGGCTCAAGGCCGACGGATGGCGCGCCATCAAGCTGCGCTCGGGCTTCGAGACCCTGAAGGACGACGTGCGCGTCATTGAGGAAGTCCGGAAGGCGACCGACCCCGAGTTCCACATCCTGACCGATGGCAACAAGGCGCCTGGCAACGCCGACGCGGGCGGGGAGGATCCGACGCTCTGGAACTTCAAACGCGCGGTGGACACGGCGCGCGAGTATCAGCGCCTGGGCGTGTACTGGCTTGAAGAGCCGCTGCCGCGCTATGCGTTCGAGTTGCTGGGCGAGCTCAATCGGCTGGTCGAGATTCCGATGGCCGGCGGCGAATCGAACTGGGGCATCCATGAATTCAAGGGCATGCTGGACCACGGCTGCTTCGATATCCTGATGCCAGAGGTCATTCGGGTGGGCCCGTTGATGTCACGTCAGATCGCTGTGATGGCGGCCGCCGAGAACAAGCAGGTGTCGCCGCACGGGGCCAGCTTCGAGCGACGGTTGGCCAGCATCTGTACCATCCACCTCGTCGCGTCGATTCCGAACGCGCCGATCGTCGAGTTCATCCACGAGCCGCCGATCGGCAATATCTTCGAGGGCTGGTCGATCTTCGAGAACGCGCCGGTACTGGAAAAAGACGGCTACATGAAGGTGCCGCAGGCCCCCGGCCTCGGAGTGACGCTCAGGCGCGACTTAATCGAGAGGACGTGACACGATGACCGAACGATTGAAGACACCTGCTCCGGTGCCAGGCACGAGCGATCGCCGCGAGTTCCTCACGACCGTCGCGGCTGCGACCGTCGGCGCCGTCATCGCGACGCAGGCCGACGTACTGACGCAGGCCCCCGCAGGCCGGCCGCGGCGCGTCGATTTCCACCATCACTATCAGTCGCCTGGGCTGACGAAGTACCTGAACTCGTACGGGATCCGGGTGTCTCAGTACGACCGGGAACCGTTGACCCGCAAGGAATGGACCCCGGCCATCGCCATCGAAGGCCTGGACAAGTACGGGATCGACCTCGCGTATACGTCAGCGGCGACCTACTTCACGAGGATGGCGCAGTTGCACAAGAACGGTGGGTCGATCTACACCGGCGAGATCGCCCGGACCCTGGCCCGCGAGACCAACGACTACGGCGCGAGGGTCTGCGCCGACTCGAAGGGCCGCTTCCGCCTGTTCGCGGTGCTGCCGCAGCACGACGTCGAGGGCAGCCTGAAGGAGATCGACTACGCGATCAACACGCTCAAAGCCCCCGGTTTCTACATGGCGACCAGCGTCGGCAACTCCTACCTGGGTGACAAGAAGTTCGACCCGGTCCTCGAGGAGCTCAACCGGCGTCGCGCCGTCGTCGCCACGCATCCGAACGAGGCGGACTGGGCCCTCGATCTCGTCGACGGGGTGACCGCCGCCACCGTCTGGTACGGCAACGATACGACGATGGCGATCATGAGCCTGCTGAACCACGACGCACCGAAGAGGTATCCGAATATCCGCTGGATCATGTCGCACGCCGGCGGCACCTTGCCGTACATGATCCAACGTGTCGTCGGCGAGCCGGTGGCGCCCAAGCTCAATGGCACTCCGAAACCGGGCGAACGGCTCTACTACCTCCGCAACAATTTCTATTTCGACACGGCGCAGGCGGCCAATGCCGCCGCGATGCCCGCGCTCAAGAAGGTCGTGGGCGTGTCGCAGATTCTGTTCGGCACCGACTATCCGTGGAGCACAATCGACGTTGACGTCGAAGGCATGACCGACTCCGCCGCGTTCACTGCCGCCGAGCTCACCACCATCTATCGCGACAACGCGTTGCGCCTGCTTCCGCTGCAGACGTAGCGCGCATTGCTTCTGACACATACCCGCAACGGGGTGAGAATCGGCACTGATCCTCACCGCTTCTCACGTCGGCGTTTTCTCGGCGGCCTCGCGGCTGTTGGCGCCGGTGCGCTCGCCGCGGGCGCGTCCTCGCAGGCGCCCTTGCCGCTCCGCTGGATCGACATCCACCACCACTACGTGTCGCCGAAGTGGTCGGCGCTGCTGGCATCGAAAGATCTCGTCCCGTCGCAGTTCGCGGGCTGGACGGCTGCCAGAGCAATCGACGCCATGGATCGCGCCGGCATCGACCTGTCGATTAACTGGGCGGCAACCTATCTTGCCGGGCCGGGGGCCGAGTTCAAGGACGACGCGGTGTTGCGCCCCTACGCGCGCGAGCTGAACGAATACGGGGCACGTCTCGTCTCCGACCATCCGCGCCGGTTCCGCTTCTTCGCGGTGCTGCCGCTGCCCGACATCGATGCGGCGCTCGACGAGATTGCCTACGCGTCCGACGCGCTCAAGACTGACGGATTCTGCTTCGCCACGAGCTATCGCGACAAGTGGCTCGGCGACCCCGCGTTCGCGCGCGTGTTCGACGAGCTCAATCGCCGGCGGGCCATCGCCTACTGCCACCCGACGCCCGCCTTCTGCTGCCGCGCCGAGATTGCGGGCGTCGGCGATACGGTCGCGGAATACGGCTTCAACACCACGCGGGCCATCATCAGCCTCGTCGAAGGGGGAACCGCGGTGAGGTCCCCGAACGTGCGCTTCATCTTCTCGCACGCAGGCGGCACCCTGCCGTTCGCGATGTCGCGGTTCGTCGCCCGGGAGATGGCAGTGGGACCGGATGGAGCGGTGGTGATTGCGCCCAACGACGTCTCACGGGCGGCCGGGCGTGAGCGGCTGCTCGCGCTGCAGCGGTTCTACTACGACACGGCTCAGCAATCGAACCCGATCGCGATGTCGGCGCTGAGGAAGACCGTGCCGGCGTCGCAGATTCTGTTCGGCACGGATTACCCGTTTACGACCATGGGCGACCACGTCCGGGGACTCCAGACCTCCGGGGTGTTCAACGCCGAGGAACTGCGCGCGGTCGCGGGCGGAAATGCCGCACGCCTGCTCGGCCTGTGATATCTTCATTTTCATCACCCAAGGTCGCGCTTTCCACGGAGAAATCAAGCCATGCGCAGCATGCTCTTAGCGGCACTCATAGGCGGTCTTCTCGTGACGGGCGGGGCGCAGCTGGTCGCGCACCATTCCTTCCCGGCCGAGTTCGACATCAATAGGCCGATCCAGCTCACCGGAAGCGTCACGAAAGTGGAATGGATCAACCCGCACGCGTGGATCCATGTCGACGTCAAGAAGGTCGACGGCACGACGGAGAACTGGGCGATCGAGATGGGGACGCCGAACACGCTCCTGCGCCGCGGCTTGAAGAAGACCGACGTTCCGGTCGGCACCGGGATCAAGGTTGCCGGCTATCAGGCGAGAGACGGCACGGCCAAGGCGAACGGCGTCAACGTCACCCTGCCTGACGGACGGGCGTTGCTGGTGGGTGGGCTGGGAGCCGACGCTCCGAAATAACAGTAGTACCGATTCGATGGAGAGAACCATGAGACCCCGGACTCGTCTTGCGGCCGTCCTGCTGGCCGGCGCCTTTCTCTCAACAACCTCCGTGGAGGCGCATCACTCGATCGCGAATTTCTGGGACGCCACCAAGACCATCTCGGTCAAAGGGCTGGTCAAGACCGTCAAGCTGGTGAACCCGCACTCGGAGATCACGCTCGAAGTGATGGAGGACGGGAAGCCGGTGAAGTGGGTGGCCTTCGGGCTCGGCATCACCGACCTCCGGAGACGTGGCATCACCAGCGAGATGCTGCTGGGGAAGAACATCACCCTCGAAGGCAACCCGCCGAAGAAGGCCGCCGGCAAGGGCGTCTTCATCGCGAACATCATCCTGGAAGACGGGACCAAGATGAACATCCGCGAGCTGGACGCCTTCCGCTAACCTGCCGTTCCCAACGCCGGTGGGTGTCAGACGCCTCGCGGTCGTCGCTCTGCTGGCACTCGCCGGAACCGATCTCGCGGCCCAGCGCCCCGAATCGACGACCCTCGAAATCAAGCAAGTCCCCGACTTCAGCGGGTTCTGGCAAATCGCCGCCGCCGGGCGTGATTTCGATCCGCATCAGGCCTGCGCGGCCATCAAGGATCCGTCTGGCGGCCCGATGACCCGGTGCTCCCTGCCCTGGGAAGCCAAGGGCGGCGCCGACGTGGGCCTCAAGGACGTCCTCAACAAGCGCGGCCTGGCTTGGATGGAGTTCCGGGACGAACACATGTCTGAAAAGCATCTGTGTATCCCGAACACCTTGCCGGCGATTCAGGACAGGTATGTCGGGTCGGTGTTCCAACTCGGTGCCGGCGAGCTCCACATCGAGTCCCCGAATGACGCGTTCACCGAAGGCGTGAGGCGCGTCGTGTGGATGGATGGGCGGAAACACCCGGGACCGCACCAGTTGTTCTTCCACGGACACGCGATTGGCTGGTACGAGGGCAGCGACCTGGTGATCGAGACCTCGAACTTCACATTCAATCCCGATGGCATCGAAGACCATACCCATGTGCCCAGTTCCGCCATGAAGAAGGTCACGGAGCGCTGGACCAGGCTCAGCGGCACGAGGATGGACATCACCTACACGATCGAGGATCAGTTATTTCTGAAGACGCCGTACACGTTCACCTGGCACTACGAAAAGACGGATCCGCCGCTGCCGCGGAACCAGGTCAATTTCATCTGCGATCCCAGCATCGGCTGGAACGAGCTGCAGATTGCGGCGCCATCCCGGTACACGGACGACAGGTAATGTTCCTTGAGGGAGGATCGCCCATCGACCGGCGCGCGTTCATAGATCGCGTCACGAAGGTGGCGGTCTCCGCCGCGGCGGCCGCAGCGATGGTCGACCAGCTGATGCCGAACTACGCGGCGGCCCAGCAGGTGTCCCCGACGGACTCGCGCCTCGTGAGCTCCCGGGTAAGCGTGCCGTCACCCGCCGGCCACGGGGCGATCGGCGGCTTGCTGGTTCGGCCACGCCCGCGCGCAGGATGGGGCGGGGTCGAGCGCCTCCCCGCGATCCTCGTCGTCCATGAAAACCACGGGCTCAACCCGCACATCGAAGACACCGCCCGCCGGCTTGCGCTCTCGAGCTTCATGACGTTCGCGCCGGACACGTTGACATCGGCCGGTGGTTATCCCGGCGAGGATGAAAAGGCGGGCGCGCTGTTCGCCACGCTCGATCGAGCGAAGATGAGGGAGGACCTTCATGCCGCGGCCGTGTGGCTGAAGAACCGCGCCGACAGCACGGGTCGGCTCGGTGCGATCGGCTTCGGCCTCAGCGGCGGCGTGGGCCTCGTCAACGCGCTGGCCGTGCGGATGGGCGCCGACCTGGAAGCCGCCGTGTCGTTCGACGGCGCCGCTCCGCCGGCAGCCGCGGATGCGGCGTGGGCCCGCACGGTGTTGAGGTTCATCAAGTCACTGACCTGATGAACCTCCGGCCCGGTGTCAGAAGCTCGCCTGCACCGACACCTTGAAGAACCGGGCGGTCAGGATCGACTGCGGCCTGAGCCAGGTCGCGAACGCGTTGCTGTAGGTCAGCACCGGGTTCGCGTTGAGGGCGTTCGCAATGTCCAGCCCGGCGGTGAGCCTGGTCCCTTGAATGTTGATGACCTTCGCCACGCGCAGGTCGACCTGGTTCCGGCGTTCTCCATACATCGAGCTGGGTTCGAGAATGACTACCGTGGCGTTGGCCGCGCCTCCCGACAGAGGACGGCCGAGCGACGGGCTCACCATCGCGTTGGTTGCTACGAAGTTCGCGGCCAGCATGGGTCCGGGCAGGCTCTGGAGCGTGCCCCCGATCTGCACGTCGATGCGCGGCACGATGTAAGAGCCAATCACCTTGACACTGGTCTGGAACGGCTCCTCCACGCGGCAGAACGCCGCCGGCGTCAGCGGCGACGTTTCGGGCAGCGCCTGCACGATCTCGCATTGGTCGACGAGCAACCGGCCGGTGCTCACGCCGCCACCGAACACCAGTCCCGGCCGCGGCCGCACGTTCATCGTCGCGTCGACGCCGTGCCAGCGCTCGGTCTGCTCCCCGTAGTTGGACGAGTGCGTGATGTAGTTCTGCTCGAGCCCGAACTTCGCCGGCACCACGTTGAGCGCCGTCACCGGGTAGCCGCCGCCATCCGGAAGCCGGGGGTCGAGGGGTGCCGCAATCGTAAAGGGCGTGAAGTCGCTGGCGGTGACCGCGAGGTTATCGATCACCGGCCAGTTGCCGTAGGTCCGGCGGTAGTAGCTCACCTCCGCCGACGCGCCGGGCAGGATTTCGTGCTGGACGCCGGCGGTCAATTCCCAGTTGTAACCGCGGTTCCCCCACCCGCCGAGGACCTCGGGGTCGTAGGTCGCTCCCGGTCGGCTGCTGCCGTAGTCGGCGTTACCGGCGCCACAGATGTCGCCGCCGGTGGCGGCGAGGTTCTGGGCCGCCTGGCTGGTCAGATTGCAGTCGACGACGAAGTTCCGGTTGCTGTCGGTCCAGCTGCGCGCCACATTCCCCACGAGTCGTGCGGTCGGGACGAGCTGATCGCCGAAGAGCTGCGTCGCCCCCGGCCCTCCGATCAGCGGGTTCGTGCCGTTGGCCCCCCCGAGCGCCTGACCGGCGACGTAGCGATTCAGACTGACCTTCGCGGCCGTTTTTCCGCTACCGAAGATGTCCCACGAGATGCCGGTGCGGGGGGAGATGTCCTTCCAGCTCAGGCCCTGCGTCTCGGGTGTGGTGATGTTGCGATCCGGCGTATACGCCGTGGGACCGAGATGCATCTCCGGAAAGCTGGTGGTGAAGTAGTCGAACCGCAGTCCGGCAGACAACGACAGGCGCCGCACGCTCCACTTGTCCTGCACGAAAATCCCCATGTCGTGGTCGATTTTCGAGTTGCCGACCGATGGCTCCGCGAACTGGGTGAACTGGTTGGGTACGCCGAGGTTGAATCGATATTGAAGCGGCGGCCGCGCCGGGTCGATCAGGTAGTTGTAGCGGTCCGATGACGCCTGCGAGTCGTTGAAGCCAACCTTGAATGCATGCGAGCCGGTGATGTACGAGAGCCAGAGCCGGTAGGCATATTTGATCATCGTGGCTTCGGTGCTGAAGATCTCCTGTCCTCGATAGTTCAGACTGTTGGATTGTTCGGACACCCGGATCGGCGACGACTGCACGGGGTTGCCGACCCGGTACAGGTTGAAGAACAGGAAGCTGCCGTCGATCAGCATCCGGTTCGTGGCCGGGGACGCCCAGTCGATGGCGACGTTGTGCTTGGGACCGAACCAGGTGCTGGGAGATGCCTCAGGCGTGACCGTCGCGCTCACGCTGTCGCAGGTGCAGACGTTGTTGTATTCGTAGCCGAAGTTGAACTTGTGCTTCTGTGCCGCCTGCCAGGTGGCACGGCCGGTGATCGACGAGGCGTTGATCTTCGTCACCCCGCGCTGGCTCGGGTCGGGATCGTAGGTCCAGGCGTTCGCATTCCCTGCGTTCCGGTTGGCGAAGACGCTGGCGTAGTTCCAGGCACCGGTATGGCGGTAGGAGGTGAAGAACCAGAGTGTGTCCCGCAGGATCGGCCCCCCCAGCGTCGGATTAAGGTCCCAGATGCGCCGGATCTTGTTCGGCGTGGCGAGCCCGCGGGCCTCGAGGTCCGAGGTGAAATTGGTGGTCTGCATCGACGTGTTGGCAAACGCGCCGAGGAACGACCCCCTCACGAGGTTGCCTCCTTCGGCGGGGATCAGGTTGGTGCGAACCCCCCCGAACGGCTGCGACGCATCGGCCGCCCCGATGTCGATCGAAATCTCCTGGTACTGGCTCATGTTCGCGACCCCCTGGGGTGACGAACCGGTCTGGAGGGCGTTCAGGGAGAGGCCGTTGGACAGCGTCTGCAGGTCAGTGCTGCGGCTGCCATGGACCGTGAGCGCCGCACCGGTCGGGACCGTGCCCACGCTGCCGCCGACATCAGGCGTGCTGACGTTCACCCCGGGGATCATCGCTGCCACGAACTGGGGCATGCGGTTGATGGGAAGCGCGTCCAGCGTCTCGGTGCTGATCACCCGCTGCCGTCCCACGCTCTGGACGTCGACGACCGGTGTGTCACCGGTCACGGTAATCGTTTCTTCCAGCGTGCCCACCCGCAGTTCCGCATTGATGGTGGCGACGAAGTTCCCGCTCAGCTCGACGCCCTCGCGCTTGAACGTCGTGAACCCCGGCAGTGTGAAGGTGACCGTATACGCGCCGGGGCGCAGGTCAACGATGCGGTACTGGCCGCCGTTGTCGGACACGACCGAGCGCACTTTCTCGATCAGCGCGGGGCTCGCCGCCTCTACCGTCACGCCTGGCAGGACGGCGCCGGAGGTGTCCCTGACGACCCCGGTGATAGCCGCCTGGGCGAATGCCGCGGCGGGCAGCAGGACCATCAGCCCGGTGATCAGCGCGCAGCCGCATCGACCTACACGTGCCAGCCTTGTCATACTTTGCTCCTTGTTCAAACGCCGATCTTAATGCAGTCAGCGGTCATTGTTCGCGGCGTTCCGCGATCCTGTCGATCGCATAGCCCACGCCGCCGACCAGGGCGAGCACGCCGAGCACCACCAGACCCACGATCAGGGCCAGCGTCATCTAGTACGCGTTGCCCAGGTAGGGCAGCATGCGGCCGAAGTACACGACCCCGATCCACAGCACGATCGCCGACGCCGCGACAACCTTGGCCGCAGCCGGCGCGTCGTCGCCAGGTCCCACGGCCCAGGCCTTGTCGTACGACGTGAAGTAGAGAAGGTGGAAGCCGAGCAGGACCATGAAGAGGATCTTCCACTGGAACGGAGCGTTGGTCGTGTACTGCGCCGGCACCCCGATGAAGAACATCATGCCGGTGACGAAATTGACCCCGAAGCCGAGCATCCCCCAGGGCAGCGCCCGGTGCAGGTCAGCGAATGCCACCGATTTCATCATGCCGAGCATTCGAAGATTGATCAGGAGCACGACGCCGAACGCGAGGGCCAGGCCGATGAAATGAATCACCTCGCTCGCCGGCCATACCCACTCCGTCTCATTTACGAATGACCGCACGGTCGCGCTTGCCACCCAGGCCATGGCCAGCGGCGCCACCGGCGCCGCGGTGTCGTCGAGCGAGAGGATCTCCGGGTGCCGGATGGCGCCGCCGACGTTGGCCGCGTGTGCCATCAGCGCCAGCGACACGATCGACAGCAGTGCGACGCTCAGGATGCTGCCGCGCAGCGGCCTGGAGTAGCGACGGAGCTGCCACAAGGCGAGCCAGGCGGCCCCGCCGGTGAGCTGCATGACGACGAACGCCGAGAGGGCCGCGTCCTCGTGGCTTCGGATCAAGGCCGCTGACACGCCGGCACGGTCCTGGATGATCTCGCCGGCGGCGACGCCGGTCAGGTAGACGGGGAGCGACAGCAGCGCGACCAGGAACACCAGTCCCAGGCTCAGTCGCTGCAGCTTGTCGTCCTTGTAGACGAGCGCAATCATGAAGAGGCACACGCCGACCGCAAAACCCACGGTGGGAACATGGTTCAACAGGAGATGCAGGTGCGCCAGGTTCATCTCTGAATGTGACCTATCGCGATCCGAACAGAATGCTCGCTTCGGGTTGAGTGGGTCCGATGTAAGCCATGAGGCGCCCCGCCGTAATCGCTCCCGTCCAGAGCAGGATGGAGGCCACAGCCAGGGCCCGGGCGCTGGCGGGCACCGGTCGCGTGTCGAGGAGCGGATCCGCGAACAGCGTGTGCTTGATCCGGGCGAGGGCGGTGATCGCCAGTGCGATCAGCGCAATCTTGACCCAGAAGATTCCGCTCACTCCCACGGTGGTGGCGGATTTCGCCAGCAGCATCAGACCGGAAATGGCGTTGATCGAGAACCCGAACCACATGATCGGGAAGAATGCCTCCAGGGGCTTGAGCGGAATGCGTGACGCCGCGCCGAGTATCCGCAGGTTCACGACCAGGCTGCTGCCCACGATCAATCCAAGCCCAAGGGTGTGCAGCACGAGCACGAACGGGAAAGCGAGCATTGACGGCGACTCGCGAAGCCAGGTGCTGAGGCCGGTGGCCTCGAGGCGCACGAGAAAGTCCATCATCAGGAGTGCGGCTAATATATCGTGAGACCCGAAGGAGGTCGAGCAGATGCGCAAGCAGTGGGCGCGCGTTCTCAAGGGGACGGCACCGGTGGTAGCAGTCGTGTTGGCGGCGCTGGTCACGATTGGCGAGCGTCCGGTGCAGACGCAGGGCGGCGCGATCCCGCGAACGTCGTGGGACAAGAAGCCCGATCTCAATGGGATCTGGCAGGCGATGTCGACCGCCAACTGGGATCTGGAGCAGCACGAGGGAGGGCCATCGCCGATCTTTGTCACAGGCGCGTGGGGTGCCCGCCCTCCTGGCCTGAGCGTCGTCGAGGGCGGGACGATTCCCTACAAGCCGGAAGCGCTCGCCAAGCGCGAGGAGAACCGCAAGAACGCGCTGCCCGGCAAGCCGGGCCGCCATCTGAACGCCGACCCCGAGTTGAATTGTTTCCTTCCCGGCATTCCGCGCGCCACGTATCTGCCGCACCCGTTTCAGATCTTCCAGAGTCCGAACCGGATGTGGATGGTCTACCAGTTCTCCTATGCGCGGCGCGAGATCTTCATGAATGGCAAGGACGAGGCCCCGATCGATTCGTGGATGGGGTGGTCGAACGCGCGGTGGGACGGCGATACGCTGGTCATCGACGTCAGGGGCTTCAACGATCAGACCTGGTTCGACCGGGCGGGGAACTATCACACCGACGCCCTGCACGTGATCGAGCGCTACACCATGATCGATCGGGATCACATCAACTACGAGGCGACGATCGAGGATCCGAACGTCTTCACGCGCCCGTGGAAGATCAGCCTGCCGCTCTATCGCCGGATCGAGCCGAACATGCAGCTCCTCCAGTTCCGGTGCCAGGAATATATCGAGGAATTTCACTACGGGGAGTTCGTTTCGCCGCCGCGTGGCTAAATTGACTCGTGCCGGGGCCGCCCGTAGAATCACGCTGTTGTGGAGGTTGAGATGCGCCATCGTCTGTTGATTTCCGCCGGATCGCTGGCCGCCGTCGGCGTGGCCGCATGGCTGACCGGGACGGTCGCCGCGGGGCAGACCCAGAGCGAGCCGGCGTTCAAGGTACCCGCCTCAACCTACACCCCGCCGAAAACACCGTGGGGCGATCCGGATCTGCAGGGCGTGTGGGACAACCACACGACGGTGCCGATGCAGCGGCCCGCGAATCTCGCCGGGAAGAGAACGTTCACCGATGCCGAGATTGAGGCACGCGCGAAGGCACGCGGAGACAACGAGCCGCTATGCAACCAGAACGACGAGCGCTGCAAGAAGGCGACGGTCGCCGAGCTCGATCGCCTGAGGGCCTATAACTCGTTCTGGACGCCCCAGGCCTACGTCTATGACAACCGGACCGCGCTGATCGAGGATCCGGCGGACGGACGGATCCCGCCGCTCACGCCGGAGGCCAAGGCAATCCAGGCGGCGCACGTCCGGCTGCATCCGCCGACCGAAGGGGGCGGCACCGACAACAGCGTCGAGATCCGGCACTGGACCGACTACGACCTCGCCGAGCGGTGCATTGCGACACAAGTGCCCGCCACGACGATGGGCTACAACAGCGCGCAATACCTGATGCAGTCACCAGGCTGGGTGATGCTGGCGCACGAGCGGTTGAACACCCGCATCATCCCGCTGGACGGCCGGCCTCATCTCGGCGGCGAGATGGGCGGGTGGATGGGCGATTCGCGCGGCCGCTGGGAGGGCAATACCCTGGTCGTCGAGACCAGAAACTACACCAACAAGCAGAGCGGCGGGTCGGTCGGCGCGTTCGCGGAGGCCGGGGTCCCGTTCGGCAACTTCCATATCACCGAGCGGTTCGTGCCGATCAATCGCAACCGGATCCATTACTACGTCACGATCAGCGACCCGAAAACCTGGACCCGGCCGTGGACGTTCATGCAGCCATGGGAAAAGGATCGCGTCCTGAAATACAACGACAACGTCGGCGCGGTCGAGACGGAGCCGTACCAGATCTATGAGTACGCGTGCCACGAGGGGAACAACACGCTCGGCAACTCGATGCGCGGCACCCTGGCGCGGCGCCAGCGGCAGGCCACCAGGCCGCCCGATTCGGAGCTCACCATCTCGCTGATCGGGAAAACCGAGGCGGAGATTCGGGCGATGTATGGAGCGCCCAACGATATCGCAGGTCCGCGGTGGCAATACTCGACGTCCAACGGCATCCTGCAGTTCTGGGCGTTCTTCGAGGGCGGCAAGGTCGTGCGCGTGCGTCCGGATGATCTTCCGCTCAAGGACGTGGTGAAAACGCCATAGCGGGCTGGAGGCCTGGCCGAGGGACCGGAGGCCTGAAGGCCTCCTCTACTTAGCGGGTGGCACCCGTGGGCGGCGGCAGACCAAGCAGCTTCGCCGGATTGATCTTGGTCATCATGTCGGTCTCTTCCTTCGTGAACCCCTTCGCGCGGAGGTTCATGACGAAGGCGGCGAGACCATCGGGCGCCGGCTCGTTGTTGACCTGGCCCAGGTCGGTCTCGAGGATCGCGAACTGGGGACCCAGCCTGCGGATCAGATCGGCGGTCCGCGTGTTCCTCTGTTCCAGCGTCGGGTTGCCAGGCCGCTGCGACTGACTTGCGAACTCCAGGTAGCCGCCCGCCTTGGCGACCTCCTGCATGTGCGCGAGGTCGAGCATCGGGGGCGTGGTGTTGAGGTTCACATGCGTGACCGTGAACGGCACGCCCTGACGCTGCGCTTCCCGCGCCAGCAGCACGCACTCCTCGGGGGATGCGTGACCGCTCCCCAGCACGAACCCGTATTTCTTCACGAGGCCGATGATCGCGACGGTCTCCGGCAGCAGCTTGCCATCCTTCGAAATCGCGACGCATTCCTCGTTGGACTTCTCCACCTGCCGCTGGTAACACGACGTCTCGGACGGCAGCATCACCAATCCGACGTCGGCAGCCGGGTTCTGCGGCTTCTTGACGAGCGTCGCGAAGTTCTCCACGGCGTGCCTGTTCAGGCCTCCGTGAACCAGGTTCAAGTCGATGACCGGGATGGCGAGGAAGTTGGGAACCATCTTCGCGGCGAGCCAGGTGGTGGTGGCGGTCTGCTGGCCGTGTGACTTGAACACGGCGCCGCGCATGCCGCGCAGCCGGGCGTACAGGGACGCGTCGATGATGTCCATGTTCCGCTCACGCTCATCCGGCTCCTGGTGGTGGTGCAGATCGATCACGCCAGCCAGCACGTTTTCGGGCTGCTGCGCGCCTCGCCCTCCGCCCTGCGCGCCGATGCGTCCGCCGGCGGCGGCCAGGACCGCCAGGACCGCCACGCCTGCCAGCGCCCTGTGGAGACAAATTCGGCCGTTTCTGTGGATTCTCATCGGCACCCCTTGGGGCAGTTTATAACGGCTCCCCGTGTTATATAGGATTGCCGGTGTGTCCGGTGACCTCGCCAGAAGGCGCATCAAGACGGAGAAGCCCGGATGACAAGGTTAGCAGTGGCGGCGGCCCGACTCCGGTTGGCGTTGGTCACGAGCGTCGTCGTCCTGATGCCCATTACGGCGTTCGCGCAGGGAACGATCAATCCCACCCTGCTGCGTGTGGACTGATCGTTTCCCTCTCCGCTGGTCCGACCTGAGGAGGTCGTCCTTGTTGAAGCCCCAGGCCTGCATCGTCCTGTTCGCGCTCGTGACCGCCGGTGTGGCCGCCGAGCCGCAGCGGGGCGCGCCACCCGCGCCCGTGAAGGAACATGCCTTCGAGCTCGAGTCGAGCTACATCAGCATGCCGCTCGCCCAAGGCGACGAGAAATACGGGCGCATCGACGGGAAGCGCCTGAAACAGCACGTCCTTGCGCTGACGGTGATCGCGCGGAAGCACCACGAGGCTGGGGAGCGGTTCTGGGGACGTTTGCCGGGATCGAAGGCGGGCGCGGAAGCCGAGGAGTATATCGCCGCCCGGTTCCGCGAGTACGGGCTGCAGAACGTCCAGATGCAGCCGGTCAATCTGACGCCGCAGTGGGTCGCCACCGACTGGAGCTTTACGGCGACGGGCAGCGGTGCCACGCTGAATCCGACCTCGATCTACCCCGCGGAGAAGTCCGTCAACTCGCCGGCGGCCGGCCTGAAGCTCGAGATCGTCTGGCTGGGTGTCGGCTCGGAGCTCGACTTCGCGGGCCGCGACGTCAGGGGCAAGCTGGTGTTCCTGCACAGCGACCCGCGTCCCAACGCCTTCCAGGGAACCGCGCGTTCGAACGGCGCCCTGCTGCGCGCCGTGGAAAAAGGCGCCGCCGCCGTGCTCGTCAACGTCAACATCCCAGGCAACATCTCGAACTCGTTCTCTCCGGCCCCGAAGGTGCCGACTTTTTCCATCGGCACCACTGATGCGGATGCGCTGAAGGCGCTGATGGTCAAGGGACCGGTCACCGTCGCGCTCAAGCTGATCGCCGAGGAACGGCCTGGTCTCAAGAGCCACAACGTCTGGGCCACAGTGCCCGGCACCAGTGCCGAAGAAGTCCTGATCCTCGCGCATCACGATGGGCTCTTCGAAGGGGCGTTCGACAATGCATCCGGCGTCGCGACGCTGCTTGGCGTCGCCGAGTATTTCGCGAAAGTACCGCAGGCCGAGCGCAAGCGGACGATCAAGTTTGTGGCGACGGCGGGGCAGACCGACGGCGGTCAGGGTGCCAACGCGATCCTGGCGCAGCGCGACACGCTGCTGAAGAACGTCGTGCTGGTCATCAACTCGGAGCACACGTCCGTGACGCAAATGAGCTCGTTCGGCGCCTCGGGCATCTTCAGGACCACGGCGACCGCTGCCCCGAAGCGATGGTGGATCAACGGCAGCGATAAGCTCGCGTCGCTGGCTTTCGACACCTACCGGACGTTCGGCATCGCGATCTGGGACTGGGAGATGTATGACGGCGGCGGGATCGGCCCGTTCTCCCGGATGACCTCGCTTCAGCTGCTCGACTCGCCGGTGTATCACAGCTCCAGCGGCGACCGCGCCGAGATCGTGCCGCCGGCCGGCCTCGAGGCGGTCGCGCGCGCCTACGCCAAGATCATCGACCTGACCGGGGCGATCACCCGCGCGGAGCTGGCTCAGACCTCGGCTTCGCGGTAGAACCCGAGCTTCTCGAAGAGAGGCCGGTCGCTGTTGGAGAACAGCACCGCCGGCTCTTTCTCCGTGTTGGTGACCGTGTAGGGCACCCAGGACGGCATCGCCGTGACGTCGAACGGTGCCGTCCGGAACGTCTGGTTGTCCGGCAGGTGAAAGGTCACCGAGCCTTCCATCGTGATGAACATGACGTTCTCGGTCCGATGCCGGGCCTCGAGCGTGGCCTTGCCCGGGACCATTCGAAGGCTGGTGCTCATCGATGGGAAGGTCGGGCCCGCAGTCACGGGGTTGACGTAGTCCATCAGCACGCCGTCGTGCTCGTTGCCGGCTCCGGCGTCGAGCAGGTTCTGCAGCGCCTGGCGCGATCGGCTGTAAGGGTAGTACAGCAGGGGGTTGTCGGATGCCGGGACGTGATCCGGAAACATCTTCTTGCGGTGCACCAGTCCGGCGTCGTAGCAGTGCACTAGCGGCTCGGCAGGGCGCTGCACGTTTTGATAGGACCCGCCTGCGGCGTCCTTGAACTCCTGGGAAAACACGCCGCCCATCATGTACGCCAGCAGCACGTCGAGGCCGTCGTACCAGATGGCGTGCGAGGCCGACTCGTTGTGGTGATCGTGCCAGGTCCAGTTCGGCGTCAGCACCAGGTCACCGGGGTGCATCGGAATCTTGGTGCCTTCGACGATGGTGAACGCGCCGTGGTCGGGGGCCTCGAGAATAAAGCGGAAAGCGTTGGCCGAGTGCCGGTGGGTGTAGGCCTTTTCGCCGGGCAGCAGCAGCTGGATGCCGCCGCGCAGCGTCGGCAGCGACGCCGCCGGCATGAAGTTCCGGAGCGACGGGTTGACGAAGTTGATGTTGCGCCGCTCCGCTTCCTCGACCGTCAGCAGGTCGCCCAGCTTGAACAGCTTTGCCCGTGCGTCCTGGTACTTCCACGAATAGGGAACGGCGGCGCTGACCGGGGCCGCGGTGAACCGGAAGGCCTTGTTGCCGGTGGAATACTTCGGGTGCGTCGCGGCGAAATAGGTCGTGAAGTTGCTCGCGAGCAGTTCTTCGATGAAAAGCTCGCGGCGCGTGTCGGTCTTTTCGCTCAGCACCGTATCCTCCGCTAGCCCTCGACCTGCACCGGGTTGACCAGCGCGCCGATTTTCTCGATCTCGGCTCTCAAGATATCACCTTCGCCCAGGAACCGCTGATGGCCGAACGCGACCTCATGGGGCGTTCCGGTGAGGATGACGTCGCCCGGTTCCAGCGTCAGCCCGTCGGAGGCGTGATGAATCAGGTCGGCGATGGTGTGCATCATGCCCGACGTGTTGCCCGACTGCCGCGCCCGCGGGTCATTGTCCAGCGTGAGCGTGATGTCCAGGTCGTAGGGATCCGGGATCTCGTCCTTGGTGACCAGCCATGGGCCAATCGGCGCGGCGGTGTCGAGGTTCTTAAGGGTGAGCCAGTTCAGGCGGGCCGAGTTCGGATCGGACGTCAGCGTCCGCCGGTCGCGGAAGCTGAGATCGTTGGCCACGGTGTAGCCGGCGACGTAATCCATCGCCGCCTCACGCGAGATGTACTTGCCCTGCCTGCCGATCACCACCGCCAGCTCGATCTCGCTGTCGCATTTCTGCGAGGTCCTCGACCGCAGCACGGGCGCTCGATGTGGCGTCAGCAGGCTGGCCATCTTGATGAAGAAATAGGGCTCCTCGGACGGCTTGGTGAGGCCGCTGGCCTGCGCGTGCGACAGGTAGTTCATCGTCACGCACAGCACCTTGGGGCTGGATCCGGTGGGCAGCCCGAACAGAATCGTGTTCGCGTCGTGGAGCAGCGCGGGCTCCGGGTGGCTGCCGGCGCGATCGAGCACCTCGCGCGCCAGCGCCAGCGCCCGGTCCCCGCCGGTCAGCAACGCGCCCACCGACCCGAACCAGTCCGGCGCCTGCCCGTGAAAGACGTGCGCGTAGGCGCGCGACAGGTCGAGGACGCGCTCGGCGCCGAGATAGGCGCCGAGCCGCGGCGCGGCGTGCGCGCTCGGGGCAAAAGTCAGCAGTTTCACGCGACCCCTCGTAGAAAGTCATCCATCACGCGATTGTATTCGGTGGGGTTCTCGAGGCTGCTGACGTGCCCGGTGTCCTGGATGACGTGCAGGTGCGATCCCTTGATGCGCTCGTGGAGCACGGCGGCCGCGGTCTTCGGAATGAAAACGTCGTCGCTGCCAGTCGTGATCAGCGCCGGCACGTCGATGGTCGCGAGCGTCGCCGTGTCGTCCTCCTTGACGGCCATCGCCTCCAGCGTGGCGGCATTGGCCTCGGCGCTGACGGTGAAGTTCATCATCGTGATGCTGTCGAGCACCCAGGGCCGCTGCTCGAGTGTTGTCGGCGACAGCCGCTTCGGCGCGCCGTTCCGGATGAACTCGGCGAGCCCGTGCTGCTCGATATTGGCGATCTGCGCGCGGCGGCGGGCGACGATCTCGTCGGAATCACGCTTGGCCTTGGTGTTGCTCAGCACCAGTCCGGCGATCAGCTCCGGCTTGCGCGCCCACATCCTCAGCGCGATGTAGCCGCCCATAGAGATCCCGGCCAGGATCACACGCTGCAACCCAAGCCTGTCGAGGAGCTCGATGTACGACCGCGCGATCGCGTCCACCGTGTGGTGTGCCGGATCGAATGTCGAGTCGCCGTGGCCCGGCATGTCGGGCGCCACCACGCGGTACCCCCGCTCCACGAAGTAGGTCAGTTGCGGGAACCACATCGCCTTGTTGTGACCGAAACTGTGGAGGAATACGATGGGGGTGCCATGACCGGTGTCGTAGAAGGCGATCTCGACGCCGCTGTCAACGCGCTGCTTCTTCAAGAATGTTCCTCGTCTCTTATGAGACTCTAGCGGCGGGGGGACCTGTCAATCGTGCCTCAATTCAATCGCATCAGAACCGACCTCGTGATTGCGAACCGCATCCTGGCCCACGAGGACGTCGTGGACGCGTATGGCCACGTCAGCATGCGCAACCCGGAGAATCCCAGTCATTTCTTCATGTCGCACTCGGTGCCGCCGTCGCTCGTCACCCAGGACGACATCGTCGAGCACGACCTCGAGGGTAAACCGGTTGGCGGCGACACGCGCCCGCTGTATCTCGAGCGTTTCATCCATTGCGGCGTTTATGAAGCCCGCCCTGACGTGATCGCCGTCGTGCACGCGCACGCCGAAGCCATCCTGCCCTACGGCATCGCCACCGGCACCCCGCTGCGCCCGGTGATTCACTCCGGCAGCTTCACCGGCGCCCACATCCCGGTGTGGGACATCGCCGATCGCTTCGGCGACACCAACCTCCTGGTGACCAACGTGGCGCAGGGACGGGACCTGGCCGCAACGCTGGCCGGCAACAACGTCGCCCTGATGCGCGGTCATGGTTTCGTCGCCGCCGCCCGCTCCCTGATCGAGGTCGTGCGCATGTCAGTGTATCTGCCGCGCAATGCCCGCGTCCTGAGCACGGCTCTGGCATTAGGAGGCGAAATCACGTCGTTGTCCCAGGGAGAGATCGCCGAGCGCAACCAGGATGCGTATGGCCCCTACTCGACGGCGACCTGGCGCGCCTGGGAGTTCTGGGCGAGCAAGTGCGGCTGCGGGCACATGATCAGCAAGCCCGAGACCGAATAAACCAGTGAGCTAGAATCGGCCGGAGGTTGCCCCATGCGTGTCTCCAGACTGCTGGCGTGTTGTGTTGTCCTCGGCGCGATCGCCTCGGTGGCCGTGTCTTCGCAGACCCGTCCGGCCGCCGGCCCCGCCGTCATCTATGAAGGCGCTCGTGTGGTCATCGGGCCCGCGGCGACGCCCCCCATCGATGACGGCGCGTTCGTCGTGGAGAACGGCATGATTACGGCGATCGGCAGGAAGGGCTCGGTCACGGCGCCCGCCGGGGCGACCCGCGTCGACCTGACGGGGAAGACGGTGATGCCGGCCCTGATCAACGTGCACGCCCACTTCGGCTACGAGAAATATACGAAAGCGGCCGGCGACTCGCGGGCCGAGCATTACACGCCGGAAAACCTGCTCGATCATTTTCAACGCCAGGCATTCTACGGCGTCGGGACCGTCAACGATGGCGGCACGGCGTCGGTCCCCATCTCGCTGCAATTCCAGATGGATCAGAAGGCCGGGAAGTATCCGCCGGCCGCCCAGTACATCTTCAACCCCGGCATCGTGCCGCCCGACGGCGGCCCGGATGACATCCTGATCAAGGGGTCGCGTCCGCTGAAGGCCAACTACGAAGTGATCACGGCCCGGGAAGCGCGCGCCGCCGTGCGGGAAGTCGCTGCGAAAAAGCTTACGCGACTCAAAATCTGGATCGGTGATCGAAACGAAACCTACCCGGCGATGCCGCATGAAGTCTACGACGCGATCATCGACGAGGCACACAAGCTCAACATCAAGGTCCACGCCCATGCTTTGACCGCGAGGGATCAGAAGGACATCCTGCGTGCCGGCCCCGACCTGATCATCCACATCGTCAGCAACGTGAAGCTCGACGATGAAACGATTGCGCTCATCAGGGAGAAGAAGCCGTACTGGGTGCCGAGCATCGGTACGGGCCCCGTTCGCCGAGAGGTGTGCGAGAACGACCCCTTCAGTGCGCGGACGCTCTCCGCGGCCATTCTCGCGGACATCCTGGCGAACGACTGCAGGCCAGGCGCGAACGCCGAAGCCCGGGAGGCGATGCTCAAGGTCAATTTCGCCGCGATGAGGGCGGCCGGCGCCAGGATTGTCCTTGGCACCGATGCCGGCATCCGTCCGTCGAAGACATTCGGTTCCTCGGACCATTATGAGCTGGCCACCTACGTGCGCCTGGGAATGCCGGTGGCGGAAGCGATCGAGACGGGCACGTCACGGGCCGCCGAGTCGCTCGGGCTAACGGACGTGGGCGTGCTGGCGACGGGTAAGCACGCGGACTTCATCGTGCTCGACGCCAATCCGCTCGAGGACATTCTCAACACGCGCCGCATTTCGGCCGTCTACCTTCGCGGCGCGAAGCTCGACCGTGACGCGCTGCTCGCCACGTGGCAGAGGGCCGGCGCGTCACGGTAAATCCAGGGCTGCGCGACGATGGCTCCCGCTCAGTCCTTCCCTCAGCTCGGCCTGCCGATCGTTCCGCCCTATCCGCCGATGGAGGCGAAGGCGGTGGAACAGATCCCTTCGGGCGCGCAGTGGATTTACGAGCCGAAGTGGGACGGGTTCCGCTGCCTCGCATTCCGTAGCGGCGGCACCGTAGCGTTGCAGTCGAAATCCGGCCAGCCGCTTGGGCGCTACTTTCCGGAGATCGAGCAGGCGTTGCTGGCTTTGCCTCCAGCCAGGTTCGTCCTCGATGGCGAGATCGTGATCGTTCGCGATGGTCATCTTTCGTTCGACGACCTCCTGCAGAGAATTCACCCGGCGGCGACGCGCGTCCGCCGGCTGGCCGCGGAGACCCCGGCGAAGCTGCTGGTGTTCGACCTGCTGGTGGACGACCAGGCACGCGACCTGACGACGCTGCCGCTCGAGCAGCGGCGCGGCGAGCTGGCGGCGTTCATGCGTGGGGCGGGCCTTGCGGAACCCGCCGCCGGGGAATCCATCGAGCTCTCGCCGTTCTCATCCGACCGGGGGCAGGCGGAGCGCTGGATGCAGGAGTACGCGGCCGTCGGATGCGACGGCGTCATGGCGAAGCTCGCGGCGGAGCCGTATCACTCCGGCGATCGCAAGGCGATGCAGAAGATCAAGCGCATGCGGACCGCCGACTGCGTCGTGGGTGGCTTCCGCTACGCGAGCGGAGAGTCAAAGGCGATCGGATCGCTTCTCCTGGGCCTCTACAACGAGGACGGCACGCTCGATCACGTCGGCTTTACCTCGAGCTTCACCGCGGGGGAGAAGAAGGAACTGAAGGCGATCGTCGAACCGCTCAAGGGCGGCACCGGGTTCACCGGCCGCGCCCCGGGCGGGCCGAGCCGGTGGAGCACGGAGCGATCAGGGGAGTGGGAGCCGCTGGAGCCGTCCCTGGTGTGCGAGGTGCGCTACGACCATTTTTCGGGGGGACGATTCCGCCACGGCAGCAAGATGCTGCGCTGGAGACCGGACAAGAAGCCTCGCGCCTGCACGATCGAGCAGTTGGCGTAGGCCGGGTCCTTCGGACCCGGCGTCAATCACCCTGCTTGAATTTCCTGATCTCGCGGCGGCGGCGCCGATCCGGCGTGCCTGCGGCCCGCGCGGCCGCGCGATAGACGCTCTCCATCCGCCGCATTTCGATCTCTTCAGCCGTGGGCTTCGGCGTCACGTCGTCATACAGCACGCGCGCTTCGGCTTTCTTGACGTGGTCGTCGATGGCGATGCGGACGACGATCTCCTGGTGGCGGCCGTAGGGACGGCTGATCCTGACGCGATCGCCTTCGCGAACCGCGCGATTGGGCTTCGCGGTCTGGCCGTTGACGTCGACCTTGCCGCCCTCGCACGCCCGCTTGGCTTCCGACCGCGTCTTGAACAGGCACGCGACGTCCAGCCAGACATCCAGACGTACCGCCTCGTTCACACTTCTAGGTTCTCGCTGCTCGGTTCGTGTTCACGTTCGCGGTTCGCTTAGATGTAAACCTCGACCTTGCCCTTCGCCTTGAGCGACTCGACGAAGCCTTGCGTCGCCATCTGGCGGTTCTGATTTCCGAGGTACTGCTCGATCTGTGGACGGACGTCGTCGAGCGGCACCGTGCGGGACGCCTCGTGGGCGGCCACCCTGATGATGTGGTACCCGAAGTTGGTCTCGACCAGGTCGCTGGTCTCGCCCGGCTTCATGGTGAAGGCCGCCTGGTCGAACGGCGGAACCATCTGCCCCTTCTGGAAGAATCCGAGGTCGCCGCCGTTTTGCGCGCTGCCCGGGTCCGACGAGTGCTGCTTGGCGAGTCCCGCGAAATCCTTTCCCGCTTTCACTTCCTTCAGGATCTCGGCGGCCTTGGTCCGCGCCTGGGTCTTGGCAGCGGCGTCGGCGTTCTCCGGGAAGCCAATCAGGATGTGGCTGGCGCGGACACGCTCGCCCTGCTGGAACTGTGACGGATTCTGGGTGTAGAACTCGGTGACCTGTTCGGGCTTGACCGCAATCGCGGCGCCCAGCTCGGCCTGCAGCATCTTGGTGACCGCGAGGTCGTTACGCGCATCACCCCGGAGGCGTTCCAGCGTCAGGCCGCGCTGCCCCAGCACCTGCTTGAAGGCTTCCTCGGACGGAAACTGCTTTCGGATTTCGCCGATTCGCGCGTCGAGGTCAGCGTCGGTGACGGCGATCTTGCGCGCCTTGGTTTCCTGGAGGAGCAGACGGTAACCGATGAGTTGGTCGAGGACGCCCCGGAACACCTGGTCGCGCTGGTCGGCGGGCACGGGCTGGCCGGCGCCGGCCTCGAGCTCCTTCACCGCCTCGTCAAAATCAGCCTTGGTAATGGTTTCGCCGTTGACGCGCGCGACGACAGCGGGCAGCTGCGCGGGAACGGGCTGTGGGGGAGCGACCTGAGCGGCTCCGGCCTGCGCGCCGGCGGTCGAGGCAGGCACGGCTGAGGACGGGACAGCGGCAGACGGGACGGCTGAGGAGGCGTTAGCGGCGGCCGGACTGCTCTTGGAGCACGCAACCAGCCCCAGGAGGGCAATCAGCGGAAGCACTCGGATCATGATGATCCAAAGTTACCACGGCAGATCGCGTCCTGCGTCGACGTCGTGATTCCGGAGCCACTCCTCGCTCATTCGAGGCAGCGAGGGCTGCCGGGTGCGCTGCCGGACGGACGCCAGGGCCATGGCGAGCAAGGCGCCGAGGGCGGCGGGTGCCATAAAGACCCGAAAAAAGAATGCCGGGAGGTTGAGACTTTCCACTCGAGCAGACATGCCTCGAGTACTTTCAACTCGCCTGCCAAAGTCATGGTCGCGGAGGCTTGGTAGAGGAGGCCTTCGGGCCTCCGGTTGCTAATTTCCGGGGACGAGCGTGTGGGGGAGGACGGTGAGCTGAAGCACGTGCGTGAGGCGGGCGGCGTCGAGGGTCTCGGCGATACGCTTGTTGACGTTGGTCAGCTTCAGCGAGCCGCCGATCTGCTTTACGCTGGCGTAACTGCTGACCAGTTCACCAAGGCCCGCGCTGTCCAGAAACGGGACCGCCTCCAGATCGACGACGATCTGTTTTCGTCCTCGCTCGACGAGGCTGCGGATCACCTTCTTGAGGTCTCCATGGCACTCGGTTGTCGTCATGCGGCCGGTGACTACGAGGACAGTGGTTCCGCGATGCTCACGTTCGTCGATCTTGATGGCCATGGTATGTCCCCGGCGGGAGCGCGCATTCTACTCTGGCGGTCGCGGGTCTTCAATCGCGTCCGGCCGAGTCGGCGAATTTGTGCGTGATATACTGAGCTTTTCCCAGCAGATACCGATGGCCAGGTAGCTCAGTTGGTAGAGCACACGATTGAAAATCGTGGTGTCGGGGGTTCAATTCCCTCTCTGGCCACCACTTCTACATAACCACTCAAACATAACAGTCTCAGCCCATTCGCGCGAGCTGAGCCCATCGGCCACGCCCGCCGGTTGACGGGCGTAGCCGCAAGAAGAGTGGACGGGCGTGGGCGCGAGAAAAGAAAGAGCAGGGCTCGCGTCAGACCGCGACGACCTCCGATTCACGCATCAACCCCAGCTCGCGCCGCAGCCGATCTTCGATGACCTGCCGGATCTGGACATTTTCCTTGAGGAACGCCTTCGCATTCTCCCGGCCCTGACCAAGCCGCTCCCCACCGTAAGCGAACCAGGAGCCGCTCTTCTCGACGATCCGCTTCTCAACCGCGAGGTCGAGCAGGTCGCCTTCCTTTGAAATGCCTTCGCCGTACATGATGTCGAACTCAGCCTCGCGGAACGGCGGCGCCACCTTGTTCTTCACGATCTTGACGCGGGTGCGTCCGCCGATCACCTGGTCGCCGTCCTTGATGCTCGCGATGCGCCGGATGTCCACCCGGACCGACGCGTAGAACTTCAGCGCGCGGCCGCCGGTCGTCGTCTCGGGGTTGCCGAACATCACGCCGATTTTCTCGCGCAACTGGTTGATGAACACCAGCGTCGTCTTGGACTTGGAGACCACGCCGGTGAGCTTCCGGAGCGCCTGCGACATCAGCCGCGCCTGGAGACCCATCTGCGCGTCGCCCATCTCGCCCTCGATTTCCGCCTTCGGCACGAGCGCGGCGACCGAGTCCACCACCACGACATCGACGCCGCCGGAGCGAATCAGGACCTCCACGATCTCAAGAGCCTGCTCGCCGTTGTCGGGCTGGGACACCAGCAGGCTTTCGAGATCGACGCCCAGCTTCTGTGCGTATTTCGCGTCGAGCGCGTGCTCGGCGTCAACGAATGCCGCCATGCCACCGGCGCGTTGCGCCTCCGCGATCAGCTGCAGAGCCAGCGTCGTCTTGCCGGAGGATTCAGGTCCGAAGATCTCGACGACCCGGCCGCGCGGCATCCCGCCGATACCGAGGGCGTAGTCGATGCTGATCGAGCCGGTCGAAATGCACTCCATCGGCGCGATCGAGCCCTTCTGGCCGAGGCGCATGATTGAGCCCTTACCGAACTGCTTTTCAATCTGGCCGACAGCGATATCGAGGGCTTTGTTGCGTTCTTTCTGGTCGTCGACTGGCATGCGGGTCTCCTTGGCAGCAATCATGGCCGGCGTGTGTGACAGAGCAGGTCACGGCCGGGGTTGATCCTAGGAGCGTGCCGCACGAAAGTCAAGCGAAAATCGGTAATTATGCCGATGACAAACCCACGGCATAGCCTCTGTTTTCAGTGGTTTACGGGGAGACACCCAAATTACGCCTTCACAAACCAAGGGGCGAAAGTGGGTAGCGCGAACCCCGGTCCGTGGGTAGTCACTTCTTCTCGACTTTGCACGGGGACGAACCAACCTCGCGTAATCTCTGCGGCACCGCAGGCCCGGCGTACGGGTAGGAGATTGACGCGATGGGATGGCGACAGGCGATTGACGATCTGCGGCGAGCGCATTTCGTCCTCGGGTTTGGAATCGCGGTTGGGGTGGCAATCTGGGCGGGCACGTATTGGGGTTGGTGGGCGTACATGTGGGACATAGCCCTTCCCGTGCGCGTGGTCGGCGTCCTGGCGATCTCCGCGACTGCGTTCTTCTTGTGGTACGCGCTTCTCTTTTCCGCGCATCACTACTTGGGGGTCCCGAAGCGAAACCCGCTGATTGGACCGCGCCTTCAGTCCGATGTGGAGACGCCTAATCTGAGTTTGCGTCTACACGGTCGATGGGAGGACGAGACGTACAGGATCGCCGTGTCGAACGAAGGCGACACGGATGTATTCGCTGTTGAAACATCGTGGATGCAGGGGGCACACGAGTACCCGCCGTTGCCGTCAATGATGCGATGGCGAGGGGTGGGCGCGGAAAAGCGCGAAATCATCAAGGGACACACGAGCCAACTGGAAGTCTGCCGATACGAACGTGCCACCACAGGCATGCCCCTTGGCGAGCTTCCACTGGCGCACCTGTGGTTGTTGACTCCGGGCGCAGAAGTGGACCTTCTTGGTACGCCCCACCGGTATGTAGAGCTGTACGTCTCATTCAAAGTGACATCGGCAACCACAGGTAAGCGCGACGGGTTTTCGCTGAAATTGGTGGTGGTTAGCACCGGGATGGTCCAGACGTCAGCGGCGCTGAGTCGTGAGGACAGCGGGGTGTTTTCCCTGTGATTAAGCCTTGACACACCCAATGGGTTTGTGTAGGCTTAGTGCATGGAAAAGACGCCGCTTTCGTGGTCCAAGTTGGGGGCGCATTTTGCCGATGAGGACAAGGCGCGGGAATACATGGAATTCCTGAGATGGGGCGCGGCCGGTCCTGCGTGCCCCCGCTGCGGCGGTGCCGATCCGTATCGTCTGACGCCGAAGGCGGAGAGCGCGCGCCCCGGTCGCAAGGGTCTGTTGAAGTGCCGCGCCTGCCGGAAGCAGTTCACCGTTACCGTGGGCACCGTGTTCGAGGATTCGCACATCAAGCTGACGAAGTGGATTCAGGCGATCTACCTGATTGGCGCGTCGAAGAAAGGCATCAGCGCCCACCAGTTGCACCGGATGCTCGGCATCACGTACCGCGCCGCGTGGTTCATGATGCACCGTCTCCGCTACGCGATGGACAGCGGATCGCTACTCGCGCCGCTGTCGGGCACCGTGGAAGTCGATGAGGCGTACATCGGCGGCAAGCGTAAGAGCGGCAAGGGCCGCATGCCTGCGGACGGTGGACGGAAGGCCGCTGTCGCGGTGCTGGTGGAGCGTGGCGGCAATGTCCGTGCGATGCCGATGGCGCGCGTAGACGGTGATTCGATGACGGCGGCGATCAAGGCGCACGTTGCGCCCGGATCGGTGCTGATGACCGATGAAACCAACATCTACCACGGCCCGAAAGTCCCGAGCGGCAAGCGCACCATCGCGGGCATGACGCGCCACATGACGAACCACGGCAAGGGCGAGTACGTGCGCGGCAACGTCCACACCAACACGGCGGAAGGGTTCGTATCGTTGCTGAAGCGTGGCATTGTCGGCACGTTCCATCACGTTGGCAAGGGTCACCTTGGGCGCTACGTCTCTGAGTTTGAATTCCGCTACAACGCCCGCAAGGTGTCGGACGCGCAACGCCCGCTCCTGATCGTCGCGGGCGCGGAAGGCAAGCGCCTGACCTACAAGCAGCCAGGTCGAGCGAGCACGCATTGAGCGCGAGCTGTTTCGCGGTCGCAAATGGCGCGCACCGCGCGATAATGATGGTGGACGGCAGGGGGATCGGACCCCTCTCAGGACAGGCTCCAGAAACCGCCAGAGGCACCAAGCGCCGCCCGACAAGGGCAAGGACTGCACCTCTCAGCAGTCCTTGCCCTTCGACTCTGAATAGCTGGTGGGCCTCTACAACGCTGGTGTCATGGTCACTTCACCCGCCGCAACTGTCGCGCAGTTTCAGGCTTCGACAACTCGAGCCCGTACATGACCATCAGGTCGGCGCTAGTCGATTTCAGCGCCCGTGCGAGATCGTCAACGGAATACCCCAAGTCCATCCGATAGAAATCCACGATCTCCTTAAGAAGAGACGGGGGCTCAGGGATCAGATCCAATTCCTGGGGCTCACGTTTGCGATACCCGCGCTGCGCCATCTGAATCCACAAATAGCGCAGCGCGCCAGAACTGACGGTGTTGAGATCGCCAGCCCGTTTCAAGATCGAATTCATCGACGTGCGCCAATAGGGTTTCAGCGCGGCGAGTCGTTGCAACGTGATGTTGTACAGCTGCGGCTTAATCTCGCTCGCAGGCATCAGGAACTCAGCCGCGAACTTATTCGCTTGGTCCTCCATGTCGGCCTCGGGAACACGGTGCATCACCATGTGACCGAGTTCATGGGCGATATTCATACGGAACCGATCCACAGGCGCGGCACTGTTGACGAAGAACAGTGGCATCGGCATACCCGGCACCCACCGACTGATGGCATCGACCTCGAACGTTCCAAACGCGCACGGGATAACAAGCCCGCCCGCGTCCTCGATCAGCTTTACGACGGTGGGGATCGGGCCTGCCGATACATTCAGCGCCGCTCTTACCGCTCGCGCCACTTCAGCCGGATTGCCGTTGAAGTCCGCAAGCTCCAATTGCGGTATTCGGCAGGGTGGCGGTTCGACCGCGTGAAGCAATGTAGCGATCTGAATCCTCAGGATATTGATCAGCGCATGAATCTTCATGAGGACGCCGACCGGAACAGCCTGCCGCTTACGATGAAAAAATTCGCTCGTTCCGGCACCGTGAATCAGATCGGTCTGGTAGAAGAACGTCTCGGGCATCTTGACCGCGCCAGCGATGGCTGTGAGATTGGCGGGCGACACGTCCAGCAACGACGATTCGATCTTGGAGATCGTCGCCTGGTTGAGACGTGCCGCCTTCGCAAGTCCGGTCTGAGTCAGCCCGCGCGCTTCACGCGCCAGCCGTACCATTTCGGGATTTACAGTGTTCGTCATTCGCCAATGACTGCGGGCTTTGCAATCTTCTTGGGCTTGATGCGACGTCCCTCGGTTTCGGTGGGCATCGTCGGCGTGACCGGCAGCGCAAACTCCACAGCGGCAGCAGCATCCTCGGCGCGTAACTCGGCGGCCCACTTTACGCCTCTGCCGTCTGGACATACGAGCCAGATAGAGGACGTCAGTAGTTCCGCGCCATCGCGCTGGTAGCCGAGAAACAGATGCGTGAGATCGAGATCGTCAAACAGGTGCATGACGCGCTGCCGCTCGAAATCGAGAACGAGTTGTGTCAGAACGTTGCGCGGGCGAAGCTGCCGATCCAGTTTCTTTGGCTTGACCGAGAAGTCGGTGCCGACGCGGAACAGGAACAAATTGCGCTTCAACTTCCAGTCGAACCCTGCGACTTTGGCCTGTTTCACCATGTAGTCGTGGATGATCGATGCCTCACTCCGCGCGCTGTAATCGACTCGCAATTCTCGATGCTTGCCGTGGAAGTCAGCGAGCGCGCCCAGTACGAGCCCGCGAAGAATGCCGATCTGCGCGCGCAGCGCGTCGGGAAGGTCGTTCATGTCGATGAGCATCTGTTGCCGCCTCTCAGTTCGGCAGGCGGAACAATAGCACGGCAACAGACAAAACGTGTTAAAAATATGCCTAAATTATGCCTAATCGGCGTAAGTTATTGGACTGGCGTTGTTTATGTCAAAGCGTGATCTCCTGAAACTCCCCGACGATCTGGATGCCAACCTGCGGGCGTTGCTGCACACGCCACCGCCGCCCCACGGCACGCCGGGAAGCCGGAAGGCCGCGCCGAAGCCGAAACCAAAGGCGCGGAAGAAGCAGCGTCGGCGGGGCGCACCCTTGGCGAAGGCAGGCACCTACGCGTACGAGTCCGTGCCGGTGCTCAAGGAGCCGAAGCCCAAGCGGAAGGCGGGGAAGAAACGCTAGCGGTGCTTACGCGGAGTGCGCCGACGCTCTGGTCGTATCGCGGAGAGTAGTTGTTGGTCGTCGCGGGCGCGCTGCACCATCGCCGCTTTGAGTTGGTCCGAGAGCGTCTTGGCCTGTTCGCAGACGTGCTCCAACTCTTCGATCATCGCTTTGATTTCGTCTGGGGTCAGGTCCGGCAACGCCCCGACAGGATAGCAGGATTAGGTACTCCGCAAAGCTGAACCGTGGCGCATTTGCTAACGAATCAAGCGGATCGGGTGGGTTTGTGAACGACATAATTACCCGAAAATCCGTGCAGGTTGTGACCACTCTTCCAATTGGGTCAACTACTTACAGCGTTGGTGGACTTTCGCCCCTAGCCCAAGTAATCGCAGAAATTTCATCCTGTGCTGGCCTTGATCGGGCGCAGTTTCTGCATCCACGCGAACCATGTCCAGCACCGAATCGTTGTGGCGCGCCACCCATCAGCTGCTTCCCAGACCGCCACTCGCCGGCGACCTCACCACCGATATCGCCATCGTCGGCGGCGGCATTTCAGGCCTGACGGCCGCGGTGATTCTCAGCCGCGCGGGCAAGCGCGTGGCACTGCTCGAGCGGGATCGAATCGGCAGCGGCGAGACAGGGAATACCACCAGCCATCTCACCGAAGCCGTGGATGGACGCTACATGAAGATCGCGCGCGACTTTGGCGCCGATGCCGCGCAGCTGGTGGCGAGATCGAGCCGCGATGCGATCTCCTGGATCGAGAAATCCATCTGCAACAGCGTCCAGTGCGGCTTTCAGCGGCTGCCCGGCTATCTCTACACCGAGCGCGACTCGGACCTGGACTGGCTGGCGGAGGAACTCGCGGCCGCGCGTCTCGCCGGCTGCCAGGTCGAATGGGACGATCACCCGCCGCTGCCGTTCAAGACGCGCGGCGCGATTCGATGGGACAACCAGGGACAGATACATGCGACCGTGTATCTCGCAGAGTTGCTCAACGAGGCGATTGAGCACGGCGTCCAGATCTTCGAAGGCACCCGCGTCGTCGGCGTGCACGACGACGAGCCGTGCCGCGTCGAGACCGAGCACGGAACGGTGCGGGCGGCGCAGGTCTTCGTGGCGGCACACGTGCCGATCAACAACCGGGTGCTGCTGCACACCAAGATCGCGGCCTATCGCTCGTACGCGATGGCCGCGGAATCAGGCGCACCGGAGAACCAGGGCCTGCTCTGGGACACCGACGACCCGTATCACTACACGCGCTGGCAGCGCGTCTCGGGGCGGACCTACCTGATCGTCGGCGGCGAAGACCATCGCACCGGCGACAAGACCGACACCGAGGCCTGCTTCGAACGGCTGGCGTCGTACATGCGGGATCGCTTCGGCCTCACCAACCCGCAATTCCGCTGGTCAGGCCAGATCATCGAGCCCGTTGACGGGCTGCCGTTCATCGGCAGGAATGCGGTATCCCAGCACGTCTACGTCGCCACGGGGTATTCAGGAAACGGCATGACGTTCGGAACCCTCGCCGGGATGATCGTCAGCGATCTCATATTGGGCAAGCCGAACGCCTACTCCGCGCTCTACGACGCCACCCGCATCAAGGCGGTGGCCGCGGCGCTCGACTACGTGAAGGAGAACCTCGCCTTCCCGGCGCATCTGATCACCAACCGGCTCACGTCGCTCAACACCGAGGACGGCCCGGTGCAGGCGCTCAAGCCGGGGGAGGGCGGGATCTTCGATTCGGACGAGGGGAAGATCGCCGTCTGCCGCGACGCCCAGAACGTGATCCACGCCTGTTCGGCCGTGTGCACCCACCTCGGATGCGACGTCGCGTGGAATGGCGCGGAAAAAACGTGGGACTGTCCGTGCCACGGGTCGCGCTTCACCCCGGATGGCACGGTCATCAACGGGCCGGCCACAAGCGATCTGCGCCGCGTGCCGGTGACGACGAAGCGTTGACGCGTGTGTGGGCTTGTGGGGCAAGCCTTGTGTGGGGCCGGCCTTGTCAGGCCGGCCGGGCAAGCCTGACAAGGCTTGCCCCACAAGCGGAATGTCAGGCGCGTTCCACCGCTAGCGCGACGCCATTGCCTCCACCGAGACACAGCGTCGCAATGCCACGAGTCAGGTTGCGCTGCTCCAGCGCGTACAGCAGCGTCGTCAGGATCCGCGCGCCGCTGGCGCCGATGGGGTGACCGAGCGCTACCGCGCCGCCGTTGACGTTGACCCTGGCGGGATCGATGCCGAGCTGTCGCAGCACGGCGACCGCCTGCACCGAGAAGGCCTCGTTCAGCTCGAACAGGTCAACGTCCCCGGTCGTCCATTTGACTTTCTGCAGCACGCGACGGACGGCCTCGACCGGGGTCATGAGCACGTCCTTCGGCGCCAGGCCGCTGGTCGCCTGCCCGACGATCCGCGCCATCGGGCGGAGCCTCAGCTCGGCCGCGCGTCGCGCCGACATGACGACCAGGGCGGCGGCGCCGTCATTCACCGGCGGAGCGTTCCCCGCCGTCACCGTGCCGTCTTTGCGAAATGCCGGCCGCAGCGCTCCGAGCGCCTCGACGGTGGTGTCCCGGCGGACGGACTCGTCCTGGTCAAACAGGATTGGCTCGCCCTTCTTCTGCGGAATCGACACCGGGAGTATCTCGGCGGTGAATCGTCCCGCGTCCGCCGCGTCCGCCGCCTTCCGGTGGCTCTCGACCGCATACGCATCCTGTTCGGCACGTCCAACCCGGTATTGGGTCGCCACCACCTCACCGGCGTTGCCCATGTGCCAGTCCTCGAACGAGCACCAGAGGCCGTCGTTCACCATCGAGTCGACCATCTGGCCGTTCCCCATCCGCAGGCCTTCGCGCGCGCCCTTGAGCAGGTACGGACAGTGGCTCATCGACTCCATGCCGCCGGCGACGGCGATGTCGATGTCTCCGGTCGCGATCCCCTGCGCGGCGAGCATCACCGCCTTCAGCCCCGATCCGCACACCTTGTTGATCGTGAGGGCGGCGACATGGTCCGCGAGTCCGCCGCGGAGCGCCGCCTGCCGTGCCGGCGCCTGCCCGAGGCCGGCCGACACGACGTTGCCCATGATGCATTCCTCAACCGCCGCCGGATCGACGCCGGCGCGGCGCACCGCTTCACGCACCACCATCGCGCCAAGCTCGGTGGCCGTGAATGGCTTCAAGGCGCCGAGGAATTTACCTGTAGGAGTCCGGACGGCGGAGAGGATGACGGCGTCCTGCATGGCCGTCGGGGTTATTCGAGCGATACCTGGAGCGTCTTGACGACGCCGTCGCCGAGCAGGGCGTTGAGCCGGTTGCGAATCACGGCCGCGGATCGCTCGATCTCGCGCCGCCACGCGGCGTCCCTCGCGCGCACGTACAGCACATGCCCGTTCAACTCCGCGGTCGTCACGTTGTCGACGCCGCTGCCGACGGCCGAGCGCCAGGCGAATGCCACCTTCTCGGGAGAGAGGGGAGCCTTGCGGAGCACTTCCGCCAGTGCCTGCGGCATGACGCTCTGTACCGGAACCACATCGCGAGGATAGCATTGAAGGATGAAGCTGATTCTGGCGTCGGCGTCGCCGCGGCGCGCCGAGCTGCTCCGCGCCGCCGGGTTCCCGTTCGACGTGCTGCCGGCGGACGTGGACGAGACCCTCACGGCCGACGAGTCGCCGGAGAGCTACGTTCGTCGCCTCGCCGTGGCCAAAGGGGCCGCGGTCGCATCGGTGGCGGGGCAGCGGCCCGTGCTCGCGGCCGACACCATCGTCACGATCGACGGCCATATCCTCGGAAAGCCGACCGGCGCCGCGGATGCGATCCGCATGCTCCGGCTGCTTTCAGGCCGGACACACGAGGTCATCACCGGGGTGTCGCTCACATGGGAGAGCGTCCCATACGTTGACGTCGCGCGCACGGCGGTCGAGTTCGCGCCGCTGGCCGATGCCGAGCTCGAGTGGTATGTGGCCAGCGGGGAAGGCCTCGACAAGGCCGGGTCCTACGCCATTCAAGGCCTGGCGTCGCGCTTCGTGACCCGGATCGACGGCTCGTATTCGAACGTCGTGGGCCTGCCTGTCGCCCTCGTGTATAGCCTGTGCACGAACGCCGGATTATTGGTATCCTGAGACCGAAAGTCCTTATATATGAGTCACAAAGCAGCAAAGATCGGGCTGACCAGCGTTGTCCTGGTCCTGGCATTCGGCGGACTGTTGTACTCGACGCTCAGCGAGGGCACCGAGTACTACAAGCATGTGGATGAAGTCATGGCCGACCCGGAGGCGTGGAAGGGCAAGAACCTGCAGGTCCACGGGTATGCCAAGGACGTCCGGCAGAAGCGCGGCACACTCGAGTACCGCTTCGACGTCGAGAACAACGGCAAGGTCATCCGGGCCTACTACACCGGTATCGCGCCCGACACCTTCAAGAACGATGCTGAAGTCGTCGTCCGGGGCACGCTCAGGCCCGACGGCACCTTCCACGTAGTCGAGGACGGCGTGATGGCCAAGTGCCCCTCGAAATACGAGCCCAAGGCTGGAGCGTTAGCACCAGGTACCGAGTAGATGGCCTCCCTCGGGTCATATCTCCTCCTGACGGCCTTCATCCTTTGCGCGTACGCCGCGGCGATTTCCGTGGCCGGGGCGCGGCGCCGCGACCGCCGTTTCATCGAAAGCGGCATCGGCGCCTTCTATCTCATCGCCGCCGTCATGGCGGTTGCCTCCTCCGTCATCATCTACGCGTTCGTGACGGGCGACTATTCCATCCGCTACGTCCAGCGGGTCTCCGATTCCGTCCAGCCGCTCTTCTACAAGATCACGGCCTACTGGGGCGGCCTCGACGGCTCGATCATGTTCTGGGTTACCTTGCTGTCGTTCTTCGGCAGCGCGGCGGTCTATGTGAACAGGGAGCGCCACCGGGAGCTGATTCCCTACGTGGTGGCGGTCATCTCCGTTGTGCAGATGTTCTTCCTGTTCCTGATGATCATCCACAACAACCCGTTCGCGACCTACCTGACGGAGACTCCCGCCGACGGCGCCGGCCTGAGCCCGCTGCTGCAGAACTTCTACATGGTGATCCATCCGCCGACGATGTACCTGGGATTCGTCGGGCTGACGATCCCGTATGCGTTCGGGATGGCCGCGCTGATCACCGGGTACCTCGACGACTCCTGGCTGCGTGCCGTGCGCCGCTGGACGATGTTCTCCTGGCTGTTCCTCACGGTCGGGCTCGGGCTCGGCATGATCTGGGCCTATGAAGAGCTCGGGTGGGGTGGCTACTGGGGATGGGATCCGGTCGAGAACGCCGGCCTGCTGCCGTGGTTCACGGCGACCGCCTTTCTGCACTCGGCGATGGTCCAGGAACGGCGCGGCATGCTCCGGGTCTGGAACGTCACGCTGATCATCACCACTTTCTTCCTGACCATCTTCGGCACGTTCATGACGCGCTCGGGGATCGTCCAGTCGGTCCACGCCTTCGGCGAAGACATCGCGCTGGCCCGGATGTTCACCGTCTTCATGGTGACCATTCTCATCTTCAGCTTCGGCTGGGTGCTCTACCGCCTGCCGCTGCTGCGCGCGCGCAACGAGCTGGACTCGTGGGTGTCGCGCGAGGCGGCGTTCCTGGCCAACAACTGGGTGCTGCTGTTCTCCGCGTTCTTCGTGCTCTTCGCGACGATGTTCCCGACGCTCAGCGAGGCGGTCACCGGCGAGCGCCTCACGGTCGGCCCACCGTTCTTCAACAAGTGGATGCTGCCGATCGGGTTGTTCCTCCTGGTCCTGACCGGCGTCGGTCCGCTGCTCGCCTGGCGCAAGTCGACCATCGTCAATTTGCGCGAACAGTTTTTCGTGCCGGTTCTCTGCGCGGTCGTCGTCGGCGGCGCGCTGGTCGCGCTCGGGGTCCGCGTCTGGGCGTCGGGCATCTGCTTCGCGCTGAGCGCGTTCGTGTGCGGCACCATCGGCCAGGAGTTCTGGCGCGGCGCGCGCGTGCGCCAGGACATCAGCGGCACCGATGTCTTCACCTCGATGATCGGACTCGTCGCCCGCAACAAGCGCCGGTATGGCGGCTACATCGTCCATGTCGGCATCGTCCTGATGTTCCTCGGCTTCGCCGGGGAAGGGTTCAAGCAGGAGGAGCAGGTGCTCCTCAAGCCGGGTCAGCAGGCGCAGGTCGGCGATTTCATGGTGCGGCTCGATGCCGTCAAGGTGACTGACGACGGCCAGAAGCAGATGATCACCGGCCACACCACCGTGTTCCGCAACGGCGAGGAGCTCGGCAAGATGTACCCGGCCAAGTGGTTCTTCCGGAAGCACGAGGGGGAGCCGACGACGGAGGTGGCGATCCGGCGCACCCTCACGGAAGACCTGTACCTGGTGATGCCGGCGTTCGACCTCCAGGCGCAGAGCGCAAGCATGGAGATCGTCGTCAATCCGCTCGTGAACTGGGTGTGGATCGGCTTCGGCGTGCTGGCGCTCGGTACCGGGCTCGCCCTGCTGCCTGAGACCGCGTTGTCGTTCGCGCTCGCAAAGGTACCGGCGAACGCGGCGACCACCTCGCTGCTGCTGCTGTCGCTGGTGATGTGGCCCGGTGTGGCGCTGGCGCAGGGCGAGACCGTCGCCGTGAAAGAGCGCAGCGCGCTTCATCGTCAGCTCGAAGGCGAGATCCTTTGCACGTGCGGCTGCAAGTCCCCGATGGGGAGTTGCCCGATGCGTCCCAATTGCGGCCATTACGATACCCAGGCGGCACGCCTCGATACCTTCCTCGCCGAAGGGAAGGACTACGACGCGGTGCTGGCGTCGTTTGTCGAGGAGTTCGGCGGCCAGGCGGTGCTGGCGGCGCCGATCGATCGTGGATTCAACCGCCTCGCGTGGTTCGTGCCGTACCTCGCGGCGGCCGTCGCGCTGATTGGCGTGTTCGTGACCGCCCGGCGCTGGTCGCGCCCGGCCGCGCCCGCGGCGTCCGACGATGTCGGACTCGATCCCGCGTTCGAAGCCCGCTTGGACGATGAGCTCCGAAACCTTGATTGAGTCGCCCCAGGGGCGAAACCTCGATCCTGCAGCCGGAAGCGGTCAGGCCTCCGACGCCGACTCGCTGCAGCCGTGGCAGCTGTTCACGCTGGCGGGGCTGATCGGTGCGACCATCGTGGTCTTCATCTCCCGCGGCCAGACGCCCGCAGGGGTCGTCCTCCTCAGCCTCACCATCTTTACCGCCGCCGCCGTCGGTGTTGCCGCGTGGCGGACGCTGGCGCCGCTGACCGGCCGCGACGACGCTCGCGGTGCGCAGATGCTCGGCGGCCGCACGCGCGCCGCGCTCGAGCGGGAGAAGGCGCTCGTGCTGCGTTCCATCAAGGAGCTGGAGTTCGACCGCGACATGCGCAAGGTGTCGGACAAGGACTTCGCCGAGATGAGCACCCGGCTGCGCGCCAGGGCCGCTCGCCTGATCCGCCAGCTCGACGCCGGCACTGGATACCGCGAACAGATCGAGCGAGAGATCGCGCAACGCGTGGGTGTGACAGTCGTGGGGCTTGCGGAAGTGGGGCCGACCTTGTCAGGTCGGCCGGGCGAGCCTGACAAGGCTCGCCCCACAAGCGCAGTCGCCACGGACGTAGTGCAGGTCCTCGGACCCACCGTGTGCATCTCCTGCGGAACCGAGAACGACGTCGATGCGCGGTTCTGCAAGAATTGCGGCACGCGCATGGAGCAGAGCGCGTGACCCGTGCAGTCGCCTTGGGCCTTGGGCTTTGGGCCCTGGGCCTTGTGACCGTCGCCGCCCAGGTGAACATGCCGGATCCCGCGATGATTCACGGCAAGGCGCTTCCCGCGCCGGAGCTGCCGGCCGGCACGGTCACTGTCCGCGTCGTTCGCGAGGCGATCGGCAACAACATCGCCGGGCAGGACGTCGTCGTGACGTCGGGCAGCACGACTCGGACCGCGAAGACCGACGAGCAGGGACGCGCGACCTTCGACAACCTCGAGCAGGGGGTTGAGGCGCGGGCCGACGCCACCGTCGGTGGCGAGCGGCTCACATCCGATCCCTTTCCGGTTCCGTCATCCGGAGGGCTCCGCGTCATCCTCGTGGCGGGGATGAAGGAAGCGGCTGAGCGCAAGCAGCAGGAAGCCGCGGCGGCCGCGGCCGCGCCTCCGGTGAAGGGGGCGGTCGTCTTCGGACCGAACTCCCGCGTGATGATGGAGTTCAGCAACGACCGGCTGCAAGTGTTCTACATCCTCGACGTCCTCAACAACGCGCGTGCCCGGGTCGACATCGGCGGACCGCTGGTGATCGATCTTCCACAGGGCGCCGCCGGCGCGGCGATGATGGAAGGCTCGTCGCCGAACGCGACGGTAAGCGGCGATCGCGTGACCGTGACCGGGCCCTTCGCTGCCGGCATGACCTCGGTGCAGGTCGGCTTTCAGATGCCGTACAACACTCCGGATGTGACGATGGAGCAGCGGTGGCCCGCGGCGATGGAACAGCTGACGGTGGCGTTGCAGAAAATCGGCTCCGTATCCCTGGCGGGTCCCCAATTTTCGACCGTCGGCGAAGTCAAGGCGGGTGACGGTACACCCTACCTGCTCGGCAGCGGGCCGGCCCTTGCGGCCGGTACGACGGTGACGATGCAGCTTGCCAACCTGCCGGTGCACAGCCAGACGCCGCGCACGGTCGCGCTCGGAATCGCCGGCGCGATTGTGATCGCCGGCGCGTGGCTCGCCTTCGGCGGACGCTCGAGGGGGCAACGGGCGCGGCAGCAGCTCGTGGACCGGCGCGCCACGCTGCTCGGCGAGCTCGCGTCGCTCGAATCACGCCACGGTCGCGACCCGCGCTATGCCGCCCGCCGCCAGAAACTCATGGGCGAGCTCGAACAGATCTATGGCGAGCTCGACGAAGAGGGCGCGGGGCCGCAGGGAGGCGGCGAGGGCGTCGCTGCGTGAGCCCTTCGACTACGCTCAGGCCAAGCCATTCGACTCCGCTCGGGCCCAGCGCCTCGACCCCTGACTTCGACGACCTGACCGTCGAGGACGCCTCCCGCCACTTCGGCCGCCGCCGCGCGCTGTCCCACATTACCTTCCGCACGACACGCGGCACGATTCTCGGCCTGCTTGGTCCCAACGGCGCCGGCAAGTCCACCATGCTCTCGCTGCTGGCGACGTTGATGCGCCCGAGCGCCGGACGGATCCGGTACGGCGCGCACGAAGGTGACGCGCACGGCCCCGCGCTGCGGGCGGCAATTGGTGTCCTCGGGCACGACCTCTTCCTCTATCCCGAGCTGACCGCGTTCGAGAACCTCGCGTTCTTCGCGGCGCTGTATGGCGCTGATGATGCCGGCGGGGTCGCGCGCAGCGCGCTCGAGCGCGCGGGTCTCGCCGATCGCGGAGACGACCCGGTGTCGAGCTTTTCGCGCGGCATGCGGCAGCGCGTGGCCCTCGAGCGTGCGTTGATTCATCGCCCCCGCCTGGTGCTGCTCGACGAGCCGTTTACCGGCCTCGACGATGCGTCGGCGGCGGCGCTGGTGGGCCGTCTCGAGTCGTTGCGGGGCGATGGGGCGATCGTGGTGCTCGCCACCCACGACCTCGATCTGGCGGACGGCCTTCTCGACCGTGCCGTGTTCCTCAAGGACGGCCGGATGGTTGACGCGGTGGAGCGGCCCGAGGCGCTGCGCGCGACCTACCGATCGATCATGTCCCGCAGCGTGACCTCATCAAGCGTAGTGTCCGGCTTTCCTGGCTCGCCGAAGCCTCGTGGCGAAGGCGGCAGCCGGACCGGGAACAGCTAGCATGTTCGCCCGAACCGTCTGGCTCGTCCTGCGGAAGGACCTCACCGTGGAGGTTCGCAGCCGGGAGATCGCTTACACCACGCTGTTCTTCGCGGTGTCGTGCGTGCTCGTGTTCGCGTTCGCGCTGGTGCGGGAAGGCCGCGCGCTCGAGGACGGGGCAGCCGGGATTCTCTGGATCGCGATCGCTTTCGCCGGCACGCTCGCCCTCGGGCGTGCGTTCGAGCGGGAGCGGCAGTCCGAGACCCTCCGCGCGCTGTTGCTGGCGCCGGCGCCGCGCCCGGCGATCTACGTGGGAAAGCTGCTCGGGATCGTCGCGCTGCTGGTGGCCGCCGAAGTCGTGCTGGTGCCGCTGGTGGCGCTGCTGTTCCAGGCGCCGATGCTGGCTCACCCGTTCTGGTTGGCCGCGGTCGTCCTTGCGGGCACGATCGGCTTTGCGGCGGTCGGGACGATCTTCGCCGCGATGCTCGTGCGTGCTCGCAGCCGTGACGTGCTGCTGCCGGTGCTGTTGTATCCGATTACCGTTCCGGTCATCATTGCCGGGGTTCGCGCCACGGCGGCGCTGCTCCAGCCCGAGCTCGACCTCGCCATCGTCCGGTTCTGGATCTCGCTGCTGGTGACGTTCGACGTGGTGTTCGTGACGCTCGCGCTCTGGACGTTCGAGCCCTTGATGACGGATTGAAATGTTTGAAAGTGGGGCGAGCCTTGTCAGGCTCGCCCGGCGGACCTGACAAGGTCCGCCCCACGTGATTCAAAGTTATGCCCAAATGGTTCACTCCCGCCGCGGTGGTCTGCGGACTGATGTTCGCGCTGTCGCCGCTGCTGATCGCCAACGCGCCGTACGAGTCGACGATGGGGCTCGTGCAGAAGATTTTTTATTACCACATGCCGTCGGCAGGAATGTTCCTGATCTCGGCGGTGGTCTGTGGCATCGCCAGCGCCCGGTATTTGTTCCGCGGCGATCCGCGGCAGGATCGGGTGGCGTGGGCGGCGGCGGAGCTCACGGTGCTGTTCGGCGCGCTGGCGCTGGTGACCGGGCCGCTCTGGGCGCGCAAGGCGTGGGGCGTGTGGTGGCAGTGGGACGTGCGGCTGACGTCGAGCCTGATGGGCTGGATGGTCGCGGTCGCCTACCTGCTGCTCCGGAAGTATGGCGGACCCGGCTCGGACAAGCTGGCGGCCGGCCTGGCGTTGTTCGGGATGGCCAACGTGCCGTTCATCTATATCTCGGTGAACTACTGGCGGACAATTCACCCGACCACCAGCGTGGTCCCGACGCTCCCGACGGCGATGGGGCTGCCGTTCTGGTTCTGCTTCAGCGCATTCCTGTTGCTGTTCACCCTTCTGCTGCGGCTCCGCGTGCGGCTCGAGGACCAGCGTGCGCGCCTGGACGCGCTCTACCTGTCCCTGGACGACTGACGCCATGACCTTGATACGACGCGCGACGCTCTTCATCCTCGTGCTTGCCACGCTTGCCGTGCTGGCTGTGCCGGTGTTCGCGAGCCAGCCTTCGCAGCCCGAACAGCAAAGCGAGTTCGAACCGCTCGACCAGCTGCCTCCGCAGGACCAGTTGCCGGCGGCGCCGCTGCTCATCGCGGCGTACGCGTTTGTCTGGATCGCGGTGTTCGCCTACCTGCTGTCGGTGGCGCGGCGGCTGGGCAGCGTCCAACGAGAGCTGCAGCGCCTCGAGGCCGACATGAAGCGGGGCGGCGGCCGCCCCTGATGCCGACGGCGGCCCACTTCCTCTACATCCCGGGCATTCTCGTGCTGGGGATCGTGATCGGATGGATTCTCGGGTCGCGCGCCGCCGCGGATGCCTACGCGGCGCAGTTGCGGCGGTCAGGCGAAAAGCTCAAGACCCAAAGCCCAGGGCCCAAAGCCCAAAACTAAGAGCGTCTCGGTGCCTCGGTGTTCCGTAGAGGCGATCACCGGCCGACCGCGAGCCGGTGCGCGAGCATCTCGGGCAGGCCGGCGGCGATGATCTTCGACTGCGCCGACCCCACGTCGTACACCGCCCTCATCATCGCGATCGTCCGCGTCTCCGTGTCGTAGAGGCCGTACGCCGCGCGCGGGTCGCCGTCGCGCGGCTGTCCGACCGCGCCGACGTTGATCAGGTAGCGGCTGTCGTCGAGCGCCAGCGTGAACGGCGGCACCCGCGGCGGGGCCACCATCGCGAGCTCGGCGTCGGCTCCCAGCCGGAAGAGGGCAGGCACGTGCGTGTGCCCGAACAGGCAGAGCGGCCGGCGCGCCGCCCGGATCGCCCGCAGCGCATCCAGGTCGTCGAAGACGTAGACGTCCTCGTCGAAGGGCGTGCCGTGGCAGATCTCGACCCCCTCGTCGACGATCGCCGGTCCCTGCGGGAGGGCGGCCAGCCAGGCGCGGTTCTCGCGGGTCAAGGTGTTGGCGGTCCATTCAATCGCGAACCGCGCCAGGTGATTGAAGCCTTCGACGTCCTCGATGCCGGAGCCGACCTTGTCGTGATTACCGCGAATCAGCGTCGCGCCAGGCAGGCTGCGGACGCGGTCGATCACGCCGTTGGGATCGGCGCCGTAGCCGACCAGGTCCCCGAGGACCAGCGCGCGGTCGTAGGCCCCGTCCGCGGCCGCCAGCGTCGCGTCGAGCGCCTCGAGATTGGCGTGGATGTCGCTGATGACGAGGTATCTCAACGGAGGTTCACGCTTCTAAGCTTCTCGGTGCTCGGTTCGGGTTCACACGAACCTCGAACCTGAACACGAACCGAGAACAAAGAACGCAGAAGTGTGAACACCAGCGTCAGTACCCGATCCACTCGAGCAGCCGCTCGACGATCTCGTCGACCGGCCTGCTGGCGTCGATGCGCACGTGGGCGAGGGTGTAGGCGGCCTGGCGGCGGGTGTAGAGCTGTTCCATCTGGACGCGGTCGGAGGCGAGCGGCCGGCGGCCGTCCGGCGGCACCCGGTCCACCACTCGCGCCAGCGGCAGATCGAGCCATGCGACCGCGCCGTCGGCCAGCATGATCGTGCGGTTGTCGGGATCGACGAACGTGCCGCCTCCGGTTGCAATCACGACGTTGCGCTCGGGCAGAAGCTCCTGGAGCACCGCGCGCTCCGCCTGCCGGAAATAGGGCTCGCCGTCACGGGCGAAGATCGCGGACACCCCGCGGCGCTCGCGCGCCTCGATCCGCTCGTCCACGTCCTCGGCGCGCCAGCCGATGCGCCGGCCCAGAGCCCGGGCCACGGTGGTCTTGCCGGCGCCCATGAATCCTACAAGATACAGCTTGTCGGCTTTCACGCGCGCAGCGACTCGAGCACGGAGAAGAACTCGGGATAGGACACCGCGGCGGCGCCCGCGTCGTGGATGGTGGTGGGCCCCGACGCGCCCAGCGCCGCCACCGCGAACGCCATCGCGAGCCGATGGTCGTTCCGGGCGTCTACCTCGCCGCCCCGCAGGCGGCGCGCGCCGTGGACGTGGAAGCCGTCCGGCTGTTCGTCGATCTCCGCACCCATGCGGCGGAACCCGTCGGCGAGGGCGGAGATGCGGTCGCTCTCCTTCACGCGCAGCTCCTGCGCGCCGCTGACCCGCAGGTCACCGCCGTGGGTGGCCAGGGCAGCCAGCACGGGGAGCTCGTCGATCACGCCGGGCACCTCGTCGGGCGTGATCTCGGCGCTCACCAGCGGTCCGTGACGGACGACGATGGTGCCCAGCGGCTCGCCGGCGCGATCGCCGGCCGGCCCCGGCGTGACGTCGATCAGCGCCCCGAGCCGGCGCAGGATGTCGATGATGCCCGAGCGGGTCGGATTCAGGCCGACATGCTCGATCGTGACCTCGGAATCAGGAAGCGCGGCGGCCGCGACCATCCAGAACGCGGCCGAGGAGATGTCACCCGGCACCTCGAGGCGGCATGCGAGGAGGCGCTGGCCACCGTCGATCTCCACCGTGCGCCCCTGCGTGCGGACGTCGACGCCGAAGGCATCCAGGGCGCGCTCGGTGTGATCCCGCGTCGGCAGCGGCTCCCGGACGCGGGTGACGCCGCCTCCGTGCAGGCCGGCGAGCAGCACCGCGCTCTTGACCTGTGCGCTGGGCACGTCGGGCGCGAAATCGATCGCCGCGATGTCGCCCGTGCCGGTGATCACCAGAGGCGGACGGCCGTCCGAGGACCCAATCCGCGCGCCCATCCGCTCGAGCGGCACGATGATGCGGCGCATCGGCCGGCGCTGCAGCGATTCGTCGCCGTCCATCGACGTCTCGAACGGGTGCGCCGCGAGGATCCCCGCCAGCATGCGCATCGTGCTGCCCGAGTTGCCGGCGTCGAGCACGGACGAGGGGGCCGTCAGGCCCCTGATGCCGCGGCCGCCGATGCGGAGATCGATGCCGGCCACCGGATCGCGGCCGATCTCGTCGATCCGGACGCCAAGCCCGCGAAGACAGCGCACCGTCGACGCGCAGTCAGCGCCGGTCGAGTAGCCGTGGATGGTGGAGATCCCGTCAGCGATCGCCGCTAGCATCGCGTAGCGGTGCGAGATGGACTTGTCGCCGGGCGGGCGCACCCGGCCTCGTACGCGAACGGCGGGCTGCACCATCACCGAGGACATGGGACGACTATAGCAGGGGGAAGTGCAAAGTGCAGGGTGCAGGGTGCCAGTGCAAGGTGCCAGTGCAAGGTGCCGGTGCACGGTGAACGATGCACGGTGCACTCGCACCCTGCACGTTGCACCCTTGCACCCTGCACATTGCACCTTTGCACAGTGCACGTAGATAATTAGGTTCAGCAGATGGCCCGCGGCAACGCCGTACGTCTCGACTTCCGCAGTTCCTTCGACATGCTCGATTTCGTGCAGGTCGTGAGCGACCACCTTGCGATCAGGTCGGGGCTCGACGAGGATGGCATTCACTGGGTCGGGATCGCGGTCCGCGAGTCCGTCATCAACGCCATCAAGCACGGGAACGCCCACGACGAGTGCAAACGCGTGCACGTGGAGTTCACGCCCCTCGAGGACGAGTCGCCGGGTCTGGCCATCCGCGTGCGTGACGAAGGGTGCGGGTTCGACCCGGCCTGCCTGCCAGACCCGCTCGCGCCGGAGAACATCCTGAAATCGAGCGGCCGCGGCATCTTCCTGATTCGCAGCTTCATGGACGAAATGACGTTCCAGCGTTCCCCGCACGGTGGGATGGAAGTCGTCATGGTCAAGCGCGCGCAACCCTAAGGAATACGTAGGTCAAAGGTCAAAGGTCAAATCATGTTCAGGCAGCGTCTCCTTTACCCTTTGACCTTTGCCTTTTGACCTGCGCGAGCTCTTAGTGCCCGATCCCGTCTTCCTCGCCACGGCATCCGAGATCGTTCTGCGCGCCGGCGAGATCCAGCTCGCGCGCCAGGCCTCCGGCTTCCAGGTGTCGAAAAAGGGCGCGATCGATCTCGTCACCGAAGTCGACCTCGAATGCGAACGGATGTGCCGCGAGGTCATCGCCGAGCGCTTCCCGGACCACGACGTGCTCGCCGAGGAGCTCGGGGCGGGGCAGGGCGGCGCGCAGGCGTCGCGCTACCGCTGGATCTTCGACCCGCTCGACGGTACCACCAACTACGCCCATGGCCTGCCGATCTATTGCTCTTCGCTCGGCCTCGAGATCGACGGCGTGGTGCAGGTTGGAGCGGTCTTCGACCCGTCACGCCAGGAGCTCTTCACCGCCGAGCGCGGCGAGGGCGCCTACCTCAATGGGCGCGCGCTCGCGGTCTCGACGACCCCGGCGCTGGTGGACTCGCTGCTGGTCACCGGCTTCCCCTACGACATGCACCAGCAGAGCGGCGATTTGATCGAGCTGTTCGCCCAGTTCATGGGGCGCGCCCGCGCCGTGCGGCGCCTGGGGTCGGCAGCGCTGGATCTCTGCTACGTCGCCGCCGGACGCTTCGAAGCATTCTGGGAACAGCACCTCAAGCCCTGGGACGTCGCCGCCGGCGCGCTGATCGTCGAGGAAGCGGGCGGTCGCATCACGGGGATGGACGGCGCGCCATTCGATCCCGCGGCGGGCCACCTGATCGCGTCCAACGCCCATCTGCACGAGCGCGTGCTCGAGGTCATCCGTGAGTTCCGCGCGGAGCGTGCTCGAAAGCGGACGATCTGATTCCCAGACCCAGAAACCCTTAACGATTTCGCGGGATTCTGGTGGCATTCCCCGTGCACTCGGATGGGCTGGAGGCCATCGAATGGTCAGCAGACTCGGATGTGTGCTCATCGCAGCAGGCGCGGTCGTGCTCGGATCGGCGCGTCCCGCGCTCGCCCAGCAAACGCTGAATTTTTCCTTCGGATATTTCACGGTGCGCGGCGAAGACGCGCGTGTTGACGGCGACATACTCAACCGGAACCTCGCCGACGGGCGTCAGGCGCTCGAATTCGAGATCAAGGACTTCAACGGTCCCGCCGTCGGCGGCGAATGGCTGGTGCCCCTCGGCAACTACATCGAGGCCGGGGCGGGCGCCGCGTTCTCGCGACGCACGGTGCCCAGCGTGTACCGCGAGCTGGTCGATCGCGACGGCAGCGAGATCGAGCAGGACCTGATCCTTCGCCTCGTGCCGGTGGCGTTCACGGTACGCGTCCTGCCGCTCGGCCAGTCATCCGGCTTCCAGCCGTACTTCGGCGGCGGGCTGGGCCTGTTCAACTGGCGCTATAGCGAGAGCGGCGACTTCGTCGACTCGCGCGACAGCAGCGTCTTCCGCGAACAGTACGTCGCGTCAGGCAACCAAACCGGACCGATTGGCCTTGCTGGCATCCGCTTCGCCGGCGACACGGTGGCGGCTGGCGCGGAGGTGCGATATCACAGCGCCAGCGCAAGTCTGGGCGCGGGCTTCGCCGGCCTGGCGGATCCGAAGATCGATCTCGGTGGCTGGACCTATCAGTTCACGCTTGGCCTGAGGTTCGGTCGCTAGAGGACCCAACTAGCGGGGCCTGGCGAACCGCGACGCGTCGACCGGCAGGTTGACCGAGATCTCGCGCAGCGTGATCGTCATCTGCATGTAGGTCTGTGTCGCCGTCCAGGTGAACGGCATCTGGATGCCTGCCACCGCGCGGTAGTCGCCGTAGTTGATCTCGGTCGGCACCGGCCCCACGGATGTCTCGTTCCACCGCACGACGCGCACGAGCAGACCTGATTCGTCGTCGAAGTACAGGTTGACGGGCAGCAGGCCTGGCTTCGTGCCCTGCACGACGGTGACGTCCCGATCGCCGATCGTCGTCTTGCCGACCCGCCACTGCGGGTACAGCTCCTTGATCCCGGCGGGGAAGGCGAGGATCGCCTCGATGCGCGCGCGGTCAAGGTTGCCGGTCGCCAGCGTCATGATCGGCACCGGGATGTCGGGACCCGCGAGCCAGCCGTTCACGCCGTCGAAGACACGGAAGCTGTCGCGATCGGGCAGCTTGACGATCCACGTCCGCTGGTTCGGCGCCCGGGCATGGATCTCGACGGGCATCTCTTCCATGCCGGTATCGAATCCGGCATAGGTGCCCTTCGCCACGAAGCTCGTGACCCGGGCGAGCGCGGCCCTGCCGCCGATCGCGGTCAGATACCGGTCGAACACCTGGTCGGCCGACAGCCCATCCTCGGTCGGAAAATTGATCGTGTTTGGCTCATCCAGCGGAACGCCGTACTGGATCGAGAAGCTGGGCGTGTCCACCGGCTGGTAGTCGCCGCGGTGACAGGTGAAGCAGGTGACGCGCGGGCGCCCGCCGAAGTTCTGCTTGTTCAACGCCTGCGTCATCACGATCATCTGCCGGGCACGCTGGATGCGCGGGGTCGTCTCGGCGAACGCCTCCCGCCGGAACCCCGCCTCCTTGACGTGACAGAACGTGCAGTCGTTGCCCATGGATGCGGCGAACATGCCCATGGCATCGAAGAAGGTGTCGACCGGCATCCCCTTCAGCAGTTGGATGTCCTTGAAGTACTGCTCGCTGACGAGCGGAGGGTCCGCCACGCTCTGGCCTGCGCGCAGGGACCCGACCGCGAGCAGCGACATCACCGCCGTCGCGATCGACCAGGAGACGACCGCGTTCGGTCGACGCATCATCTCTCCGCCCGCAACTACGGTGTGGCCGGCGCCGTGGCCGGCGCTGTCGCCGGCATACGCAGCATGCCGTCGCCCAATGTCCGGCCGTCGGCGAGCACGGATGACACGAGCCGTCCGTAGGGGCGGCCATTCTTGACTGGGTGCACGGTGAGCGTCACGGCGTCGCCTGGCTTGAACGTCGTTCTGCGGTAGCCCCCGGGGTAGATGCTGTTCGGGGCCTGCATTTCGATGACCCACTGGGCGGCCTGGCCGTCCGCGCCCGTGACTTCGACCGTCACCAGGCAATGCGGGTTGGACCATACCCAGTTCTTGACGACCCCTTTCAGAGTCGAGGTGCCCTCGGAAAAGAGCGTCAGGCCGCTGTGGTGGGCGCTCAGAGGACCTCCGGTCAACAGTGCCACGGCCACGCCCGCGACGATCATCATTCTCTTCTTCATACAGGTCCCCATGGCGTGTCGGCCCGGCTCACCGGCCGCTTGCCGCGTCTCCGAACGCCTTGTTGTAGTTGTCGATTTCAGTGGGCGAACAGTACCGCGTGATCTGATCGATCCGTGGATCCTGCAGCGTCATGGGCAGCCTCATCGTCTCCCACGGGCGCGTGTAGATTTTCGGATCGTCAATCGTCTCGGACCATTCCATCGTGTCGGAGTCGATCCGGCGGAACCGTTCGGTGATTCGCGCCTGCTCGCTGATGGGCCGGCCGGTGTTATCGAGCCACACTCGGTCGTCCGGCATGGTGCCGACGGTGACGACTTCGAGGGTGTAATCGTCGATCCACCTGCCGACCGAGTACCCGAAAGGCCGCGCATCGCGGTACTCGCCGTCGACTTCGACGCCGCCATCGACGAGCGTGGGCAGCGAGCGGCCATCAGTCCAGATGATTCGCCAGCGGCTGTCGTAGTTATACGCCATCATGATCTTGTGCTCGTCCTGGAAGATCTGGACGCCGAGATCGTAATGGTTCCACCGGGGGAAGCCCAGCGGCTCGCACCGCGTCCGCGGATCGTTGTTGAACGCGGGCGACACCGAGTCGCGGCCCTCGAGGGGCTTGTGCGAACGGTAGAGTTGCAGGCCGTACGGGGTGTACGGCAGCTCGTTCTCGGGGCGGCCGTTATTCGGCTTCAAGTGCACGCCTCCCGACTGGTTGCCCAGCCGCAAGGCGTTCCACATGCCGTTAATCGTCCGCCGCGGCGCCGGCTTTCTCTCCTTGACGGCGTCCTGTCCCCGGATCGCCACCGCGGGCCCCCACTTCACTACCGGCGTATCCTGCGCGACGCCCTCAGCGGGCGCGAGCAACGCCGCGCTCAGCAGGCCGGCCGTCAACAACTTCACGCGATGCAGCATGGAACTCCCTCGAAATAGCAACGCGACACTGTCCCACTACAGGACGCGAGTCACCCACACGTGGCTGACCGCGTGACGTGGCTCCAGACACGAGACAGCCGACATTCGACTAGAACTGGTACCTCAGCCCGAACTGCATGACGCGCGGGTCGTACGATGTCAGGATCTGTCCGAATGTCGGGCTGCTCAGGGTCGTGTTCGGATTCTGCGGCCGCAGCCAGTTGAGCGCATTGAACGCCTCGACGCGCGCCTCGATACGCTGCGAGTTGAGGAACCGGAATGACCGGACGAGCGAAAGGTCGATGGTCCTGGTGCCGGGGCCCAGGTAGGCGTTGTAGCCTGAGTTTCCGTGGGTGCCGATGGCCGGCTGCGCGAACGCCGCCGGATT
>CANIBQ010000001.1 GCA_947465645.1 Acidobacteriota bacterium | reverse complement strand
TCGAGCACCTGCTTGACGCGCTCCTCGAAATCGCCGCGGTAGCGCGTGCCGGCGATCAGCGCGCCGAGGTCGAGCGCGTAAATTTTGGCGTCCTTCAGCACCTCGGGGACGTCCCCTTCGTGGATGCGCAGCGCCAGTCCCTCGGCCAGCGCCGTCTTGCCGACGCCCGGCTCACCGACCAGCAGCGGGTTGTTCTTGCGGCGGCGGCAGAGCACCTGGATCATCCGCTCGAGCTCGAGCACGCGGCCGATCAGTGGATCGATCTGTCCCGCGGCGGCACGCGCGATCAGGTCGGTGGCGTAGGCCTCGAGCGGATCGATCGGCGCGGGCGCCGCCGCCTCCCCTTCTCCGGGCGCGGCGGGGATCGCCGAGCCCTTCCCGCCATGCGAGATCACCCGCAACAACGTCAGCCGGTCCATCCCCTGGCCGCGCAGGAAAAACGACGCATGGCTCTGCTCCTCCTGCAGGATGAAAACGAGCAGGCTCCCGGTGTCCACGTGCCTCGCGCTCGACACGGCCGCGTGCACCACCGCCTGCTGGATGATGCGGTCGAAGCCGAGCGTCGGCTCGGGTTCGACCGACGCAGGCGCGGGCACCGGCGTAAACGCCTTGACCAGCACCTCGTCGAGCTGCTTGCGCAGGAGATCGGCGTCAACCCCGCACGCGGCCAGGATGTGCCCCACCTGCGGCTCGTCGGTCATCGCCAGCAGCAGGTGCTCCAGGCCGACCGCGTCGTGGCGCAGATCGGTGGCGTATCGAAACGCCCGCTGGATCGTCTCCAGCGTGTCGGGTGCAAAGGGGACTGGGCTCTCAGGCATCGACTTCAGGTTCCATAGTCACCAGCAGCGGGAACTCGTGCTCTTCCGCCACCTGCTTGGTACTCTTCAATTTCGTTTCAGCGACGTCATGGGTATAGACGCCGGCAATACCCATCCCGGATCGATGGACGCTCAACATAATGGAGAGCGCCTCGCCGCGAGGCTTGTGGAAGATGCTCTCGAGCACCCAGACCACGAAATCCTGCGTGGTGTAGTCGTCATTGTGCAGCAGGACCCGCCACATCTTCGGCCGCTCGAGCTTGTGGTCGGTGCGGGAGTCGGCAACGGTCGATTGATCAGCGAGTGGACGGGACATCCTCTCCCTTATTGTATAAGTCCGCGTCGAGCACCCACGGGGACGGCACAGCTGGCCGCGCCGTCAGGCTGCTGAGGCGTTCCACGAACTCGGCCCTGGGGATCTCGCGCGCGCCGAGCGACGCCAGGTGGGGGGGGGACATCTGGCAGTCGATCATCTCGAAGCCCCACCGCGCGAGCTGGGGCGCCAGGTACGCCAGCGCGACCTTCGAGCCGTCCGCCCGGCGGCTGAACATCGACTCGCCGTAGAACATCCGCCCGATGGCGACGCCGTACAACCCGCCCGCCAGTTCCTCGCCCGACCAGACTTCGACCGAGTGCGCGAATCCGCGCGCGGCCAGGCGGGTGTAGGCCGCGAGCATCTCGGCGGTAATCCAGGTGCCGTCGTGGTCTCTCCTCGGCCCGGCGCAGCCGATCATCACGTCCCGGAAGGCCGTGTCCAGGGTCACGCGGTAGCGGCCCGATCGAATCAGGCGCCGGAGCGAGCGCGAGATGCGCAGCTCGCCGGGGATCAGCACCATGCGGGGATCGGGGCTCCACCAGAGCAGCGGATCCTCGTCGCCGAACCAGGGAAAGATGCCGTGAAGGTAGGCGTCGAGCAGCCGATCGATCGACAGGTCGGCACCGGCCGCGAGCAGCCCGTTCGGATCCGTCAGCGCCTCCTCGACCGGCGGAAACGGATCGTCTTGGTCGAGCCAGGGGATCATGGCGCTTCAGCATAAGGCCTGCGACCTGCCGCCCGCCCCGCAGTACAAGCCCGCCGCGGTCGGCTCTATTAGCATGGAGGCACGTGCTGGTTCGTCCCGATCTTTCGGCGCTCGCTCACCGGGTCGGCCCCGGCGTGCTGACGCGCTATGCGCCGTCCCCCACAGGGTACCTGCACCTGGGCCACGTCGTGAACGCGGTCTACGTCTGGGGTGTCGCCGGAGCGCTCGGCGGGCGCGTGCTGCTGCGGATCGAGGACCACGACCGCATTCGCTGCCGTGCCGAGTACGAGGCGGCGCTGCTCGAGGATCTCGAGTGGCTCGGATTTACGGATCACGGTCCGGCTGAAGCCGGACACTACGTCCCGCCGCACCCCGGTAGAGCCGGACACTACGTACCGCCACGTCCCGGTGAGGCCGGACACTACGTACGGCAAAGCGATCAACCTGCGGTATACGAAGAGGCGCTGGCGGGGCTGCGGCAGCAGCATCACGTCTACGCGTGCGATTGCTCTCGGAAAGAGATCGGCGGGGAGCGCTACGGCGGCGCCTGTCGCGCGAGGAATCTCGACGACCGCAGCCACCGCGGCGTGAGGGTGGAGATCGGCCTCGGCGTGGAGCGTTTCGAGGACGCGCTGCTCGGCGCGCAGGAGCAGGAGCCGGCCGACCAGTGCGGCGACCTGTTGCTGCGTGACCGCGACGGCCACTGGACCTATCAGTTCGCAGTGGCCGTGGACGATCAGCGGCAGGGAGTCGGGCTGGTGATTCGGGGAGCGGACCTTCTGACCTCTACCGGGCGCCAGATCAGGCTCGCACGGATGCTCGGCCGCCAACAGCCCGCGGTCTTCCTTCACCATCCCCTGGTGCTGAATGCCTCCGGGGAGAGAGCGGGCGAGAAACTCAGCAAGTCGGCTGGCGATACAAGTGTGCGTGATCTGCGCGCCGCGGGGTTGTCTCCAGCCGAGGTGATTGGGCGAGCGGCGGCGGCTGCCGGGCTCATCGATAGCAGACAACCCATTCCAGCCTCGGAGGTGTCCGAGCTCTTCAGATCCAGAACGGTCTAGACGACCACTCCCAACAATCGCTAGTGCCCGTTATTGCGGCGGACGTACTCCCCCTGCGCGGTCCGGTCGAGAAACCCATCGCGCTGTAGCGAGTTCAGGACGCCGTCAGGCTCCTGCAGCCCAAACAGGACACGCGCCTGATCCGCGGTCACGCGCAGGCAGGGCATTTCCTTGAACTCCCCGCGCACCCGCGACACCGTCTCGCGCCACTCGGTGTCGGGCATTCGATTGAAACTCCGCGCCTGCCAGTGCTCACCCATGGTGCGTCAATCTCCGATCAGCAGAACTACAAAGCGCGTGCCCGCGTGGGTGACATTGGGGATGGCAATTTGTTTGGGGGAACACCTTATGCACCTCCCTATGCAAAATAACTGGAGAGCTTCATGACCATTCGACAGGCACTCATCGTCCTGGCCCTCATCGCATTTGGCAGCGCGCCAGCCGACGCCCAGTACTTCGGCCGGAACAAGGTGCAATACGAGAAATTCGATTTCAAGGTGATGAAGACCGAGCACTTCGACATCTACTACTACCCGGAGGAAGCGGCGGCCGTGCAGCTCGCGTCACGCATGGCGGAGCGGTGGTACGACCGGCTGTCGAAGCTGCTGAACCACGAGCTCAACGGCCGCCAGCCACTCGTGCTCTACGCGGCACACCCGCACTTCCAGCAGACCAACACGCTGTCCGGCGAAATCGGCGAGGGCACCGGCGGCGTCACGGAGATGTTCAAGCGCCGCATCGTGCTCCCGTTCGCTGGCGGCCTCGCGGAAACCGATCACGTGTTGGGGCACGAGCTGGTCCACGCGTTCCAGTTCGACATGTCCACCAGGGTGGATGCGCAGGGCCAGGCCGCGGGACCGGGGGTCCTGGCGCTGCCGCTCTGGTTCGTCGAAGGAATGGCGGAATACCTTTCCATTGGTCCGGTCGACGCCAACACGGCGATGTGGGTCCGCGAAGCCTCGTCGCGCGACAAGATGCCAACCGTCGACAAGCTGAACGATCCGAATTTCTTCCCGTATCGCTACGGCCACGCGTTCTGGGCCTACCTCGCCGGACGCGCGGGCGACAAGGCGGTCGGCGACATGCTCCGGGCGACCGGTCCCGAGGGAGACATCGAAGGCGCGCTGATCAGCGTGCTCGGCATCAACGCCGAAACCTTCACCACCGAGTGGCACGAGGCCACCCGCCGCACCTACGCGCCGTTCTTCGAGACGACGCAGAAAGCGAGCATCTTCGGACGGCCGCTGATCACCGCTGACAACAGCGACGGCGACCTGAACCTCGCGCCCGCGCTCAGCCCCGACGGCCGTCGCGTCGTGTTTCTCTCGGAGCGGTCGATGTTCTCGATCGACATGTACGTCGCTGACACCGCGACGGGCACAGTGACGCGGAAGATCGTCGCGACCGCCGGGGACCCGCACTTCGACAGCCTCGAGTTCCTGAGCTCGGCCGGCGACTGGGCCCCCGACAACAAGCGGTTCGTCTTCTCGGCGCTGAGCAGCGGCCAACCGGTGCTCTCGATCGTCGACGTGGACAGCGGCTCCCGCCTGCGCGAGCAGACGTTCGTGGAGGTCGACCAGATCTTCAACCCGGCGTGGTCGCCCGACGGTCGCCGGATCGCGTTCTTCGGGTTGAAGGGTGGGCTGCTCGACCTTTACCTGTTCAACCTCGACGACAGCTCCGTCACGCAGCTCACCAACGATCCCTACGCCGACCTGGACCCCGAGTGGTCACCCGACGGTGCGACGCTGGCGTGGGTCACCGACCGTTTCTCCACCAACCTGCAGACGCTCGCGTTCGGCAACTACCGCATCGGCCTGCTGAACGTCCAGACGCGCAACGCCAGCCCGCTGACGGCGTTCGACAGCGGCCGCCATACCAATCCGGAGTTTTCGGCTGATGGCCGATCGCTGTATTTCATCGCCACGCCGGACGGCATCGCGAACATCTATCGCGTCGGGATAAACAGCGCGGTGAACGGGGCGCTGACCAGTGGCTCGCCCGCACGCATCACCAACGTGTTGTCAGGGGTGAGCGGCATCACGCCGCAGACACCCGCGTTGTCGGCCGCGGCGGCGGCACGCGCCGTCGCCTTCACCGTGTTCGAGGAGGACCACTACAACATCTACCTGAGCGACATGGAATCGCAGTTGACCGGCCGCGAGGTCCCGACCTTGGAGCGCGACGCGGCGGCGCTGCCTCCCTCCAATCGTCCGACCGGCGAGGTGGCCCAGCTGCTCTCTGAACCGGGCACCGGCCTTCCCGCGCCGACGCAATATCCGGAGGAGCCGTACCGCGCGACGCTGTCGGTGGACCAGGTCGGGCAGCCGACGGTCGGCGTCGGCGCAGACCGGTTCGGGACATATGCCGCCGGCGGACTGTCGGTGATGTGGAGTGACATCCTCGGCAACCACACCGTCGGCACCACCGTACAGCTCACCAGCCGCGTCCAGGAAATCGGCGGCGTGGTCGCGTACATCAATCGCAAGTCCCGGTGGAACTGGGGCCTCGTCGGGGAGCAGAGTCCCTACGTCACCGGCGGTTTCGCGCAGGGCGTCACCACCTCCAACGGGCAGACCGTCGGGATCCAGGAGACGCAACGGATCACGCAGATCAACAGCGCGGTCAGCGGCATCGTGCAGTACCCGTTGAGCCGCGCGCAGCGGCTCGAGTTCGGGGTCGGCGCGAGGCGCATCGGCTTCGACCAGGATATCGAAACCTCGCTGTTCTCGCTCACCACCGGCGCCGAGCTCGATCGCAGCACGCGCGAGCTGCCGCGCCCTGACGCCGTCAACCTGGGCGAAGCCACCACCGCTCTTGTCTTCGACTCGTCGGTGATGGGCCCCACCAGTCCCATCCTCGGTCGGCGGTACCGCTTCGAGTACTCACAGTCGGCGGGCGACCTGCTCTACGGTGGCGTGCTCGCCGACTACCGGCGTTACTTCATGCCGGCGCGTCCGTTCACGTTCGCCGTGCGCGGCCTGCACTTTGGGCGCTACGGCCGCGACGGCGAGGATTCGCGCCTCACGCCGATGTATCTCGGGTATCCGGGCCTCGTGCGCGGATATGACGTGAGCTCCTTCGACCCAACCGAGTGCGTGGTCACCGGGGCCGCCGCGTGCGACGCGTTCGATCAACTGGTCGGCTCGCGCATGGCGGTGGCCAGCGCCGAGCTGCGGGTGCCGCTGTTCGGACTGTTCAACAGGAGGCTGAACTACGGGCCGGTGCCGATCGGGCTGGCCGTCTTCGGCGACGCCGGAAAGGCGTGGACGAGCGGCGACGCACGGTCGCAGTTCGGCAACGGCAATCGCGACTGGGTCCGCAGCGCCGGCGTGGCGCTCCGGGTGAATGCCCTTGGCTACGCGATCGTCGAGCTCGACTACGTCCGGCCGTTTGATCGGCCCGGGCGCGGTTGGCTCTGGCAGTTCAGTCTCACACCGGGGTTTTAAGGGTGCGAGGTGCGAGGGTGCGAAGGTGCGTCCGACGGTGCGAAGGTGCGCGGTGCGAGGTCCGGCACATTTGAACCGTCGCACCTCGCACCCTCGGACGCACCCTCGCACCGTCGCACCTCGCACCCTCGGACGCACCTTCGCACCGTCGCACCTCGCACCCTCGGACGCACCTTCGCACCGTCGCACCATCGCACCTTCGGACGCACCTTCGCACCCTCGCACCCTCGCACCGTCGCACCTCACCTAGCCCTGCCGTGTAGCGGGTGTACCATCCTTCCTAGTGAAATCCCCTGAGAGATCGGCGTGGCCCGATGCCTTTTCCGGCGCGAGCACGAAGGAGACATAAGGCATGGAGCCCGTCGTGTGACCACGCGCCCTCGTTCGAAGCCGCGCGTCGAAGAGGACCGAACGTTCGATATCAAGGCGTTCCTCGAATCGGTGGGGGTCTCCCGGACGATCGTGGAGTATCGGCGAGACGACGCCATCTTCACCCAGGGCGATCCCTGCGAGAGCGTTCTGTACATCCAGGAGGGTGGCGTCAGGATCTCGGTGGTGTCGAAGAGGGGGAAGGAGGCGGTCGTGGCGATGCTCGGCCCTGGCGACTTCTTTGGCGAAGGAGGCCTGGCTGGGCAACCCGTGCGCATGGGGAGTGCGACCGCGACCGCTCGCAGCACCATCCTGGTCATAGACCAGAACGAGATGGTGCGCCAGCTGCACGAGCAGCACGCGCTGTCCGATCTGTTCATCGCTCACATGCTGGCGCGCACCATCCGGATCGAGGAAGACCTGGTCAACCAGCTCTTCAATTCCAGCGAGAAACGGCTGGCGCGAGCGCTGTTGCTGCTCGCGCGCTACGGCAAGCAGGACACGCCGGCAGGGGTCGTCCTCAGGATCTCGCAGGAGACGCTGGCGGAAATGGTCGGCACGACGCGATCGCGGGTGAATTTTCTCATCAACAAGTTCAAGCGACTGGGGTTCATCGACGACCAGGATGGGCTCAGGGTCCACCACTCGCTGCTCACGGTCGTCTTACACGATGACGAAGACGCATGAGCGCCAGACAGCGCCTGGTGCACGATCGGCGCGAGCACCTTCCTGCGGCGGCTGCTTCGGCGATAATGTCGTGAATTGAAATGCCTGCCAAGCATGTGCCAACCCGCGTGCGGTCTCGCCGCGGCAGCTTTGGAGACGTGGAGCTCCGGCAGCTCGCGGTGAGCGCGCTCGCGCGACACGCGGGCCCCGCCCCGAACGCGGAGGCCCTCGCCACCGCGGCGCGCCGTGCCTACGATGACCTCGCTCGGGTTGCGGCTCCGCTCATCGGCCAGGTTGGCGTCGATGCGCTGACGGGTCGCGCGCTGCATCTGACGCAGCGGGAATACCCGTGGCTGAATCGCGCCCAGGAGCCGGAGCAATGGAAAGGGCCCTCCGAGCAGATCATGTTCTGCCTGGAGCGGCAGGACCCTGCCGTGGCCACCGAAGCCGCCGGAGCGGTGTTCGGCACATTCATCGGGTTGCTTGTCACGTTCATCGGAGAACCCTTGACCGAGGGTCTGTTGCGACAGGCGTGGCCCGATGCGTTTTTCGACGCGGGCACCGAGGAGACATAAGGCATGACTGACAGAGTGGTGATCCGCCGGCTCCCCACGGGCGTTCCAGGGCTGGACCAGATCCTGGGTGGGGGCCTGCCGGAGTTCTCGTTCAATCTCATCGCCGGCTCTCCAGGCGCGGGGAAAACGACGCTCGCGCAGCAGATCATGTTCGCCCTCGCCAGTCCCGATCGCCCCGCGCTCTACTTCACCGTCGTCGGCGAACCTCCCCTGAAGATGCTGCGCTATCAGCAGCAGTTCTCCTTCTTCGACTTGGCCCGCGTGAACGATTCCGTCCGCTACGTCAATCTGAGTCAGGACGTGGTCAACGGCACGCTGGAGAAGCTGCTGGCACGCATCGTCCAGGAGGTCGAAGCGACCAACCCCGGCGTGGTGATTGTCGATTCCTTTCGAACGGTCGCCCAGGCGGCCGGGCGCGCAGAGAACGGCGTCCTCGACTTGCAGCACTTCGTACAGCAACTCGCCGTCCGGCTCACGGGCTGGGAAGCGACGACGTTTCTGGTCGGCGAGTATCCATCGGCGGCGAACGAAGGCGATCCGGATCCGGTGTTCACCGTGGCGGACGGACTGATCTGGCTCGATCAAAGCCTCGATCGAAATTCCATGGTTCGCAAGATGCAGATCAAGAAGATGCGGGGACAGGCGCCGATCCCCGGACTGCATACCTTCCGTATCACCGATGACGGTATTCAGGTGTTCCCCAGGGTCATCGTCGGGCCAGAGCCGAAGTCGCGACCCTCAGAGGCCGGCGCGAAGCGAAAGCCGACGGAACGGCTCTCGGTCGGCATCAAGGAACTGGATGCCATGCTGGGCGGCGGCATTCCCGCCGGCTACTCGGTGCTGATCGCCGGCCCCTCGGGCTCCGGCAAGAGCGTGCTGGCCAGCAAGTTCATCACCGAGGGCGCGAATAAGGGTGAGCCCGGCATCATCGCGGTGTTCGAAAAGCGCCCGAACGAGTACGCGCAGGGCGGTCCAAATGGACAGCGGTTCGAGCGGCTCGTCAGCGAGGGCAAGGTCGCCATCATCCAGTCGCGCCCGCTCGATCTGTCGATCGATGAAATGCTCAACGAGATCGTCGACACGATTGACCGCCTCAAGGCGCGCCGCCTCGTCATTGATTCGCTTTCCGGTTTCGAGCTGGCCCTGGCACCGACGTTTCGTGAAGACTTCAAGGAATCGCTCTATCGCATGGTGACCGTGCTCACGGGGATGGGTGTGACGATGATGATGACGGCGGAGCTCGAGGACCGCTACACGGACCTGCGCTTCAGCCCGCACGGCACCGCCTTTCTGACCGACGCGATCATCATGCAGCGGTATATCGTCTTCAAGGGCCAGCTGCAGCGCATCATGGCGGTGGTGAAAGTGCGTGGCAGCATGCACAGCAAGGACATGCGGGCGTTCGAGATTACCGAGGAAGGCATCGTCATGGGCGACACGCTCGGCGGCTACGAGGGCTTGCTCACGGGCAGCCCCGAGCTGACCGCTCGCGTCCCTGCCAGGAAAAGTGCCCGGAAGGCGGGTCCGCGGCGGTCAAAACCGACCCGGCGGTGACCGATGGCTGACGCGAAGCCGGCGGAGACGCCATCGGAGCGGGAAGACGCCGTCGCCGCGCGCGAGGACACGGCCACGCAACGCGAAGACGCGGCCGGTGTCCGCGAAGAGGGTGCCGGCCGGCGCGAGGGCACCGCCACGCAGCGCGAAGGCGCGGCGGCGTTCCGGGAAGAGGCCGCCCGTCTCCGCGAGGAGACGTCCACACTTCGCGAGGAAGCGGTTCGCGCCCGGGAAGACGCGGCGCAGGCGAGGTCGGAGCTGGAACAGCTGATGGCCCAGATGCGCGAAGCGAACGAGCGCCTGGTCGTCGGCTCGGTGCGCGCCCAGACGATCGCCGAGGATGCCCAGGAGGCCAACCATCTCAAGGACGAGTTTCTCGCCACGGTGTCGCACGAGCTCCGGACGCCGTTGAATGCCGTGCTGGGATGGGCGCGCATGCTGGCGTCGAAGCAACTCCCTCCCGACCGCGCCGACCACGCAATCACGACCATCGAGCGCAACGCCGCAGCCCTCGCGATCCTTATTGACGATCTGCTGGATGTGTCCCGGATCGTCGCAGGGACGCTTCACCTGTCGCCCAACCCCGTCGATCTGGTCGCCGTCGTACAGGCGGCCCTCGATGTCGTCCAGGCGGCGGCGGCAACCAAGGACGTCCAACTCTCGTTCTCGCCTGATCTGCGGGCCGTCGAACGCGTCAGCGGAGACCCTGGCCGCCTCCAGCAGGTGATGCTGAACCTGCTCACCAATGCGATCAAGTTCACGCCTGCGGGCGGACGCGTCGAGGTCTTCATCGAACGCTCGAACACCCACATGGAGGTCAGGGTCGTCGATACCGGCCAGGGCCTGAGCCGGGACTTTCTGCCGCATGTCTTCGACCGCTTCCGCCAGGCAGATGCCGCGACGACGCGACGACACTCCGGACTCGGCATCGGGCTGACCATCGTCCGGCAGCTCGTCGAGCTGCACGGGGGAACCATTCACGCGGCCAGTCAAGGCCTTGGGCACGGCGCGACCTTCACCGTCCGTCTGCCGATTGCCGCCGCCGGTGACGTTTCAGCCGAGCAAGGGTCCCAGCAGGGAGAGCGGCGGATCGCGACGTCTACGAGCTCGCCGATGCTGCGCTTGCTGCGGCTCGACTCGCTGCGCATCCTGGTCGTCGATGACAGTGCGGACGGCCGCACTCTGACGTCATTGGTGCTGACGCAGGCGGGCGCCAGCGTGACGGCCGTGGCGTCGGTCCCGGAAGCCCTTCACACTCTCGACGCGGCGCGACCTGATGTGCTGGTGAGTGATATCGGCCTGCCTGAGGCAGACGGGTACGAGTTGATCCGGCAGATTCGGCAGCATGAAGCCGAACACGGAGGGTTTCTCCCCGCTGTGGCGCTGACCGGCTACGCCCGCGCCGAGGATCGGGCTCGTGTCCTCGCGGCGGGATTTCAGGCGCACGTCCCGAAGCCCGTTGACCCGGTCGAGCTCACGGCAGCGATCGCCGACGTCACGCGCACTACGTAGTGCGGGTGCGACGGTGCGACGGTGCGAGGGTGCGTCCGAAGGTGCGATGGTGCTTGGTGCGAGGTCCGGCCCCCGCACATCGAACCGTCGCACCTCGCACCCTCGGACGCACCATCGCACCGTCGCACCCTCGCACCTTCGGACGCACCATCCCACCTCGCACCGTCACACCGTCGCACTGTAAGGTGACCTGCCGGACCCCTGCTGATATCAGTCGCATGAGGTGGTTGTTCGCGGCCGCGGCGGCGCTGGCGGTCATGCTGAGCGGGGCGAACGCGCTTGCCCAGGGGATTCCGGGCACCCGGGCGCATGCGGCAGGGCGCGCCGCGTGGGACGCCATCCGCGAGCAGCGCAACCAGGACGCGGCCGAGTTGTTCGCCACGGCGATCGATGCCGAGCCGCGGGACCCGTCCCTGCACCTCGGTTCGGGGCTTGCCGCCTTCCTGCTGGGTAAACCCACCGTGGCGCAGCAATCGCTCGAGCACGCGCTGACGCTCGCGCCCGCATATACCGCCGCATCGCTCCTCCTCGGCGATATCCAGTATCGTGGCGGCGACATCGAGGGCGCTCTCCGCGTCTACGAGGCGGCGCTTCGGCATGCGCCCGCCGACAAGACGCTGCACACCCGGCTCGCCGCCCTCCGCCGGGAAGCCGAGCTGCACAGCGGCTTCTATCAATCACAAGGCGCGCATTTCACCGTGCTCTTCGAGGGCCCGGCGGACGAGGAGCTGGCGGCGAGCGCGCTGGAGATTCTCGAAGCCGCGTACTGGCGGGTGGGTACGGCGCTCTCCACCTATCCCGAGCGGGTGATTCCGGTCGTCCTCTACACCCAGCAGCAGTTCCAGGACATCACGCGCTCACCCCAGTGGGCGGCGGGCGCCTACGACGGCCGCATCCGGATACCCGTGCGCGGCGCGCTGGCACAGGGCACCGAGCTCGAACGCGTGCTCACCCACGAATTCACGCACGCGCTGGTCATGGGCATCGCCCCGCGGGGCGTGCCCACCTGGCTCAACGAAGGGCTGGCGGTGTCGTTTGAGCCGGGCGGCGAGGCGTGGGCCGATGCGCAGCTCGCCAGCGCCGACGGCCGGCTGACCCTTGACCGGCTGGCCTCCGGGTTTGCCGGCCTCTCCACCTCGGATGCCCGGCTGGCCTACGCCCAAAGCGCGGCCGTAGTCCGTGCACTGCTCGAACAGGGCGGCGCCCAGGCCGTCGTCGGCCTCCTCCAGGATCTTGCCCGAGGCGACTCGTTCGCCGCCGCGTTCGAACGGCAGCTGCTGATGCCGTACGACACCTTCCTCGCAAGCCTTGCGGCCAGCCGTTGACCTTTGAGATAGAATCGTAAGCCGCCTGAGTAGGCAGCGTCTTTCACGAGGGAAACTTGGCAGTCCGTTTGTTCATCGGCAACTTGCCTTACGGCGCGACAGAAGCGGACCTGAAAGCCCACTTCGCGCCGGTGGCAGAGCCTTCACACGTCGTCATGCCGGTCGATCGCGAGACCGGACGGCCCCGCGGCTTCGCGTTCGTCGAGTTCGCGGAACGCCCGGCGGCCGAAGAAGTCATCAAGCGCTTCGACGCGCAACCCTTCCAGGGCCGGAACCTGGCGGTCAGCGAGGCACGCGCCCGCGAGGATCGTCCGCCCGGGCCCCGGCCCGGTGGCTTCGGCGGGCCACGTCCCATGGGTGGCGGCTTCGGCGGGCCGCGGCCGATGGGCGGGGGTGGCGGCGGCTTCAGCGGCGGTGGCGGCTTCGGCCCTCGTCCCGGTCCCCCGGGCAGCGGTCCCGGCGGACGCGATCGCTCGGCCAACTTCGGTCCCCCGGCTCCTCCCAAACGCCTGCGCGGTGCCAAGAAGAGCGGCGCCCAGGGCGAACACAAGGTCCGCGGTCCCATCAAGGAAAAGAACACCGGCCGCATCTACGCGGTGGACGATCTCGAGGACGATGCGGCGATCGACATCGACGACGTCGCCACCCGTGCGCCCGATGACGACGCGGACGACGCGGCCAAGCGTGTCCCGGGCGACGACGCCAACGATCAGGACAGCGATACTCAGGACAGCGATACTCAGGACAGCGACACTCAGGATAGCGATACTGACGACGCCGACGACCAGGATTAGGTGATTCGGTCCGTTCCGCAGCTGGTGTCGATGGCGGCCATCGCCGTCGGCATCCTGCTCTTTGTTCTTACCCTCTTCTACATCGACCTGCGCGAGACGGCTGAGAGCGCCAGCCGCCTCGGCCTCGCGCTGCCCATCATCCTGGCTCCCGGCGCGTGCTGGCATCTGCTCCGGACGTGGGGCTGGTCGGTGGCCTTCCCCGATGAATCGCGGCCGGCGTTCACGCGCCTGTTCCGCGTGCGGCTGGCTGCCGATGCGATCGGCTTCTTCACCGTGCGCGGCGTCTTCGGCGAGCCGCTCAAGGTCGTGCTCCTCTACGACCGCGTCGCGCCGGAAGTCACCACCGCCGCCGTGGCGCTCGAGCGTCTTGCCTTCGCCGTGATCGGCATTGCCATGGCCGGGGTGATCTCGTTTGCGGCGGTCACCCGGCTGTCGATGCCCGGTGCATGGGACACGGTGTTCGCGGGGCTGATGGTCGCCGCCGTCCTGTCGCTGGCGCTGATCACGTTTGTGGCCACCCGCCGCACCGGTGACTACCTGGGACGGCTGGTCGAAATCATCGACCGTCTCATTGGCCGGCGGCTCGAAGCGTCGCGCGTGGTGCGATTCGTCCTCGACGTCGAGGACGTGCTGCTGCAGCTCCTGCGGGGAGATCGCCGGCGGCTGCTGATTCTCCTGCTGCTGCCGATCGTCTGTTACCTGATGATGGCGCTCGAGGTGTGGCTGGTGTTCTGGGCGATTGGCCAGCCGATCAGCGTGATCCAGGGGCTGGCGATCGAAACGTTCGCGCGGCTCGCCAGCGTCGCCTCGGCGGCGATCCCCGGCAACATCGGCGCGCTCGAAGCATCCAATGCGGCGGTGGTCGCGGCGCTGGGGCTCGGTGGCGGCGGCGCGCTCGCGCTCGCGCGGCGCATCCGCGCACTGCTCTGGGCCGCCGCGGGGCTCGCGTTGTACCCCCGCATCAACTCCCACAAAGCCAACTCCCAACAACCAACGCGCTAGTTTGGGAGTTGGGGAGTTGGGCGTTGGGAGTTTGGACTGACCCGTCGATAGTCAAACCAGTCGACGGCATAATCGACGTTCAGCTTCCTGAACAGGAGCGCGCGCCCCTGTCCCTGGAAGCGCATCGAGGTCGGCAGCCAGAGCCCGGGCTCAATCTGCTGCCGGGTCAGCGAGACGCGCGTGCCGGCGCCCAGGCGCGCGATGAAGCCAAGGCCATACGAAATGCTGTCCAGCGCCGTGGCCTCGGCCTTGACGATCTCCCCCGCGTCCTCGTCTACCCACATCGTTCCCGCGAAGTACCTGGCGAGGCGCCCTTCACGCGTCTGGGGCTTCGCGTCGGGGCGCGGGGTGAACGTGACCACGACCAGCGTGCGCCCGTCCACGCGCTCGCGGCGCGCCACCTTGAACTCCAGCGTGTTCATCGCATCGTCGAGGGAGGACCGGTCCGGCCGCCGCATGCTGCGCTGCCGGGGCACGAACCGCTCGGCCGGTTCGGTGACCGGCTTGCCGTCGCGCTGGAGCCGTTGCCGGGTGAAGGCGGCGCCGCCCTCGATCGGGATGTACTCGGTCACGCGCGTGGGACCGGTTCCGAGGCGCCCGAAGGGGTTGGTCTGCACCTCGGTGCGCCGCTCCTTGTAGGCGAAGTGCACCTGCTCGCGCTGCCCGCGCGCGAGGTTGTCGCGCGTCACCGCGAACAGGGCCTGGCGGTCAGGCAGCGGCCGGGTATCCTGCGCAGCGGGACCGCCGAAGAACGCCGGAAACAAAAGAAAGCCCAGAGCCACGACCGTCGTCGTGCTGTTCCGCTTCCCCCTTCCCCCTGTGCCCTTCCCCCTCATACGTTGCAGAGTCGCTCCGCGGCTTTCTCGAGCGTCTCGTCACGCTTGGCGAAACAGAACCGCAGGACCGGGCCGGCGTCCGCATCCGCAAGAAACGCGGAGACCGGGATCGACGCCACGCCATGGTCCTTGATCAACCGCATCGCGAAATCAGCGTCACGCTCGCCGGTGATCGCCGAGTAGTCCAGCATCTGGAAATAGGTGCCGCGGCACGCCAGCGGCCGGAAGCGCGAGCCGGCGATCAGCGCGAGAAAGCGATCGCGCTTGGCCTGGTAGAACGATGCCAGCCCGGCGCATTCCGGGTCCTTCGCGACGAACTCGGCGTAGGCGCGCTGGATGGCGCCATTGACGGTGTAGGTGACGAACTGGTGCACCCGCTGGATCTCGGCCGACAGCGGCGGCGGCGCGGCGCAGTAGCCGATCTTCCAGCCGGTCGTGTGATACGTCTTGCCAAACGAGCTGATCACGACCGCGCGCTCGGCGATCTCGGGATACCGCGCCAGGCTCTCGTGCCGCGCGCCGTCGAACACGATGTGCTCGTAGACCTCGTCGGCCACGACCACGGCGTCGGTGTGCTGCAGCACGCGGCCAAGCTCGCGGATGTCGTTGGCGTCGAGCATCATCCCGGTCGGGTTGTGGGGCGAGTTGACGACGATGACGCGGGTGCGCGGCGAGATCGTCCGGCGCACGTCGTCCCAGTCGATCCGGTAGTCAGGCGCGCGCAGCGTGACGTATCTGGGAATGCCGCCGCTCAACTGCACCGCCGGCGCGTACGAATCGTAGGCCGGCTGGATCAGGAGCACTTCGTCGCCGGGATGCACCAGCGCGGTCAGCGTCGAGAACAGCGCCTCGGTGGCCCCGGAGGTGATGGTGATCTCGGTGGTGGGATCGTAACGCCGGCCGTAGAGCCGCTCGATCTTGCGGGAGAGCGCTTCGCGCAGGCTCCGGACGCCGGGCATCGGGGCGTACTGGTTGTAGCCCTCGCGCATGTACCGCGAGACGGCCTCGACCAGTTCCGGCGCGCAGTCGAAGTCGGGGAATCCCTGCGACAGGTTGATCGCGCCGTGCTCCTCCGCGTGGCGCGACATCACCGAGAAGATGCTCACGCCGGTGTTGGGAAGCTTTGACCGCACGGTCTGGGCGTATTCCACTGGTCCCTATGATAGCTATTCGATCCACTCCGCCGGCTTGAGCGAGATCAGGGGGTACTTCCGGCGCAGGTCAACCACCCGGTCGCGGTAGCCCTCCCTGGGAATCTGGCGCCGTACGAGCCGATCGCGGAGCCGGCGCAGCTGGTGACGGTAGAGATCGCTGACGAATTCGTGGACCAGCTCGGGGGGGGTCGTGGCCCGCGGCTGGACGCCGTGCGCCCAGAGCTGGTCGAGCACATCCTGCCGGTAACGGTAGGTCATCGCGCCGCGGCGTTCACGCGCGCGAGCCCCGCGACGACCCGGGGTGTCATGCCGACCTGGGCCACGGCTTTCTCGAAGGCGCGGCGTGCCTCGTCGTAGCGGTGGACCTGCAGCCACAGCTCGCCGCTGACTTCGGCGGCGGACAGCACCGGCGCCGCAGGCTGAGCCGCGGCACGCAGCAGGCCGTCCATCCGCTCGGCGTGATCGAGGTAGAGCGCCATCTCGTCGCGCTCGCTCTGCGCTGCAGCCGCGGCGGCCTGCAGCATGAGCCGCGCGATCTCTGCCGGACCGGCCGCGCCCCTGGAGATCGTTCCGAGAGCCTCGATGCTCTCGCGCACGGCGGCCAGCGATTCCGGCGGAGCGCCCTGGGAGAAGGCGTCGCGCGCCCCGATCAGGCCGCGCAGGTACAGGATTCCGACCGCGGCGTCGGCGCAGCCCCCGGCCGCCGCGTCATACAGGCGATCGATGGCGCCGGGCAGGTCGAGCGCCTGCGCCCGGACCGCCGCGTCCGCGGCAATCGCCATCGCCTCGGGCGGGCACGGCCCCTGCGCCAGCATGAGCGCCATCATGAAAGTAAGCATCGCCTTAGGAGGTTGGACCCGCCTGAAAGTCTAGCGCCGCAGCAGGCGAAAGTAATGCTGGAGTATTCGCCGCGCGCGCGGCGTCAGGCCCTGGCGGCGGTAGGTGTCGCCCGCCTTCCGCAGCGCTTCGGCAACGGTCGGATACGGAAATATGACGCTCGACAGCTCCCCCACGCCAGCGCGGCGCCGCATCAGGTCGGCGACGTGGCCGATCAGCTCGCCCGCGTGGGGCGCCACGATCGTCGCACCGGTGATCCGGCCGCGCTCGTGATCGATGCGCACGAAGCCGTCCGTCTCGTCATCGACAATCGCGCGATCGACCTCCGACAGCCGAATCGTGATGGCGGCCCCCGACGGGACGCCGACGTGCGCCACCTCCGGGAACGTGTAGGTGCACCACGGGATGACCAGCGCGCTCGCGCGGCGGCGTCCGAAGAAGAGCGCGTTCTGAATGACGATGCGGGCCATGGCGTCGGCGGCGTGCGTGAACTTGAACCGCGAGCAGACGTCGCCGGCGGCGTAGACCCGGTGATTCGATGTTCGCAGCCGGTCGTCCACGTCGATGCCCGCCGGGCTCGCGTTGATGCCCGCCGCCTCGAGCGCGAGCCCCTCCACGTTGGGGCTCCGGCCGGTTGCGACCAGCACGACGTCCGCCGCGGCCATCATCTCCCGTCCGACTGGCCCGGTTGTGAAGTCCACACCAGACCGCGCGAGCGCGGCGGCGACGATCCGCGACGCATCCTCGTCTTCGCCGGAGAGCACGCGCGGCGCCGAGTCGACGAGAGTGACCCGCGATCCCAGGAGCGCGAATGCCTGCGCCATCTCGCAGCCGATCGGTCCGGCGCCGATCACGAGCAGCCGCCGTGGCAGCTCGGTCAGCGAGAACACGGTCTCGCTGGTCAGATACGCGACGTCGGCGAGACCGGGGATCGGCGGCGCGGCCGGCCGCCCGCCGGTCGCGATCACCGCGCGGCGAAAGCGCAAGGTGAGTCGCGCAGGGCGGGTCGTGTCCGACCCGCTGGATACCGTGATTTCGCGCCGCCCGGCGAATGATGCCTGGCCGAAAAAGACATCGACCCCGAGCGAGGTGAGTCTCGCGGCCGAGTCGTTGTGCGCGATATCCGCGCGGCGCGCCCTGAGGCGGCCCATCACCGTGGCGAAGTCGACCTCGGTCCTGGCCGTGACGCCGACCGCCGCCGCCGCGCGCGCCTCGTGCACCGCCCGCGCCGACCGCAGCAGCGCCTTCGACGGGACGCATCCGGTGTTGAGGCAGTCACCGCCGAGCAGCCCGCGCTCGACCAGTGCGACGCGCGCGCCAAGCCCCGCCGCGCCGGCCGCGGAGACGAGCCCCGCCGTCCCGCCGCCGATGACCACCAGGTCATACAGCGGCGCGGGCGTCGGGTTGTTCCAGTTGTGAGGATGAACCTGGGCGAGAAGCCGCTGATTGTGCTCGTCTAGGGGTTGGACGAGAGCGTCGTTCACCCTTCTATCTTCTCTCTGCTCGGTTCGTGTTCAATTTCTTTGTTCGATCGGTGTGGTACCGTACGCTGGACCGAAACCGTCAGAACATGGTTGATTACCCGTCGTCGGCTTCGCGATCTTCAAACTACAGCGGGCTCACCGTCGTCCTCTGTTTCTTCTGCGCCCCTCTGTTCCTGGGACTTTCAGGGCGAGACCTGCAGAGTGACGAGGCCATCTATTCCTATGCTGTCGATCGGATCCTCGAGACCGGGGATTGGCTAACGCCGCGTGCCATTCCGTACGACGTACCCTTCGTCGAAAAGCCGCCCCTTAAATTCTGGATTGTCGCGGGAGCCATGGCCGCGGGCCTCTTGCCGCACGACGAGTTCGGACTTCGCTTCACCGACGCCTTGTTTGGCGCGGTCGCATTCGTCTATGTCTTCTGGCTGGGCCAAAGGCTCGCCGGAGCTCTCGCTGGAGCCGTGGCCGTCCTAGTTCTGTTCACCCTCGAGACGTTGGTCTTTGAGCATGGGCTTCGCAGCAACAACATGGATGCGGCTCTTGTCCTGTCTTTCTGCGGGGGCATCTATCATTTCGCGCAATGGGCCGAGGGCAGGGACAACCGGTACTCTATGGTCCATGCGCTGGCGTTCGCCGGGTACTTTACGCTCGGCTTCATGACGAAGTTCGTCGCCGCGCTCTTCCTGCCGATCGTGTGCGCCGCCGCATTCGCGTGGCGGCGAGATGCCCTCGTGCTGCTCCGTTCGAGATGGCGTGAGTGGAACATCCCGCTAAGTCTCGTATTCGCCGCCATCGCACCGTGGTTCGTCTATCAGACCGTGCTTATGGGAGGCACGTTGTGGAAGACGATGTTTGCGGTGCATGTGTTCGAGCGATTTACTGGTGCTCTTGACGTGCGGCATCTCGAACCGTGGCATTTTTATTACTCATCTCTATGGCAGGCCCTGATCCTTGCAGGCAGCCATTGGATCGCCGCTGCCGGCATGTGCGTGCTCGCCTTGAAAGCATGGACAGGGCGGGACTGGCGGTGGCGGCTGCTGCTTGTGTGGTGGGTGCTGCCGTTCGCGGTGATCTCGGTCGGCACCTCGAAGATATTCCATTACGCTTACCCGTTCCTGCCGCCGATCGCCCTCGCCGCAGGGGGTGCGGCGGCGGCGGTGTTTGACGGGCTGGAGCCCAAGGTGTCGAGAGCGCTTCGTGCCGCACGTTTGCCCCAGGTCGGTCCCTCCTCCGTGGCCGCTCTCCTCTCGAAGGTCCCGCCACGCGCCCGTCGACTGTTGCTGGCCGCCGCTGTGTTCGCGCTCATCGTCAGCGTGTGGACGGCGCTCGCAGGCCCGCTCCGATGGAGGGCGTTCGGGGTGCCGATCCTGACGAATGCAGGCGTAGTTCGTCCGCTGATCGCTGGAGTCGTGTTCTTGTGGCTCGGAGGCCATCTTCGCGCGGCGTTGAGTACTGGCGTTGCGATCGCAACAGTGGCAATCATCTTGCCTAGCATGGCGTACCCGCTGAGCGTCCAGCGGACCATGGACGTGCGTCACCCGCTGCGGAATTTTCGCGATTGCGCCGTGTCTCTGCAGACGTCCACGCCCGAAGTGGATGTGTACCTGCCGTACGACGAGCTGTCGAATCACTCCTACTACTACTACCTGCGGCGGGTCGGCCCCTGGCGGGAACATGAGCGTCCTCAGATAGACGAACTGCAGGGACGGTTATCGAACGGCGAGGGATACGCGGTGGCTCTGTTGCCCCGGTCGGACTACTGGATGTTGAAACGGGACATCGCTTTGCCAGCGGGCATCGCGATCTCCAGCGGCGACCCGATCGTGATCCTGACGTCGCCGCGGCTTGATCCCTGTTCGAGGGCAGCGATCGGGTCAGGTGGCTCGGAAGTCGGCGATGTCTATACGCCCAGGATGGGCCTGTGAATGCTCGCGTTGTGCATTTGTCAATCGTGATACCGGCCTTTAATGAAGCAGGCAGAATCCGACAAGCGGTCGAGGAGCTGCGTGCATACCTTCCAAGCGTCAGCCCCGATTTTGAGATACGTGTCGTCGATGACGGATCGGTTGATGAGACCGCGGCCATCGTCGAAGAGATCGCGCGGACAGATTGTCGGGTCGTTCTTCAACGCGAAGCGCACGGCGGGAAGGGTTCGGCTGTGCGAGCGGGGTTGATGGCGGCAACCGGAGACCTTAGGTTGATTTGCGACGCAGATTTGTCGATGCCGGTGCAAGAAATCCGACGCTTCCTTGACATCGTGCCGGCGGAATGCGACATCGCCATTGGCACCAGAGAAGGAGCAGGGTCGCGACGCGTCGGCGAGCCCGTTTTTCGGCACCTCCTGGGACGCGCCTTCAACGCCATCGTGAGGGTCCTGGTACTTCCTGGACTCAATGACACACAGTGCGGCTTCAAGCTTTTTACATCGAAGGCAGTTGACACCGTATTTCCGATGACCACGATCGCGGGGTGGGCCTTCGATGTCGAGGTCCTATACATTGCTCGACTCCAAGGCCTAAGAGCAGCGGAAGTCCCGATCGAGTGGCACTACAAATCCGATTCGAAGATATCGCCTCTGCGACACTCGGTTCAGATGGCACTCGATATCGGGAAGATAAGGGTCAATGGATTACGAAAGCGCTACGAGCGCTCTTGAGCCGCGGCGGCTGACTCTAGCCTGCGGTTCCCCGAGGGGCCCTTCGACCGGGAGGAGATCGCCATAGGTCACTCCTTCGTTACGTGGGGTCGACGCGGCCTACGGAGACGTACGGGTGAGCGATATCGCCGGGAGCGTCATGGTCTGCCCATACTCAGGCGAAGGGGAATCGGAGCCGCCGCAGCTCAGAATCAGCGGAGTCAAGGTAAGCAAGAGAAGTGGGGGGATCGCCGACAAACGTCTGGGGAACTTCAAGGGTCCGGACCTTCAGGAAGGAATAGTTGAAACGAGAGGCGAGCCTGAAAAGGCTCGCCCCTCGCTTCACTGCCTACTGCCTACCGCCTACTGACAACCGACAACCGACAACTAGTAGCGGTAATGATTGGGCTTATACGGCCCGTCCACCGGCACGCCGATGTAGTCGGCCTGCTCCTTGGTCAGCTCCGTCAGCTTCACCCCCAGGTGACCGAGGTGCAGCCGTGCCACTTCCTCGTCCAGCGCCTTGGGCAGCATCGTCACCGTCTTGCCGTACTTCTCGGCGTTGGCGTGCAGCTCGAGCTGCGCCAGCACCTGGTTGGTGAACGACGCCGACATCACGAAGCTCGGGTGACCGGTCGCGCAACCGAGGTTGAGCAGGCGTCCCTCGGCGAGCACCATCACGCTGTGGCCGTCCGGGAACTTCCACTCGTCGTACTGCGGCTTGATGTTAATCCGCTCGATGCCCTTGAGCTTCTTCAGGCCGGCCATGTCGATCTCGTTGTCGAAGTGGCCGATGTTGCCGACGATCGCCTTGTCCTTCATCCGCGCCATGTGCTCGACGGTGATGATGTTGAAGTTGCCGGTCGCGGTGATGAAGATGTCCGCCGAGCCGACCACGTCCTCGAGGGTGTTGACCTCGAAGCCTTCCATCGCCGCCTGCAGCGCGCAGATCGGGTCGATCTCCGTGACGATGACGCGGCAGCCCTGACCGCGCAGCGCCTGCGCGCAGCCCTTGCCGACCTCGCCGAAGCCGAGCACCAGCGCGACCTTGCCGCCCAGCATGACGTCCGTGGCGCGCGCCAGGCCGTCCGGCAGCGAGTGGCGGCAGCCGTAGATGTTGTCGAACTTGCTCTTGGTCACCGAGTCGTTGACGTTGATCCCGGGGAACAGCAGCGTGCCGGCTTCCATCATCTGGTAGAGCCGGTGCACGCCGGTCGTCGTCTCCTCGCTGACGCCGCGGATCCCTTTGGCGAGCGCCGTCCAGCGTCCCTTGTTGGCCTTCAGTTCCCTGGTGATCGCGTCGAGGATGACGCCCCATTCCTCGGGGTCCTTGTCGGCGTTGAATGCGGGCACCTTCCCCGCCTGCTCGAACTCCGCCGCCTTGTGCACGAACAGGGTCGCGTCGCCGCCATCGTCGACGATCAGGGTCGGGCCGCTGCCGTCCGGCCAGACGAGCGATTCCACCGTGCACCACCAGTACTCTTCGAGCGTCTCGCCCTTCCAGGCGAACACCGGGGTGCCCTTGGGCGCCTTCACCGTCCCGCCGGTCTCCTGGCGGCCGACGACCACCGCGGCGGCCGCGTGGTCCTGCGTCGAGAAGATGTTGCACGAGACCCAGCGGACGTCGGCGCCGAGCTCGGTCAGCGTTTCGATCAGCACTGCGGTCTGGATCGTCATGTGAAGGCTGCCCATGATGCGGGAGCCCGCCAGCGGCTTGCTGGCCGCGTAGCGCTCGCGGAGCGCCATCAGGCCGGGCATCTCGTGCTCGGCGAGACGAATTTCCTTGCGCCCCCACTCGGCGAGGCCCAGGTCGGCCACTTTGTAAGCAGGGCGGCCCGCCTTCGCGGCGGCGTCGAACGCGTGCACTTTCTGATCGAGAACTGTAGCCATTGCCTTCTCCTGTCAGGCGGACCTGAAGGTCCGCCTCTACGTTGATTAAAAAGAACGTGTTGCTCGGTGCCTCGGTGCCTCGGTGTTACGTGGCGCGCGTGGCAACCGCCGCGAAGAGCGCGGGGCCCTTCGCATCGGGATCGACTGGCAAAGACCTGACGCGAACATCATCGAATCCCGCCGCCGCCAGGTAGCGCGAGATCTGTTTCTCCGAGAACCCGAGCCACACGTGGCCCATCTGCTGCTGATACTCCTCGCGCTCGTGCGGCAGCATGTCGACGAGCAGCAGCCGGCCGCCCGGGCGCAGCACGCGGGCGACGTCCTTGAGCGCGATCGAGGGATCCGGGGAGTAGTGCAGGACGAGCGAGAGCATCGCGGCGCCGAGCTCACCCGCCTCGAGCGGAAGCGCTTCCAGATCGCCTTGCCGCAAGTCGACGTTCGGCAGTTCGCCGAGGCGCGTGCGCGCGGCATCGAGCATGTCGGTGGACCCGTCCACGGCAATCACGCGGCGCACGTGCGGCGCGATCGTCTCCGTGAGCTGGCCCGTGCCGCAGCCGAGATCGCCGACCACGAGCGTGGGATCGATGAGGCCGAGGACCGCCCACAGATAGAAGGAGTCGCCAAAGAGCTCGCCGCGCAGGCGGTCCCACCCTCCGGCCGCCGTCGCGAAAAATTCCTGCGACTTGGCGCGCCGCCGGGACACCACGCCGCCCAGGCGCTTGTCGTCATGGCCGGCGGCCGGCGTCGCGGCGACCTGCTCGCGGATCAGCGGCCACAGCCGGCTGGCCGCGGTGTCCAGGTCGTCCAGCGGCATGCTGTAGAAGCGGCTGGTGCCATCGCGGCGGGAGGTGACCCAGTGGTCATCGGCCAGCGTTTTCAGGTGACGGCTGACGCTGGACTGCGGCATCTGCAGGACCGCGCAGATCTCGGAGACCGTCAGCTCGTGTCTTTCGAGCAGCAGCAGCATCCGGCAGCGCGTCGGGTCCGACAGCGCCGTCATGTGTTCGAGAATCGCAACCATCCGTATATCCGGATGGAATGTTACATGGTGATGGACCCGAGGTCAACCTTGAGTCGCCTCGTCACCGGGGTCTGACCCCGGAACGGGGCATCACCGGGGTCTGACCCCCTAGTCTGGGGAGAACCAGTAGCTCACTTTCATGGCGAAAAAGTTGTCGCCACGGGCGCCGACGGAGCGGAACATGTCGGACACCGACGCGCGCGAGCGGAACCGCTCCTCCGCTTCGCGGTCCTGCTGCCACACCAGGTAGAACGTGCTGCCCGGGCGCCACTCCCAGCGCAGGACGAGATTGCTGCGGAACGAGCGCACGCTGAAATCGAGGTCTTCGCCGAGATTCAGGGCCGCCGGGTCCACCGGCAGCAGCACCGAGCTGCGCGGCGCGAGCAACTCGCCGACGCGGTTGTAGTGCCCGCTGGCCGCGAACGGCTCCGCATAGAAGTCAAGGTTTAGATCGGGCTTGAACGTGTAGTTGAGCCTCAGCTCCGACGCGAACGTCGATCGGTCGATGTGGCCGAAGATGTAACGGTTGCCGAAGGTCGCCGGCCGTCCGCCGCGCAGCGTCGTCACGTACTGCTGCGCATCCACCTCGCGCTCGTAGCTTGGCGAGATCGACAGCTGCCACTGCGGACCCGGGCGGAGTGTCAGTCCCGTTTCCGCCAGGAACAGCAGCCCGCCCCCGTCGGTGCGCCCGTAGGCAAAGTCAAAGTTGATTCTGGTCTGCGACGACTCGCTCGATTCAATCTCGAGCGTCGATTCCCACGACGGCGGCCGTTCCATCGAGGGCCCGCCGCGCGTCAGCCGCATGTCCTGCCTGCGGAAGTCAAACTGCGTGCCGAACGTGACTTCCCAGAAATTCGGCAAGGTCACGGCGGCACCCGGTTCGAGCCTGGCGATCTGGTGATCGCCGCCGTAGTTCCACTCCTGCTGCTGCCCCAGCGTGAACGCGTATTCGCGGTACCACCGGCCGGGCGTCGTCTCCTGGTACTCCACTTCTCCACTCAGCTGCAGGCCGTCGCCCGTCGTCAACCGCCCGATGTCGTTGGTCTCGAACTCCGGGGATTCGAATGCCGCCTCGGCCTCGAACCCCCAATGACGCGAGTTCTGCCGCTCGAACGACACGCCGCCCTTCGCGCCGGACATCGACGTCCGCAGCGGATCGAAGCTGACGTAGTCGACATCCGGCCGCTGGAAGTAGCGGGCGCTGTTGCGCTGCAGCCGCTGCAGCACCGCCGGTTCTCCACCCACGTGCGTGACGCCCAGGTATCCCTGCATCTCGTAGTCGCCGAATCGCATCACCGAATCGCCGCTGACCGTGAACGCGTTCTTCGTCAGCAGCGACGTCAGCGGATCTCCGGGCGACAGCTGCCGGTGGACGGTGGTCGCCATGATCCCGATCGTCGATCCGGGCGGCCCGAACTCCTGCTGGATGCGCGCGACGCCGTATGCCGTGCGCGGCGCGACGCGAACGCGTCCGAACTGCAGGTTGTCGAAAATCCGCGCCGACTCCTCATCGGTGACCGCGCCGAGAATGCCGATCGAGGTGCCGGACTGGAGCCGGCCGCTCAACTTGGCGGCGCCGAGGATCGTGGTGGGGCCGGGGTACTCGACGAAGTCGCCGTTCGCGCGGCCCACGGGCGAGGCGCCGATCCGCCGCGAGTAGAAATAGTTGTCGACGTTGCCGGTCAGCAGGTTCGCGCCCTCGATGAAGAACGGCCGACGTTCCTGGAAGAAGGTCTCGAAGGCCGAGAGGTTCACTTCCGCGGGATCGGCCTCGACCTGCCCGAAGTCCGGATTCACGGTGGCCTCGAGCGTGAGGTTCGATCCGAGCCCCATCTTCACGTCCGCGCCGACCCGGCCCGAGAGGTTGGCGCCGCTGGTGAACGGATCGCCCGGATCACTCGAGCCGACGAGCCGTGAGTTGGTCCCGACGTACGGCAGGATCTCGAGCCGCCGCCGCGGACGGATTCCGGTGATACCGGCCAGGTCGCCAAACAGCGACGCCCAGCGCTCGTCAGTCCGCAGCACCGGCGACCAGAACACCTCCTCGTTGCGCGAAGGCACCCAGCGCCGCACTTGGAGTCCCCACACCTGCGGGTCACCGTCGTTGAACCGCAGCTGCGCGAACGGAATCCAGAGCTCCGCCGTCCACCCTTGCCCATCAACCGCGGTGCGCGCCTGCCAGACGGGATTGAAGGTTTCGTCCTCGGCCCAGAAATTGTCGCTCCTGTGAAAGAAGTCGAGCCGCACGCCGGTCGCCGTCACGCCAAAGGTCGACGAGGTGCGTCGATCGAGGTAGGTATCGAGCGAGACGTTCAGGTGCTCGGCCTGGTCGCCTTCGTCGCGGCGCCCGAGCGGGGCCTGGATCGGCTGACTCGAGAACATCCGCGCGCCCACATAGAGCGCGCCGTCGTCGTAGGCAAAACGCACTTCCATGCGATCGCTCGGGGGCGCGCCTTCGTTCGGTTCCTTCTGCACGAAGTCGGTGAGCGGCACGACCTTGGCCCACGCCTCGTCGTCGAGACGGCCGTCGAGGCGAATGGCACCATCGGGAACGCGCACGGCGCGCGCTTCCTTGCGTTCAGCGGGCGCGGGCTGCGCCCAGGCCGACGCGGGGATCACGAACACACCAAGGATCACGAACAGGCGGGATATCACGGGCGTCAGCGTACTGGATTCGGCATGAAGCGGAGATGAAGGCGCGGCCCCCCGGACTAAGATGGCGGCACGTGCTGCGAACTCTCCTGGCGCTCACGGTGGCGACGGCCCTCGCGGATGTCGCGATCCGCACGTTCGACCAGGACACGCCCGGCGTACCGCCCCCCGGCTTCACGTTTTCCGCCGCGCGCCAGCCCGCACCAGGCCGCTGGTTCGTGCGCGCCGACGGCGCGAACCAGTTTCTCTCTCACGCGGCCGACCCCGGCTCCTCCGGCTTCTCGCTGGCGACGCTCGACGCCACCGCGCCGCCGCGGCTGCGCGTCAGCGCCCGCCTCAAGCTGATCGACGGCGAGCGCACCGGTGGCCTGGTCTGGCGCTATCAGGATCCCGACAACTACTACCTCGTCTCGCTGGACCTCCGCCGGCAGGAGATCGCGCTCTACCGCGTGGTCCGCGGCAACCGCATCCGGCTCGAAGAGGAAGACGACCTCGAGCTCGACGGCGATGCCTGGCACACGGTCCGCGTCGTGCACGACGATGACCGGATACGCGTGGCGCTGGGCGGCATCGGGGTGATGCGCGCGCGCGATCGCGCGCTGCCGGCGCCCGGGCGCGCCGGCCTCTGGTCGGGGGGCAGCACCACCGGCTGGTTCGACGATCTGCGGGTCGAGGAGGAGCCGGAAGACCAGGACCGGCGATGAGACTGCTGGTGGTCGAAGACGAGGCGGACCTCGCGCAGACCCTGCGCAAGGCGCTCGCCGAGGAAGGCTTCGCCGTCGATCTTGCCGCGGACGGTGACGAGGGCCTGTACCGGCTGACCGAGATGCCCTACGACGCGGCCATCCTGGACATCATGCTCCCGAAGCGCGACGGCTGGAGCGTGCTCGACGCCGCCCGCAAGGCCGGTGTCCGAACGCCGGTGCTCGCGCTGACGGCGCGCGACCTGGTCGCGGATCGCGTTCGCGGCCTCAACCTCGGCGCCGACGACTACCTCACCAAGCCGTTCGCCCTGGCCGAGCTCATCGCCCGCGTGCACGCCTTGATCCGCCGGGCCTACGGCAACCCCACCTCCACCATCACGCTCGGGCCCTTCACCATCGACACCGCCGCGCGCCAGGTCTCCCGTGAGGGCGCCGCGATCGAGCTCACCGCGCGCGAGTTCGCCATCCTCGAGCTGCTCGCGCGTTCGCGCGGCGCGGTGGTGACACGATCGACGATTACCGAGCACATCTACGACGGCGAGACGGACGTCCTGTCCAACACCATCGAAGTGCACATCGCGGCGCTCCGGAGAAAGCTCGGCGCCGACATCATCAGGACCCGCCGTGGCGAGGGCTACATCGTCGATGCCTAGGTCGCTGCGCGCGCGGCTCCTCGTCTGGTACACGCTGATCATGGCGGTCACCATCGCCGCCCTCACCGGCGCGGTCTGCTACGAGCTCTGGCGTTCGCGCGTGGCGGAGGTGGACCGCGGCTTATACGCCGATGCCTCGGCGCTCGCCGGGGGGCTCCAGCCAGCCCCGGGCGGCGACTTCGATCTCGACGTGCCGGTGCACATGCGGCCGCAGGAGGACATCGACGCGCCGGCCGCGGTCACCTATGCCATCTGGACCGCGGGCGGGGATCTGATCGATCGCTTCCCCGCTGACATGGACGTGACGGCGCCGGGCGCCGAAGGCCTGCGCACGCGCGACGGCCGGCGTGAACTCGCCAGCGCCACCCCGAGCGGCGCCGTCGTCGTCGTCGGACGCGACCTGGCGGACGTGCGGCGGGACGTCGTCGCCTTCGCGCGCATGGCGGCGCTGACCGGGGTCGGCGCGCTCGGCGTCGCCCTTGCGGGAGGATGGCTCCTGGTCGGGCGGGCGCTGACGCCCCTCACGCGGATCAGCAGGACCGCCTCGTCGATGGCCGCGGGCAAGCTCGACGCGCGCATCGCGATTGAAGGGACTGACGACGAGCTGGAGCAGGTCGCGGTGGTGCTGAACGATGCCTTCGATCGCCTCCACCTTGCCGTCGAGAGCCAGCGCCAGTTCACCGCGGACGCGTCGCACGAGCTGCGGACTCCGCTGGCGACGATCTCGGCCGAGTCCGACTGGGCGCTCCTGCGCGAGCGCAGCCCCGAGGAGTATCGCGGCTCGCTCGACACCTGCCGCCGCGCGGCGGCGCGGATGAACCGGGTCGTGGAGCGGCTGCTGACGCTCGCGCGCGCGGATGCCGGCGCGATCCAGATCGAGCGGACCGCGGTGCCGCTCGACACGGTCGTCGAGGACGTGCTCGCGATGATCCGCCCGCTCGCGGCGCGCAAAGGGGTGACCGTCGAAGTCCGGCTCGATGCCGCCGCGGTGATCGGCGATCGCGATGGCCTGCTCGACCTCGTCACCAACATCTGCTCGAACGCGGTGGAGTACAACCGGGATGGCGGCTCGGTCCGCGTTGACCTGCGGATCGAAGGTGAAGAGGCGGTGCTGCGGGTCTCCGACACCGGGATTGGCATCACCCCCGAGGACCTGCCGCACGTGTTCGATCGCTTCTTCAGGACCGACCGGTCGCGAACCGCCTCGTCGGGCGGTGCGGGTCTCGGCCTGACGATCGCGCGATCGATCGCGGAAGCGCACGGCGGGACGATCACCTGCGAGAGCACGCCGGGCGAGGGCACCGAGGTTGTGGTGCGCCTGCCAAGTACGTACTAGCGGAGGACACCCGGCTTAGAACGCAATCAAGTGGGTGTACTTGAGCATCAACGCCCGCCTGGTTCCGGTAGACAAACGTGTCTCGTTCCAGACGACATACATGTCGCTCAAGGGGCGGTGAATCAGGTTGAAGCGGACGTTCGAGATCCAGTTGTCGTCCTGGCCGTTGTACTGGACCAACGCGTTGAGGAACATGCGGGGAGAGAACGACCAGTCGAGGCGGAGGCGCGCGAGGTTCGCGGCGAACGCGCCCTGCGGCAGGTCGATCATGTTGCGCGAGAGCGTCGCGCTCGCGGCGAGGTGCTGGTTGAACCGCACGCGAACGCCGCCGCCGGCATTCTTCTGGTGACCGGTCCAGTACTCGCCCGCCTCGAGCGACGCATTCCACGACACGACCGAGCTCTGGTTCGACGAGTACTGCACCTGCCAGGTCTGGTAGCCGTACTCGCCCGGCAGGATCGTCAGCGCCGGCGCGACGGTGAACGGCTGGTCGAGCCGGTCCGAGGTGGTGTTCGCGCGGGCGGTGAAGTTGCTCGAGTCCCTGAACGACAACTCGTAGATGAATCCCCCCACGCGCGTCAGGAACTGCTGGTAACGGTCGTCGCTGGTCGCGTCCACGTCCACGCGGAGGCTGTGTTCCCGCAGCAGGCCGCGCGGGTTGGCGGGCCTGACCAGGTACTCGTAGCTGCCGAAGAACGTGCCGATGCCGCGCCGGCGCACGAACCCGAGATCGTGGCGAAAGGCCTCCCCGATGTGGACCAGCCCGAGGCGCGCCCGATGCGCGTTGGTGTCGATACGGAAGCCGGTACGCCCCGCCCAGTCGCCTTCTGCCCCGGCGGTGTCGCTGCGCATCGCGAACGCCTCGATCTCCACGGTGCGACGAGGCGCCAGCCGGATGTCGAACCCGCCGACGCGGTTGAAGCTGCTCCCGTCCGACGCCTCGCGCCCGAAATAGAACGCGCCGGCTGACGAGGTCTCCGTCAGGTTGCGCGTCAGCCTCGCCACGGTGAAGTTCGCCCCCGGCGTACCCTCGAAGTCATCGGTTTGCACGCTGAGCAGGCCGACGCCCTGGCGCCCCGCGCGGCCCGTCAGCCGCAGGCCGCCGATGACCGGGATTGGCTGCCCGGACGACGACAGGCCGATTCGGCGGCTGAAGAACGGGATCAGGTCACGCCGCTCGTTTTCGGTCGAGGCGAGCCCGACCTGGAAATTGGCGGAATTCTCGAGGAAGAACTGGCGCTTCTCCGGAAAGAACAGGCTGAAGCGCGTGAGGTTGATCTGCTGGTCGTCGGCTTCGACCTGGGAGAAGTCGGTGCGAAGGCTCGCGTCGAGCAGCAGCGACGAGGTCAGCCCCCACTTCACGTCCACGCCGCCGTCGCCCTTGCCGGTCCATCCTGGCCCGGTGCTGCCGGTGTTGTTGAACTGCGCGGTCGCGAACGGGGTGATCCGGAGATCCCGCCCGCGCCGCACGTCCGAGATCCCCGTCAGGGTTCCCGCGTATCCCACGGCGTAGTGGGAGAACTGGCGCGGCACCGGTGACCAGGTTGACGCCTCGAACTTGTGGCGCACGACGCGCATCAGGTTCAGTCCCCACTCCTGCACATCGCTGTCGGGAAACCGCAGCGTCTTGAACGGCAGCGCCATCTCGAGGCTCCACCCGTCGTCGCGGACCTGGGTGCGGACCGACCAGACACCGTCCCAGTTCGAGTCGTTCCGCCGGCCGTTCTCGAAGGCCTGCACGTCGCGCTGCGCGGCGCCCGCGTTGATCATGAAGGCGGTGGCGTTCCGCTTGTCCTGGAACGGGTCGAAGATCACCGTCAGGATGTCGTTCTGGAATCCGTTGAAGTCGCGGGTGAGCTCGTTGACGACGAGCCGGCCCGGCTCGCTGTCGTACATGACGGCGCCGATGTAGAGCGTGTCGGCGTCGAACAGGAACCGCACCTCCGTCCGCTCGGTCGAGGGCGCGTATTCATCCGGGAACTGCTGATAGAAGCCGCTGGCCGGCTGGGCGAGCTGCCAGCCCGGCTCGTCGAGGAGGCCGTCGATCGTCATCGGCTCGGCGATGCGGACGGCAGCGACCCGCTTGGTGGCCCGGATGGCCTCGAGATCGGCCTCGGCCTGGCCAGCGGCAACCGGCGCGGCCTGCAGCACCACCCCGGCGACCAGTGCACAATTCACTAGTACGTAGTGTCCGGCTTTAGCCGGACTAAGGCTCACGACGCCCGCGACCCACGGTCCGGCTGAAGCCGGACACTACGTACTGATGAAAGCCGCACTAAACGGCCAGCTCGCGCTCGAGGCGGGCCACGAGCGTGTCGAGTTCGGCGGAGACAGCGCGGACGGTGTCGGGCTGGCTGAGGTCAACGCCCGCGCGCGCGAGCAGTTGCATCGGATAGTCGCTGCCGCCGGCGCGCAGCAGTGACAGGTAGCGGCTGACGCCGCCGGCTCTCGTCGGCTCGTCTCCCGCGCGCAGGTCCTGCATCAGGCGGGCGGTGGACGCGAAGCAGGTCGCGTACTGGTAGACGTAGTAGGGCGTGCTGAAAAAATGCGGGATCCGGGCCCACGTGACCCGCGAGACCTCCTCCTCGTCGATCACCCCGCCGTAGTAGTCGCGCAGCAGCGAGGCGTAGATCGCGTTGAGCGCGTCGGCCGTGACCGGGTGATCCTGCTCGACGAGACGATGGGCCTGCAGCTCGAAGTCGGCGAACATCACCTGGGTGAAAAACGTGCTGGTGATGCTGTCGATCGCGTGCTGCAGCAGCACGATGCGCTCTTCCCGGCCGCGCGCCCGCTCGAGCATCAGGTCGAGGAACAGCGCTTCGTTGAGCGTCGAGGGAACCTCGGCGACGAAGATGGTGTAGCCGGCGTAGACGAACGGCTGCGCCTGGTGCGAGAGCAGCGTGTGCATCGAGTGGCCCATCTCGTGCGCCAGCGTGAACACCGCGTCGAGCGTCTCGTTGTAGTTGAGCAGCATGTACGGGTGCGACCCGTAGACCGGGGCCGAATACGCCCCGCTGCGCTTGCCGGCGTTCTCGAACACGTCGATCCACCGCTTCTCGAACGCCTCGCGCACGTGCTGCTGGTAGTCGCGTCCGAGCGGCGCCACCGAATCCACCACCCACTCACCGACCTCGTCGTACGGGTAGCGGACGTCGTGCTCGACCAGCGGGACGAAGATGTCGAACAGCTTGTACTGCTCGAGCCCGAGCACCTTGCGCCGCAGCCGGTGATACCGGCGCAGCGGCTCGGCCCCTGCCTTGCTGACGCTGATCAGGTTCTCGACCACCGAGGTCGGGATGTTGTTGCCGTGCAGCGCCGCGTCGAGGGTGGTCTTGTAGCCGCGCGCCTGCGCGTGGAACCAGTCGCGCTGCAGCACGCCGTTGTAGAGCGACGCGTAGGTGTTCTGGTTGTCGGCGTACGACTGGTGGAACGCGCGGTAGGCGGCGGCGCGGTCGTCCTGGTTGCGGTTGGTCTCGAGCAGCGCCCGGTACTGGCCGTAGGTCAGCGTGATGCGATCGCCCCGCGCCAGGGTGATCGCCGGGAACTTCATGTCGGCGGTGGTCAGCGCGGCGTAGCTGTCGTGCGGCACGCTGTTGAAGCGTCCGGCGAACGACATCAGCCGCTCCCCCTGTTCATCGAGGACGTGCTCCTGCTCGTGGAACAGGCTCTCGATCGCGAAGCGATAGACCGCGAGGTCCGGGTCCGCGTCGAGCCACCCGCGCACCGTCTCGAACGGAATCGCGAGCAGCTCGGGGTTGAACCACGAGCTCGCCTGCTGTTCGCGCGCAAACAGGATCTGCACCTGCTGGCGCCGCGCGTTGATGTCGTTGTTCCGCTGGTCCTCGTCGTACTGGAGCGACGCGAAATACCAGACCCGGTAACTGAGCGCGCCCATCGCGTCCATGGCGCGAAACGCCGCGAGCAGTTGTCCGCCCGCGCCGTGCGCGAGCGTGCCCTGGAACTGCTTGAACGCTTCGATCGCCGCCTCCAGCTGCGTGTACTGGATGGTCCATTCGTCCCAGTCCCGGCAGATCGCCGTCACGTCCCAGGTATAGCGCTCGGGAATGGCGTCGCGGGTCGGGAGCGCTCCTGGCTCTGGACGGAAGCTGTTCATGATCGCAGCAGGCTCAGCAGCGCGGCATACTCCGCGGGAATCGGCACGCTGTGGCGCGGGCGCCGCACCGCCTCCGCGAGTGCGGGCGGCAGCGGCACCGGCTGACCGATCGCCGGCTCGACCACGTCGCGAAACTTCGCCGGATGCGCGGTCGCCAGAAACACCCCGGTCGCACCGGGGTCGGCGGCGAGCGCCTCCTGCAACCCGAGCCACGCGATCGCGCCATGCGGATCGAGCACGTAGCCGGTGCGCCGGAACACCTCGCCAATTTCCTCGACCACGCGCGCATCCTCAAACGACACCCCGGACACGTCGCGCCGCATGCGCTCGAGGTCGTTGTCGTAGAGCGCCCGGATGCGCTCGAAGTTACTCGGGTCGCCCACGTCCATGGCGTTGGCGACCGTCGGCACGGATGGCCGGGGCGCGTATCGCCCGGTGCTGAGGTACTCAGGCACGACGTCGTTGACGTTGGTCGAGGCAACGAAGCGCTTCACCGGCAGGCCGAGCCGCTGCGCGATGATCCCGGCGGTCAGGCTGCCGAAGTTGCCGCTCGGCACGGAGATGATCGGCGCAGTGCCGAGCCGCATCGTCACGAAGTAATAAAACACCTGCGGCAGTAGCCGCCCGAGGTTGATCGAATTGGCAGGCGTCAGCCACACGTGACTGCGCAGATCGTCGTCCGCGAACGCCGTCTTCACCAGCCGCTGGCAGTCGTCGAACGTGCCGTGCACCGAGACGGCGGTGATGTTGTCGCCGAGCGACGCCATCTGCGCTTCCTGGATGTCGCTGACCTTTCCTTCCGGGTAGAGCACGACCACGCGTGTGTCCGGTACGCGGTGGAAGGCCTGCGCCACGGCGCTGCCCGTGTCGCCGGACGTCGCCACCAGCATCGTCAGCGGGGTGCCGTCGGTGAAATGGTGCAGCAGCCGCGCCTGGGTGCGCGCGCCGACATCCTTGAACGCGAGCGTCGGCCCGTGAAACAGCTCCAGCACCCAGATTCGATCGGTGACCTTGACGATCGGTATCGGGAAATCCAGCGCATCCCGCACCAGGGCGGCCAGCTCCTCTGGCGAGATCTCATCCCGGAACAGGTGGGCGCCGACGATCGATGCGATGTCGACGATGTCGGCATAGCGAATCGCCTCGAGGCTCGCTGCCGGCAGCGGGTCGAAGCGCTCGGGCATGTAGAGGCCGCCATCCGGAGCGGTGCCCGCGAACAGGGCGTCGACGAACGAAACGGGCGGCGAACCGCCGCGGGTGCTGATCCAATTCATCGGATAAAGGCTCAAGGCTCAAGGCTCAAAGCTCAAGGCGCAAGCTCCAAGCCCATATTGTGCTTTGGGCTTTGGACCTTGGGCTTTGTGCCTTGTTAGGCCTGCATCGGCTCCGGGCGGATAGGGACGGGCTGACCCTGGGCGTTCACGGCCACCAGGATCACCTCGGCCTCGGTGACTTTGACGCGCTCTCCGTGGCCGGTGGCGCCGGGCCGGTCGGGAGCGGAGCCCCACCGCTCGGCCTCGACCGACACGCGAACGGTGATCGACGTGCGGCCCACGCGCAGGGTCTCGGTGTAGAAGCTGACAATGTCCCCGAGGAACACCGGCTCGTGGAACTCGACCTCGCGCATCGCCTTCGTTACATACCTGTGAGCCGCGAGCTTGCGCGCCTCGACCGCAGACGCCAGGTCGATGTGCGACAGGATCACGCCGCCGAAGATGGTCCCGTAGGCATTGGTGTCCTTCGGGAGCAGCAGCAGCTTGATGGCGGGCACGCGCTCTGACATGTGATCGTTATTTTATCCGAGAGACAAAAGACTGAAGACCTGTGGTGATTCCGTTTATCATTGATGCTCACATGAACACCTTGACCAATGGACGTCCGTCGCCGCCAGCGGCGGGCGCGGCGGCAGCCACCACCGCGACCCGGTGGAGCGTGCATGACGCGAGCGAGCTCTACGAGGTTCCCCGCTGGGGGAAGGGCTACTTCGCCGTCAACGAAGCCGGCCACCTCGAGGTGCGCCCGACCAAGGACCCCGCGGCCGCGATCGACCTCAAGGAGCTGATCGATCGGCTGCAGCTCCGCGGCATCAGCCTGCCCGTGCTGGTGAGGTTTACCGACATCCTCAAGCATCGGCTCGGCGATATTCACGCCGCGTTTCAGAACGCGATCAGCCAGAACAACTACCAGGGCGCCTACAGCTGCGTCTATCCCATCAAGGTCAACCAGCAGCGCCAGGTCGTCGAGGAGGTCCTCAATTTCGGCCGTCCCTATAAATTCGGCCTGGAAGCGGGCTCGAAGCCCGAGTTGCTTGCCGTCGTGGCCCTCGCGGACAACGACACGCCGATCATCTGCAACGGATTCAAGGACGCGGAGTTCATCGAAACGGCGATGCTCGCCCTGAAAATCGGGCGCAACATCATCCCGGTCGTCGAGAAGTACGAGGAACTCGGGCTGATTCTCGAAGCGGCCGAGAAGCTCGGCGTCCGCCCGCAGATCGGGATGCGCGTCAAGCTGGCGTCACGCGGCAGCGGACGCTGGCAGTCATCCGGCGGCTTCCGGTCGAAGTTCGGCCTCACCGTCACCGAGATCATGCGTGGGCTCGAGGAGCTGAAGTCCCGCGACATGCAGGACTGCTTCAAGCTGCTCCACTTCCATCTCGGCAGCCAGATCACCAACATCCGCATCGTCAAGGGGGCGCTGAACGAAGGCGCGCGCGTCTTCACCCAGCTCGCCAAGATGGGCGCGGGGCTCCAGTACCTGGATGTGGGTGGCGGCCTCGGGGTGGATTACGACGGGTCGCAGACCAATTTCGAGTCGAGCATGAACTACACGCTCGAGGAATACGCCAACGACGTCGTCTACCACATCCAGACGGTGTGCGACGAGGTGGGCGTCCCGCATCCGACGATCATTTCCGAGAGCGGACGCGCCGTGGTGGCGTACCACAGCATGCTGGTCTTCAACGTGCTCGGCGTCTCAGGTTTCGGCGACGAGAAGGTCCCGACCACCGCCAATCCCGACTGGGAGCAGCCGCTGATCGACCTGGTGGAGACCTATAACAACGTCAACGCCAGGAACGCGCTCGAAGCCTTTCACGACGCGCAGCAGGCGCTCGACATGGCGCTGAGCCTCTTCACCGGAGGCTACCTCCCGCTCGACCAGCGCAGCATGGCCGAAAACCTGTTCTGGGCGATCTGCACCAAGCTTCAGAAGCTCACGCCGACGATGGCGGAGGTGCCGGAGGATCTGCAGAACCTGGACGAGCTCCTGTCGCACACCTATTTCTGCAACTTCTCGCTGTTTCAGTCGATTCCGGACAGCTGGGCGATCAAGCAGTTGTTCCCGGTGATGCCGATCCACCGGCTCAACGAGAAGCCGCTGAACCACGCCGTGCTGGGCGACATCACCTGCGACTCGGACGGCAAGCTCGATCGCTTCGTCGATCGGCGCGACGTCAAGAAGACCCTGCCCCTGCACACCGTCAACGGTGAGCCGTACTACATGGGCGTCTTCCTCGTCGGCGCCTACCAGGAAATCCTCGGCGACCTCCACAACCTGCTCGGCGACACGCATGCCGTGCACGTCAGCCTCGACTCCAACGGCCAGGCGCGTCTCGACACCCTGATCAAGGGCGACACCGTCCGCGAGGTGTTGGCCTACGTGGAGTTCGACGCGGAGTCGCTGCTCGGGAAGCTGCGAACCGACGTGGAAAGCGCCGTTCGCGAAGGCCGCGTCGACTACGAGGGCGCCGGCCGCCTCCTCCGCTTCTACGAAGACGGGCTGGCGGGCTATACCTACCTCGAGGGTTAAATCTGCACATCGATGATCGATGAACTGATCATCGATCGATCCGTCGATGAGCGGATCATTGCGTCAATGATCGGATCATCGATGCGTCGATCGATCCACCGATCATCGTTCATCGATCCATAGATATCGAGGCGTCACCGCGTATCTGCCCCCCTGACGCGCCCGTTGTCGGCTCCGCCCACCGGCGTCCCGATCCCGCCGATGCCGACGATCGTCACCGTCGACGCTTTCCTGATCTCAGTGCCGTCATTGAACCGCAGGATCGCGGTGACGACGTGCTCGCCAGCCGGGAGCCGCTTGATCGAGAACTGATGGGTGGCGGCCGCGCGCGCGCCATCGAGCATGACCGCGTGCGATCCGCCTGACAGGTCTTCGTTCGCTGCCCATTCGAGCGTGAGCTCGCGGCTCCGCGCGTCGGGCTCGACGCGCATGCGCACGACGACATCGCTGCCAACCCCGCCGATGAACGCGGGCGTCTTCAACGCCAGCGGCTCGGACTTCTTGTCTGCCGCCTCCGCGACGCCGCAAAGGATAGTGGTGCTGAGAAGGGTGATGCCCGCCAACGCCAGGAATGAGTGCCGTGTCATGAATCCCGTGCCTCCTGGCGTGACACGGAGCAACAGCGATACCAGCAGCCGCGCGCGCGACGCGCAGAATCAGGCCTGAATTCTAAGATCTATCTACGCTACAGCTACAACCTTGTAGTTATGACTTGCAGAGGAAACCTAATTGGAGGAATTGGTGAGAGGGTCTACCGGAAGCCTGAAGGCTTCCGGCTACCGGGGGATGCAGGTGGGTGTTCGCGATCACTGTGCGTAAGACATTTACGTCTCATTCAGTGATCGGCCCTTCAATTGCGGCTGAAGACCGCGCGTGTCCCGCATGTGGGGCGACCTGACAAGGTCGGCCTCACGAGGCGCGCTTGCGCTGCTCGTAGAACTTGCGGCACGCGCGCTGGAAGCGCTCGTTGAGCGGGCCCGCGACGTCGGCGGGCACCGGGCCCAGGCGCGCCCATTGCGCCTGGACGTTGCGGACTTCCTGCTCAGCAGTACGCCACGCGGCGTCCTCGGTTTCCGCCGCGGTTTTTCCGCCGGTCATCGTGTTCGCGGCGAGGCGCTCGCGCCATTGCTCGGCGAGCCGCTCCGCCGGCGACATCGCCTGCGGCCGGGCCTGCGAGGGCACCAGCTCCTCGACCTTGGCGACCAGCTTCTCCATGCGCTTGCGGGTGCCCTCGGGATCGAGATCGGTGCCGCCGAAGGCCGCCGGCCAGGTGGCGACGAGCCGGGCAAGCGCGTCGTGATAGCGCGCGGCGAGATCCTGCTGCAGCGGCCGCGGGAGCTCGGGCGCCTGCGACCACCTCGCGCGCGCGTCCTGCACCGCCGCGGGGAGCTGCTCCGGAGCGGGGCCTGCGTCACTGTCTTTGGCTGGCAACAGCGCCTCGAGCCCGCGGATGATCTCGTCGCGTGGGGCGGCCTTTGCCAGCAGCTCGACCTGGTCGCGATTCTTGTAGCGGTCGAAAAAGCGATCGCAGGCGGCGCGGAACCGCTGCCAGATGGCGTCGGACTTCGACTTGCGCACCGGGCCGACCATCTTCCAGTCGGACTGCAGGCGCTTCACCTGTCCGGCCGCCGCGTCCCACTCGGTCGAGTCCGCAAGGGTCTCGGCCTGGGCGCACAGCGCTTCCTTCTTCTCGAGGTTGGCCGCCCAGTCTTCCTTGCGGCGCTTGAGATCCTCCTGCCGGCGGGTGAAGAAGCGATCGCACGCCGCGCGGAACCGCTCCCACGCGGCCTTCTCGTGACCGCGGGTCACCGGGCCAATCGTCTTCCACTCGCCCTGCAGCGCCTGAATCTCGGTGGCGGTCTTCACCCAGTCGGTCGAGTCGGCGAGCGCCTCGGCGCGCTCGCAGAGCGCCTGTTTCCGCGCCAGGTTGCCGCCGCGCTCCTCGTTCTGGGCGGCGTAGTGCTGCGCCGTGCGGACGAAGACCGCGTCCTGCGCGTCCTTGAACCGGCGCCACATCACCTCGCCCTGCGCCCGCGGCGCCAGCGCGACTTCCTTCCACCGCCCCTGCAGCTCGCGCATGCGGCGGCCCGCCGTCTCGAGGTTCTCCTCGCCCTTGAGCGCTTCCATGTGGCGGCACAGCTCTTCCTGCACCTGGAGGTTGGCCCAGCGCTGCCACTCGTCCGCGTCGCGCAACTGCTGCACGCGTGGGCCGAGCGCGGTGCGCGCCGCCTCGAGCCGCGCCTGGACTTCCTGGCGATCCTTCTTCGACGGCACCGGGGCGCGGTCCTCGAGCGCGGTGCGGATGTCCCGGAGCGCGCGGTCGCCCGCCTTCAGCGTGATCTCCTGGGAGGCGACCAGCGTCTCCACCTGGCGGCAGACCTGGTGCAGCCGGCGCAGCGTCTCCTGCTCCTGCTTGACGCGCACCTGCTGGTGGGCCTGCTCCTTTTCCTCGAGCGTCGCGATCGCGCGCTCCAGCCGCTCGGCGGCGCCGGCGTTCGCCGCGGCGTGCTCGCGGAGCACGTCGGCGTCGCGCCGCAGCCCGCGCCAGCGGGCGATCACTTCCTCGAGCGCCTGCTCGGACGCCACCAACTGCTCGAGCTCGGTCGCCAGCGTCTCGAGGCGGGCGGAGGCGGCCAGCGCGAGCATGCGGCGCCTCTCCCGATCCTCGTACGAGCGGCAGGCGTCCTGGAAACGCCGGTTCAGCGACGCCGCATACTCGGAGGGCATCGGCGGCAGCGTGTCCCACTTCACCTTGAGCTCGGCGACGCGATTGGCCTCTGCCTCGTCCTGGGTGGACGCCTCGCGGGCGGCTGCGGCACTCGACAGCGCTTCCAGCTCGGCGCAGATCGCCACGCGGTCCGCCTGCTCGCGCGTGATCGCGAGCCGGCGCTCCTCCTCGGCGGCGCGTTCCTGGTGGCGCTCGGCGATGGCTTCGCGCACCGCGTCGCTGGCCGCGTCGAACTGCTGCGAGAGGGCCGCGTCGATCTCGACGTCGGCCTGCAGCTCGGCCCATGAGAGCCGGACGTCGCCGAGGCTGGTTGACGCCTCGTCGGGGTTGGCGACCGCCACCAGCGCTTCGGCGGCGTGAAGCAGCGTCAGCGCGCGCTGGCGATCGTCGGCGCTCATCCGGACCGTGGTCTCAGCGGGCGCCGGCTGGGCGGCCTCCTCGATCAGGCGAAGCCGCGCCCGTGCCCTGCGGGCCGCGACCTTGTTCCGTCCACGCTGCGCGATGGCGGCGAGCGATTCGGTGTCGCCGACGCGCTCGAGCGCCGCCACCGCGGCGTCGGTGTGTTCGGACTTCAACGCGACGTTGAGGATCTCGCCCGCATCGTGCACGCGCGCGAGCGCACGCAGCCGCGTCACGCCATCCTGGGCGTGGCGGCTGATCGACCCGAGCGCCTTGGGATCCTCGATCAGGTCGGTGACAGCTGCGCGCACCGCGGCCGAGGAGCTGTCGCGCGCGACCAGGACAATCTCCTTGGTCCGTCCCAGCGCCAGCAACTGTCGCGACGCCTCGATCGCCTGCGTCACCTCGTCTGCTTCAGCCGCGATCCCGGCCAGGCCGCGAATCGCCTCCGTGCGCACGTCCTCGTCCGGATCGGTGCGCGCAATGTCGCCGAGCACCGCGAGATCATCCAGCCGCGTGACCGCCGCCCGGCGGACGCGCGGTTCAGCGTCCTCGCGCGCGAGCGCATGCAGTGCCTCGGATTCGTCCGGGCCGAGGTCGTACACCGCCGCGGCCCGTACCGAGGGGTCCGCGTGCTTCCAACGAGGTGCCGGTCGTAGCCGTTCGAGAATGCCCATGCTCATGTGTGATCTTCGTCGAAGCGATCCGGGGGATCCGGATCTATGTCTCTGGACGCGTACCCGCCAACCGCAGCGTGGCCGGCGCTGCGCTCCTGGACCGAAAGCCGTAAGTCGTTACAGGTCCCGTCACACCGACGCTGCCCCTCAGCCGTTCGATCCCACAGCCGGTTCGCCGAGCGACCCGATTGGCGAGACGCAGGGCCGCCGTGAGAACGACCGTGAGAACGACCGTGACCTTGGGATTTGTGCAATCAACGGTAAGAGGAGCGACGCCACGCCAAACGCCAACCGAAATTTTGGATCCCTGCGAACGGTTGGCCGTAGAGCCTGGACCGCTTCTCCGCGCCAGTCGCATGACAGCACAGGTCAATAGTGCGGCATTGCAGGATGGGTACCAGCTACAACTGCTACGGACGCCTGACGAACAGGCGGATGTCCTGAAGCGGGCGCAACCATATCAAGGACCGGTGACACGGAGTCCCTGCGCCCGGGAACGAGGTACTCCCGGCGGTCGCCTCGGGCAGGAACCGCTACGCGCCCCTCGTCTGAGCCGGGATTCGAAACACGTGGATGGACTGGTCCCGCTTCCTGCAGCGCTTCGGGCAGTCGCCCCCGGCCAGATCTGAGACCAGCACGAAGGTGCGTGGCGACAGCCAGCACAATCCCTCGAGCGTGCAGTACTTCGGCTTGCCCTTCCTGCTCCTGGGAAAGTCGTAGGTCGTCCCGCGCCCCGCGATCGTCCAGTCGCGGAACCGCAGGGTCCCGATCCAGAGCCGCGACGCCTGCTGCGAGACCACGGCGATCCGGGTGCCGCGCAGCGACACGGCCGCGTAGTCCTCGAACGTGACGCGTGGCGGAAGCGCGATGGTCGCGACCGGCTTCCAGACGGTGCCCGCCCGTTGCAGCACGTGGATGCGCCCGCCGCCGGGCTTCCTTCCCTTCCGTCCCCCGCGGCAGCGATTGCCTTCACAGAGCGCGAGGAGATAATCGCGTCCCTTCCACCGGACCGCGCTCAGCCCTTCGAAGCCCTTGTTGCGCTTGTCGAACGGGAAGTCGACCCAGCGCCGACGCTTGAACTTCGCCGCTTCGTCGCACTCGTCGATCAGCGCCTTATAGCTGCCGTCGGGGTGTTTTTCCCCCTCGATCAGGAGATAGAACCGCCCCGTGTGCCGGCTGAAGGCGATGTCCTCGTATCCCTCGCCGTCGCGCGCCCGGCCGAACCACGCATGTTTCTTCGATCCCACATCCAGCGAGGAATGGATACGCGCCACCCGCCGCACGTTGTCGAAGATGACGTAGTAGTAGCCGCCCCTGGCGATCACCCCGCTGGCCTCGAGCACACCGCGGCCGGTCGGCGGTTGGATCAGATCCGACAGCTTCCGCTCCTCAACCAGCGTCATCACCGGGCGGGGACGATGGGGCATGGAGGAAGTGTAGCCGACTGACTGCGCGTGTCACGCATGTACGGCAAGCCACGGCACCCCACACTAGCGCTTGGAACTGAGAACCGAGAACTGAGAACTCAGAACTGAGAACTGTTAGTCTCCCCCGCTCCCCTTGAACTGATCGGCCTCGTCTGCAAACAGCACGTTGAAGCTGGTCAGGGATCCGTAGCAGCCGCTCACGTAGCTTTGCAACTTCACCTTCACGTCATCGGAGAGGTCGGAGGCGTTGACCTGCTGCTCCAGCGTGCGCAGGCGATTTCGCAGCATCACGATCTTGTGGAAGAAGGTCTCGATCGGCCAGCTCTTCTCCTGTCCTTCCGCGCCGGGCCGCAGCACCAGCGTGCCGCCGCGCCATTTTTCGGCCGGAACCGCCGGCGTGATCCCGGCTTCCTCGCGGATGATGCGCCGCAGCAGCATCTCGAGATCGTCTGATGTCGAAGGCATGGTCGGCGCAATCCTCTCTCGGTCGCTGACGATGGGGAATGGTTCGCCCGACGCGCGGCGGGCGCGCGGAGCCGATGACGCGCGGGAACCAGACGGGGCTTCCGCGGGCGCGCCAAACGCCGCCTCCCTCGGTCCGCCGCGGTAGTTGTGCTCGCTGCGGCATTGGTCGCAGGTCACGCGCACGGGGCGGCCTTCCTCATCCAGCGCGATCACCGTGTGAATGCGATCTGTCTTGCACGCGCGGCAGTAGTCCTCGATCGACCCGCCCGCCCGAACGACCCGCTCCAGTGCCATGTGAACTCTATGTTCTCACGCCAACCGGTGCGCTTTACCCGGGCCTCGCATTCCGCCATGATCCGCCCATGATCTTCGGGCTCAGTCCCACCAAACACGCCGTCGTCGTCGCCCACACCACCGGGTCGGGCGCGAGCTTCGCGATCAAGTCGATCACCTCGATTCCGTTCGAGGTGCAATCGGGAGACGACCTGACGGCGCTGCTGCGGCGGCTGGTGGCGCTGTTCGGCGGCGTTCCCAAGATCGTTCCCAAGATCGTCCCCAAGACCGGCGGCAAGCGCCGCCGCGCGACAATCGCGCTCCTGGCATCCTCGTCGGGCCGATTCAAGTCGTCGGTGGAGGCGATCAAGGCGGAAGCGATCGTCGAACTTGCTGCGGCGGAGAGCGGCCTGCCGGTGGTCAAGGTGCCCGCGGCGAGCCTCAAGAAAGCCCTGGGTTGTGCGGAAGGACAGAAGTGGCAGGCGCGCGCGGCGGAGCGGTTCAACGACGAGGGGCGTCATAAGAACTGGTCGCAGGGCGCGGCCGGCGCCGCGGCCGCGGCACTCAAGGTGGCCGGGGGACCGTCTCAGGCGAGCCTCACCCGCCCGCGCGGGTTCGATACGCCAGGTACGCGACGATGATCACGATCACCAGGAGCGCGAGTCGTGCCATTCCCATCATCCGGGTATTGGCGACGTGCCGCGTGCCCTTTGGCTTGAGGCCGGTGACGGCCGCCACGGCCGCGATCAGGACGGCGACGACAAGCAATCCGAGCCAGGTCATGGGGGGAGCATACACGGTCCGGCTAAAGCCGGACACTACTGCCAGTAGGCAGTAAGCAGCGGGCAGCAAAAAGAAAGGGCCGGCGCGAGCCGGCCCTTTCCACTGCCTACTGCCTACTGTGAACCGCCTACTTCACGAACAACATCTCGCGGTAGGTGGGCAGCGGCCAGATCTGGTGCGGTGTCAGCACTTCGATCTCGTCGCCGAGCTCGCGCAGGCGCGCCATCGCGGGCACGATCTTGTCCCGCATGTACTTCGCGTGCTTCTCGGCGGAGCCGCCGCCATGCTCGAGCGCCCCTTCGAGCACGTCGGTCTGCACCTTGAACTTGTCGACGAGCCTGGTGTAGCGGACCAGGAGCTTTTTCCCCTGGGCGCTGGTCGCGCCGCCCGCCTTGACCGCCGCCACGCTCTGTCCGACCTGCTTCTGGTACTCGAAGGCGGCCGGCAGGATGTAGCGGTTGGCCATCAACACCATCAACTGCCCTTCGACGTTGACGGTCTTGTTGTAGTTCTCGAGGAAGATCTCGTAGCGCGCGTGCACTTCACGCTCGCTGAGCACCTTGTACCTGTCAAACAGCGTGATCACCGGCTTGGCGACCAGCTCCGGCAGTGCATCCACCGTGTTCTTCAGGTTCAGCAGCTTGCGCTTCTTCGCTTCCTTTTCCCACTCGGCGGAGTAGCCGTTGCCGTTGAAGACGATCCGCTTGTGTTCCTTGATCATCTTGGTCAGGAGCTTGGCGACCGCCTTGTTCAGGTCCTCGCCCTTGGACACGGCGCCTTCGAGCTCGTTGGCGACCGAGTCGAGCGCGTCAGCCATCGCCGCGTTCAGCACCGTGTTCGGCCAGGCGATGTTCTGGCCCGACGAGACGGCGCGGAACTCGAACTTGTTGCCGGTGAACGCGAACGGGCTGGTGCGGTTGCGGTCGCCGGCGTCGCGCGGCAGCTTCGGCAGGACGCTAACGCCGACGTCGAGCGTGCCGCCCTGCTTGGTGGACTTGGCCGACCCCTTCTCGATCTGCTCGAAGATGTCGGTCAGCTGGTCGCCGAGGAAAATCGACAGGATGGCGGGCGGCGCCTCGTTCGCGCCGAGGCGATGGTCGTTGCCCGCGCTGGCGATGCTGGCGCGCAGCAGCCCCTGCCAGCGGTCGACGCCGCGCAGCACGGCGGCGCAGAAGACGAGGAACTGCATGTTCTCGTGCGGCGTGTCGCCGGGGCTCAGCAGGTTGTTGCCGAACTCGTCTGACAGCGACCAGTTGTTGTGCTTGCCCGATCCGTTGACGCCGGCGAACGGCTTCTCGTGCAGCAGGCACTCGAGGCCGTACTTCGGCGCGATCCGCTTCAGCGTCTCCATCGTCATCATCTGATGGTCGGCGGCGACGTTGGCGTTCTCGAAGATCGGCGCGATCTCGTACTGGCTGGGCGCGACTTCGTTATGGCGCGTCTTTACCGGCACGCCCACCTTGAACAGCTCGAGCTCCGCTTCCGCCATGCAGGCGAGGACGCGCTCGGGGATGGAGCCGAAGTACTGGTCCTCCATCTCCTGCCCCTTCGGCGGCTTGGCGCCGAACAGCGTGCGGCCCGCGTTGATCAGGTCAGGGCGCGCGAAATAGAAGTTGCGGTCGATCAGGAAGTACTCCTGCTCCGGTCCGCAGGTCGAGAACACGCGCTCGGTGGTCGATCCGAACAGCTTCAGCACGCGGACGGCCTGCTTCGACACCGCTTCCATCGAGCGCAGCAGCGGCGTCTTCTTGTCGAGGGCCTCGCCGGTCCAGCTCACGAACGCGGTCGGGATGACCAGGGTGACGTTGTTGCTGTTGACGTGGAGCCACGGCGGGCTGGTCGGATCCCACGCCGTGTAGCCGCGCGCCTCGAAGGTGGAGCGCATGCCGCCGGACGGGAAGCTCGAGGCGTCGGGCTCGCCCTTGATCAGCTCCTTGCCGCGAAACTCCGAGAGCGCCGTGCCGTCGCCGGCCGGCGCGAGAAACGAATCGTGCTTCTCCGCGGTGATGCCGGTCAGCGGCGAGAACCAGTGGGTGTAGTGCGTGGCGCCGTGCTCCACCGCCCAGTCCTTCAGCGCCGTGGCGACCGCGTCGGCGGTCGACAGGTCGAGGGCTTCACCCCGCGTGATGGTGGCGCGCAGCGCACGGTACGCCGCCTTCGGCAGCCGCTCCTGCTGCACCTTGTCGTTGAAGACGAGGCTGCCGAACGCCTCGGCGGCGTTGGCGGGCAGCGTCGCGATGCGGCCCTCGCTGACGGACCAGTCACGAATGCTCTTGGCGGCTTCGGAAAGTGCTACGGATCCCATCGGTAAGGCGTCCTTTCGTCTCGGTTGTGGAGGTCGGAGGTCCCCGTCGGAGGTGCAACGCGGTTGCAAAATTATGCGCGATAGCGTGATCGCTTTGCAAATCACACCCCTGTGTCGACGATCAAAGCGATCGTTTTCTGCATACCTGACCTTCATTTCGTGCATCTCATGCACGCTTTCCCACTCACTCGCGCGACTGATGGGTCGAAAAGTGGCGTTTTCTCACGGTTTCGCGCCACGAGAGTGTGGACAACACGAATCAACATATGTAGATTCGTAGATGCGATGCAGCGCACCTCTACCCTGTTCCGGCTGCTGGGCGACACCACGCGGCTCCGGCTGCTCCGCGTGCTCGCGCAGGATCGTTTCAACGTGAGCGAGCTGACGGGTATCCTGGGCGTCGCGCAGTCAGGCGTCTCGCGTCACCTCGGCCTGCTCAAGGACGCCGGGCTGCTGCTGGAGGAACGCGAGGGGGGCTACGTCTACTACCGCCTCGCGGACCAGGCGCGCGTGAACGGGCACGCCTCGCTCTGGGCGCTGCTCGACGCGCAGTTCGCGGCCGCCGACGACGACCGCGCCGTGCGCGAGGACGAAGCGCGGCTCCAGGAAGTGCTGCGCCACCGGAAAGAACACTTCGACACCCACGGGGATACGCGGCAGCTGGTCCCGGGCCGGAGCTGGGCGGCGTGGGCGCGCGCGCTCGGCCACCTGTTGCCGCCGCTCGACGTCGCGGACATCGGCTGCGGCGAGGGCTACCTTACGCTGGAAACCGCGCGCTGGGCACGGAGCGTCATCGGCATCGACCGGTCGGACGAGGTGCTCGAACGGGCGCGGGCGCTGGCCTCGCGCCGCCGCGTCGCCAACGTGCAGTGGAAGAAAGGCGACCTCGCCAGGCTCCCCCTGCGCGACGCCTCGATCGACGTGGCGATGCTGTCGCAGTCGCTGCACCACGCCGCGGATCCCGAGGCGGCCCTCGCTGAAGCCGCGCGGGTGCTGAAACCGGGCGGGCGGGTGCTGCTGCTCGACCTGCGGGAACACGATCAATCGTGGGTCCGCGGGCGCTTCGGCGATCACCACCTCGGGTTCGGGGACGCGCAGCTCGGGAAGCTCCTCCGCGGCGCCGGGATGACCGACGTCAAGGTGCAGGTCGGCGCGCGCCAGACCGGCGATCCATTTACGGTGCTAGTGGCCTCTGGTTCGAAATCCCTAACCAGTAATCCTAAATCGCAAGGCGCGCAATGATGACTGTTGAGCGACTTCACGCGCTGTTCGCACAGCGCATCCTGATTCTCGATGGCGCGATGGGCACGATGATCCAGCGCCGCGGCCTGACCGAAGACGACTTCCGGGGTGAGCGCCTCCGGGCGCACCCGTCGGATCTGAAGGGCAACAACGACCTGCTGATCCTGACCCGTCCCGATGTCATCGGCGAGATTCACCGCGAGTACCTGGCGGCCGGCGCGGACATCGTCGAAACCAACACCTTCAGCAGCACCAGCATCGCGCAGGCCGACTACCACCTCGAGTCGCTGGCCTACGAGCTGAACGTCGAAGGCGCCCGCCTCGCGAAAGCGGCGGCCGCCGAGTGGACGGCGAAGACGCCCGACCGCCCGCGCCTGGTGGCCGGCGCGCTCGGGCCAACCAACCGGACGCTCTCGATTTCGCCCGACGTCAACAACCCCGCGTTCCGCGCGGTCACCTTCGACCAGGTCCGCGAGGCGTACCGCGAACAGGTGCGCGGGTTGATGGACGGCGGCGTCGACCTGCTGCTGCTCGAAACGATCTTCGACACGCTGAATGCGAAGGCGGCGATCACCGCGATCCTCGAGACCTTCGCCGAGCGCGGCGTCGAGCTGCCGCTGATGATCTCGGTGACCATCACCGACCGCAGCGGGCGCACCCTCTCGGGCCAGATGCTCGACGCGTTCTACACCTCGATCCGCCACGCGCGGCCGCTCAGCGTCGGCCTCAACTGCGCGCTCGGCGCCCACGAGATGCGCCCCTACCTGGCGGAGCTCGCCCGCATCGCCGAGTGCTACGTGACCTGCTACCCCAACGCCGGCCTGCCCAACGCCTTCGGCGAGTACGACGAGCTCCCGGCCGACACCGCGCGGCTGCTCAAGGATTTCGCCGCGTCAGGGTTCGTCAACGTCCTGGGCGGCTGCTGCGGCACGACGCCGGACCACATTCGAGCGGTGGCGACGGCGGTAGAGGGTCTCGCGCCAAGGCCCAACGCCCAAGGCCCAAAGCCCAAAGCCCAAAGGCCAGAGCCTGACAGGTTCACCCAGCTTGCCGGCCTCGAGACGCTCACCATCCGCCCCGACAGCAACTTCACGATGATCGGCGAGCGCACCAACGTCACCGGCTCCAAGCGGTTCGCGCGGCTGATCACCAGCGACCAGTTCGGCGAGGCGGCCAACGTCGCCCTCGACCAGGTGCGCGGCGGCGCCAACATCCTCGACGTCAACATGGACGAAGGGATGCTCGATTCGGAAGCGGCGATGACCACCTTCCTCAACCTGATCGCCACCGAGCCGGAGATCGCGCGCGTGCCGATCATGGTGGACAGCTCCAAGTGGTCGGTAATCGAGGCCGGGCTGAAGTGCGTCCAGGGCAAGCCGGTGGTCAACTCGATCAGCCTCAAGGAAGGCGAAGAAGACTTCCTGCGCAAGGCGACGCTGGTGCGGCAATACGGCGCCGCGGTGGTGGTCATGGCCTTCGACGAGCGGGGCCAGGCCGACACCATCGCCCGGAAGGTGGAGATCTGCCAGCGCGCCTACCGGCTGCTGCTCGACCAGGCCGGCTTCGATCCGCTCGACATCATCTTCGACCCGAACATCCTGGCGATTGCCACCGGACTCGAGGAGCACAACGAGTACGCAATCAACTTCATCGAGGCGACGCGGCAGATCAAGGCCACCTGCCCCGGCGTCAAGGTCAGCGGCGGCGTCAGCAACCTCTCCTTTTCCTTCCGCGGCAACGACATCGTCCGCGAGGCGATCCACTCCGCGTTCCTCTTTCACGCGATCAAGGCCGGCCTCGACATGGGCATCGTCAACGCCGGCCAGCTGGTGGTCTACGAAGACATCCCCAGGGAGCTGCTCGAGCACGTCGAGGACGTCATCTTCAACCGGCGGCCCGACGCCACCGAGCGGCTGGTGCAGCTGGCCGACACGGTCAAGGGCGACGGGACCCGGCGGGTGCAGGACGTGGCGTGGCGCGAGGCGCCGGTCGGACAGCGGCTCGCCTACGCGCTGGTGCACGGCAATATCGACTTCATCGAGCAGGACGTCGAAGAGGCGCGGCAGGCGCTCCCCCGCCCGCTCGACGTGATCGAAGGCCCGCTGATGGACGGGATGAAAACCGTCGGCGACCTGTTCGGCGCCGGCAAGATGTTCCTCCCGCAGGTCGTCAAGAGCGCCCGCGCGATGAAAAAGGCGGTCGCCTATCTCCTTCCCTACATGGAGGAGGAGAAACGCAGGTCGGGAGCGGCGCCCAAGGCGAACGGCAAGATCGTGATGGCCACCGTCAAGGGCGACGTCCACGACATCGGCAAGAACATCGTCGCCGTCGTCCTCGGCTGCAACAACTACGACGTCGTCGATCTGGGGGTGATGGTGCCTGCTGCAAAAATTCTTCAGGCGGCGATCGACGAGAAGGCGGATCTGATCGGCCTCAGCGGCCTGATCACGCCGTCGCTCGACGAGATGGTGTTCGTGGCCCGCGAGATGGAGCGGCGCGGCATCACGCTGCCGCTGCTTATCGGCGGCGCGACCACCAGCCGGCAGCATACGGCCGTGAAGATTGCCCACGAGTACCGCCAGCCGGTGGTGCACGTGCTCGACGCGTCGCGCGCGGTGGAGGTGGTGGGCAACCTGCTCAGCGCCGACCGCAAGGGGGCCTTCGACGCGGCGAACCGTGCGGAACAGGGGCGCACGCGGGAGCAGCACGCGACTTTGAAGCGGCGGCCACTGCTGCCGCTGGCGGCAGCGAGGGCCAACCGCCCGCGAACGGCGTGGACCCCGGGATCGGTGGCTACCCCCTCCTTCACCGGCACCCGGTTCCTCGACGAGGTGACCCTGGAGGATCTGGTTCCGTTCATCGATTGGACGTTCTTCTTCACCGCGTGGGAGCTGAAGGGCCGCTTCCCCGCCATCCTCGACCACCCGCAGTACGGCAGCGCCGCGCGCGAGGTCTACGGCCACGCGCGAGAGCTGCTCGACCGGATCGTCGCGGACCGGCTGCTGACGCCGCGCGGCGTCTACGGGTTCTGGCCGGCCAACACCGATGGCGACGACATCGTCGTTGGCGACGAGCTGCTCCGCTTCAACATGCTGCGCCAGCAGGAAGAGATCCCCGACGGCAAGCCGAACCTGTCGCTGGCCGACTTCATCGCGCCGCGCGAGAGCGGCGTGGTCGATTACGTGGGCGCGTTCGCCGTGACCGCCGGCCTGGGCGCGTCGGAGCTGGCGGCATCCTTCGAGCGCGACCACGACGACTACCACTCGATCATGGTCAAGGCGCTTGCGGATCGGCTCGCGGAGGCGTTCGCGGAGTATCTGCACGCCCGCGCCCGGCGCGACTGGGGCTACGGGGCCGCCGAACAGCTGACCGGCGACGACCTGATTGCGGAGCGGTATCGCGGAATCCGGCCCGCCTTCGGGTACCCCGCCTGCCCCGACCACAGCGAAAAGGGGAAGCTCTTCTCCCTGCTTGGCGCCGAGCGGGCGGGGCTCGAGCTGACCGAGAGCTTCATGATGGCGCCGGCCGCGTCGGTCAGCGGCCTGTATTTCGGGCATCCTGACGCGCGGTACTTCACCGTCAGCCGCCTGGCCCAGGACCAGATCGAGGACTACGCGAGGCGCAAGGGCATGCCGGTGAGCGAGGTCGAACGCTGGCTCTCGCCCAACCTCGCCTACGACCCGGTGGGAGTCTGAGCTCACCGCATGTAAAATGCCGGGGCGGCAACGGAGAGATTTTGGAATACCTGATCAAGCAATATCCCGTCGAGACCGGCGCGCTCGAGATCCAGTACATCGAGGAGTTCTTCGGGGAGTTCCCGCGCAAGAAGACCGCGCACGAGATCATGAAGCGGCTGTCGGACCGCGATTACCTGATCCTGATGGCTGAAGCACGCCTGCCGGACGACCCCGGGATGATCGTCCCGGTCTCCTTCAAGGTGGTCCACCAGCTGCGCGAGCTGGAAACGGACCAGAAGCTGAAGGATCTCGTATCCCGGCTGAGCGGGTTCGTGAACTTCGAGGGCCGGAAGGTGCTCTACAGCTGGATCGGCGGCACGCGGCGCGATTGGCGGGGCCAGGGGCACTTCCGCGCGCTCACCGAGGAAACCGAGGTGTGGGCCCACTCCGCCGGCTACCACGAGGTCGTCGTCAAGACGAAGAACCGCTTTTACGACATGCGTGGGACGCTCGACCAGCTTCAGTTCGACGTGATCAAGTACGAGATCAACTCCGAGAACAACCGGGATTCCAAGGTCTACCTGAGCAAGCAACTGACGTCGGACGTGCTGCGCTCGCACACCAGCACGCGCACGGTGGTCTATGCGGACTGACCAGGTCGTCAACATCGGCGACCTGCGGCGCATGGCGAAGCGCCGCCTGCCGCGCGCGGTGTTCGACTACATCGACGGCGCCGCCGACGGGGAAATCACCCTGCGCGAAAACTGCCGCGCCTTCGAGACACTCACGTTCCGGCCGCGTCATGCCGTCGCCGTCCCGGTATGCCAGCTTGGAACGACCGTGCTCGGGCAGAAGCTCGACCTCCCGTTCATGCTGGCGCCGATCGGCAGCAGCCGGATGTTCTACCCGAAGGGGGAGGAGGTCGCGGCGTGCGAGGCGGGCAAGGCGGGCACCGGCTACATCCTCTCCACGCTGTCAGGCTGCCGGCTCGAAGATGTCGCGCGCGCCTCTGACCGGCCGGTGTGGTACCAGCTCTACCTGCTCGGCGGCCACGACGCCGCACGGGCCTCGATCGCGCGGGCGAAGGCCGCCGGCTTCTCCGCGCTGGTCGTCACCATCGACACGCCGGTCGCCGGGCTCCGCGAGCGCGACATCCGCAACGGCACCAAGCAGCTCCTCGGCGACAGCATGCCGATGAAGCTTCGCTTCCTGCCGCAGTTTTTCGCCCGGCCGCGATGGCTGGCCGACTTCCTTGCCGACGGCGGGCTGATGTCATTCCCCAACGTGGTGGTGCCCGGCCAGGGACCGATGCCGTACGCCGACATCGGCGTCGCGCTCGAACAGACGATGGTGACGTGGCGGGACCTGGGCTGGATACGCGAGGCCTGGGGCGGCCCGGTGGTCGTCAAGGGCGTGCTGACCGGTGAGGATGCGCGGCGTGCGGTTGACGAGGGCGCCAGCGCCATCGTCGTGTCCAATCATGGCGCCCGGCAGCTCGATGGCGTGTCGGCGACCCTTCGGGCGCTGCCCGAAGTGATTGCGGCGGTGAACGGGCAGGTCGAAGTGCTGCTCGATGGCGGCATCCGCAGGGGCACCGACGTGGTGAAGGCGCTCTGTCTCGGCGCGCGCGCCGTGCTGATCGGACGCGCCTACGCCTACGGCCTCGGCGCCGCCGGCGGACCGGGCGTGGCTCGCGCGATCGACATCATCAAGAGCGACGTGGTGCGGACGATGAAGCTGCTGGGGTGCGCGTCGGTGGCCGATCTCGATCGGTCCTACGTGGACGTCAACACGATCTTGCCGACGTGCTCGCTCGACTCCATGAGCCGGTGGGCCGCGGGCGCCTCGGTCAGCGGGAACGTCCGGTAGACGATCGGCCTCACCGTGCCCTGCTCGAGCAGCGGCCAGACCTCCCGCCGAAGCTCCCGCGCAATCAGGCCCTTCTCTTCGACCGATCTGGGCCGCAGCGTTGACCCGGTGACCGTCAGCCGCCGGCCGAGAATGCGGCGCAGGTCAACGGTCCCTGTGTCCCCTCCCATCAGCCCGATCTGCACCAGCCGGCCATCGACCGCGAGCGCCGCGAGGTTGCGCGCGAAGTAGTCGCCACCCATGATGTCGAGGATCAGGTTGACGCCCCGCTTCCCGGTGAGATCGTTCACCGCCTTCACGAAGTCTTCCGTGCGGTAGTTGATGGCATGCGCGGCGCCAAGCTGCTCGCAGGCGCGGCATTTCTCGTCGGAGCCCGCGGTGGCAAAGACGCGCGCGCCGCGGGCGGCAGCGAGCTGGATGGCGGTCGTACCGATGCCGCTGGTGCCGCCGTGGAAGAGCGCGTCCTCGCCTCTCTTCAGTCCTCCCCGCTGAAACACGTTGCTCCAGACGGTGAAGAAGGTTTCCGGGATGGCCGCGGCCGTCACCAGGTCCATCCCGGCCGGGATGGGCAGGCATTGCGGCGCCGGCGCGACGCACAGGGTGGCGTAGCCGCCGCCTGCGACGAGTGCGCACACCTGGTCTCCGACGCGCCAGTCCGTGACGCCCGGACCGACGGCCGCAATCGTGCCCGCCACTTCGAGACCTGGAATGTCGCTCGCCCCCGGGGGCGGCGGATACCGTCCGCCGCGCTGCAGGATGTCCGGACGATTCACGCCAGCGGCGGCGACGGCGATCAGGACCTCACCCGCCCCGGGAACCGGGTCGGGGCGCTCCACCGGCGTGAGAACCTCTGGGCCGCCGGGTTCCGAGATCTCTATGCAGCGCATGACAACTCCCAATTCCCAACCCCGCAACTCCCAAAGGCATTTCTCATTTGGGTGTTGGCGTTTGGGAGTTGGGAGTTGAGAGCCCCGACGGTAGTCGGGGCGAGGAAATGAGCCGCGCGAATTCTTCCCATCGCCGTGCGGGGTTGTCTGCCGTGCCGCCGCGCGCCTCGACGTGGGCCTCGACCATGTCCTGTCCGAGGTTGTAGTTGATCACGTAGCTGCGGTACTGGTCGACGAAGCGGATGCGCTGCTCCGCCCGCGGCCGCGAGTACAGGCCGTACTTCTCGAGCCACGCGATCGCCGCGGTCTTGTCGATTTCGCCGTCCAGATACCGCCGGGCGGCCTCGTTGCCGGCGTACGACAGGCGATCGACCAGGTCGAGCACGTCGTAGTACTGCGCGACGGTCTCCGCCTTCAGCTGCGCCGCGGGGAACAGGACGCGGCGCTCGAACTCGAGCCGCTCGGCGCGGGGAAAGGCGACCTCGATGCCGTAGTTGGCGGTGCCCTCCGCGATCAGCGACTGCGGCGAGAACAGCGGATACACCGAGAACTCGACCCAGCCGCGGTCGCGCACCAGATTCTTCTCGAGCAGGACGTTGTAGACGTGATGGCCGGGGTACCCCTCGTGGCAGGCGAGGTCGATCGCGCGGTCCACGTAGATGGGCAGGTCGGTATTGACCTGGATCAGGCTGCGGTAGTTGCCCTGGTACCAGTTGTAGCCGCTCCAGCTCTTGCCGGTGACGTACTCCACCGTGAAGTTCTCGCCGGCCGGCAGCGCAATGTGCTGCAGCGTGCGGGTCCGGCAGCCGTCGATGGCCGCCTTGAAGACGGCGTCCAGCCGGTCTTTCGGGATGATGAACGCGCGCTTGAAACCGTCGTACCGATCCACCAGCGGCCCCGAACCGGGCAGCTTCTTTTCCAGCTCGTTCAACACGGCCTGGAACTCCGCCTCGGTGTGGCGCGGCGCGACGGCGTCGTACAACACCTTCGATTCCTCGTCGAACGTGAGCTTCCGTCCGCTCAGCATCGCCACCCGCCCGCGCAGCGCCTGGAGCTGCCGCGCGAGATAGTCATGCCGCAGCCGCGTCAGCTCGTCGGCGGACGCCGGCGGCTTCGCGGCCGCCAGCTCGGTCGAGAGCGCCGCCGCGCGGGTGGCAATCTCCGCGAGGGGCAGCTTGGCCGCGTCCGCCTCTTTCCGCCACTCCGGCGGGCCGTAGTACGCATCGACGTAGTCAGCGTCATGCGGCCCCATGGCGAGCACGAGCCGGACGTACCGCTCTCCGAGTGTGTTCATGCTGTTGCTCTGCGCGCGAAGGGACACGGCAAGGAACGCGATCGCCAGTACGAAGAGCAGTACGTGGGGCGGGCCTTGTAAGGCCCGCCGGGCAAGCCTGACAAGGCTTGCCCCACATGCAGAAATATTCATAACTGGTACCGCTCCTTGATCGTCGGAATCAGGTACTCGTCGAAGGCCCGCGCGAAATCGTAGCGCGGAGCAAAGTTCCAGTCTCGTCGCGCCGCCGTGTCATCCACCTCCGCCGGCCACGAATCGACGATGCGCTGGCGCTTGGCGTCCACCTGCCAGGTGATCCGCGCGCCGGGGAACGCGTGCGCGGCGACGTCGCAGATCTCTTCCGCCGTAGGACTGAACGCCGCCAGGTTGTACGCCGTCCTCGCGAGGCGCTCGCGCGGCGTTTCCGCGAGCCGCAGCAGCGCCTCGATGGCATCCGGCATCGCCATGAACGGGATCCGCGTGTCCGGCCGAACGAAGCAGGCGTAGGGCTCGCCCCGCGCCGCCGCGTGGATCATTTCCGGGGCGTAGTCGGACGTGCCCCCCGACGGCACGGTGAGCGCGGATATCAGGCCCGGGAACCGCACGCACCGGAAATCCACCCGGCCGGCGACCGTATCGGCCGCCAGCTGCTTGTAATGGCGGGCGTAGTAACGCCCCAGATGCTCGCAGTACAGCTTGTTGCACCCGTACATCGTCGTCGGCGTGTTCCATTCGTCCTCGCGGACCCGCTTCGCCCGCAGCTTGGTCTCGAGGTCCGGAAGGCCGTATGCCGCGATCGAGGAGGGATAGAGGAAGACGACCGGGCGCCCGTGCGATTCACCCTCGTGGTGCGCGAACTCGAGCAGCGTGAGGGTGCCCTCGACGTTCACCTCGTGCGCCGTGACCGGCGTGAACTCGGAGCGGGTGGACAGCAATGCCGCGAGGTGGAAGACGAGGTCGATCTCGAACTCGGCGAGGATCCGCTCGAGCAGGCGGGCATCGGTAATCGAGCCGGTGAACTCGCGGCGCACCAGCTTGGCGAGGCCAGGCTCGAGGGGCGCGATGTCCACCGTGACGATCGGGCGCCCGGTGGCGGCGAGACGCGTGATGAGGCCGTGGCCGATTTCGCCGTTGGCACCCGTCACCAGGACGGACGCTCTACGCATGCCGTTATTGTAGTTGCGCCAGCAGCCGCTCGACTTCCTGACGGACGGCGATCAGGTCGGCCAGCACCCGCTCTGCTTCGGTCACTGTCTGCTGCAGATCGTCGCGCGACGGGGTGCCGCCGCGCCTGACCTCATCCGCAAGATCGCGCGTCGTGCCCGCGCATGCCTCGCAGGTGGCAATGGTCTGGGCGTGCGCCTGGAGAATGGTGATGAACTGCTGCCGCTCGTCTCGGGTCAACCGGCTTACGTCCTGAGGTAGTCGCCCTGCCAGCTGGTGACGGCGCGCTTGATCTGATCGGGCTCGAGCTTCTCGGCCAGTGTCCGATCGACGAGCCCTGGCATCTCGGCGTCCGAGGCGAACCGCAGCGCGATCAACTGGCGCATGGTCAGCCGATCGGAGTCGGCGACGCGGCCCAACCGGGCCAGCCGCACCTGCATCTCCAGCCGGATGATGCGATTCTGCAGCCGCAGCGCGTACTGGCGAATCAGCCAGACCGCACAGATCAACGTCACCGCGAGCGTGACGAGTCCGACGGTAAAGATCGCTGGCTGGTTCAGCAGGAGCAGGACCATCATCGCGAACGCGAGCACCGCCAGCAGCGCGGTGATCAGCCAGAGCGTCGGAAGATACTTGTGATTGGCGTAGGTCTGTCCGTTCATCAGTCTTCTCCTAGGAATCCCCGCCCACCAGGTCGCCCAGGCCGCCCAGGATCGACCCGCCCTCGCGGCGGCTGCCGCCCGCGGCCGGCGCCGCCTTGTAGATCCGATCGGCCATCCGGCTGAACGGAAGCGACTGCAGCCACACCCGGCCCGGGCCGGTCAGCGTGGCAAAGAATAACCCTTCCCCGCCGAAGAGCGCCGTCTTGATCTTGCCGACGAACTGGATCTCGTAGTTCACGCTCGGCTGCAGCGCGACGATGCAGCCGGTGTCCACGCGAAGCGTCTCTCCAGGCTTGAGATCGACCGGGTGAACCGTGCCTCCGGCGTGCACGAAGCAGAGGCCGTCGCCCTCGAGCTTCTGCATGATGAACCCTTCCCCGCCGAAGAGCCCGACGCCGATCTTGCGCTGAAAGGCGATGCCGATGGTCACGCCGCGCGCGGCGCAGAGGAAGGAATCCTTCTGGCACACGAGGTGGCCGCCGAGCTGTTTCAGATCCATCGCGAGGATCTTGCCGGGGTACGGCGCCGCGAACGACACCTGCTGCTTTCCCGCGCCCTGGTTGGTGAAGACGGTCATGAACAGGCTTTCACCCGTGATCAGCCGCTTGCCGGCGCCGAGCAGCGCGCCCATCACGCCCGACGAGCGCTGCTGGTTGCCGTCCCCGAACACGGTTTCCATCTGGATGCCGGAGGTCATGTACATCATCGACCCCGCTTCGGCCACGGCGCTCTCGCCCGGGTCGAGCTCGACCTCGACGAACTGCATCTCGTTGCCGAGGATCTTGAAGTCGATGTCGTGCGCCTGCCGTCCCGGGATGATCGGCGGCGGCATCGCGGGCGGCGTCGCCGTGCTCGACCCGGCCACGTGGCTCGCCAGCTCGGGGACGCTCCTGAGGGGCGTCCAGTTGCTCATGCCCGCCGTGAACACCAGCGTGTTGCCGTCGATCGTTCCGCTCGCCAGGCTGCTCACCACATCGTCCTCATGAACAGGACCGACCTGGTGACCGCCAATTGCCATGAACCACTGCTTCTGCGACATTTGTTTACCCCTCTTTGTCGATGCGCTCGGCGGCGTCCTGCTCGAGCCGCTGCACGTCCTGCGGGCTGAGGCCGAGCAGGTTGGCGAGCTGCGCAAGATAGATACGCTCGGATCCCGAGATCTGTTCGTCCGCGCGGAGCACGGTGTAGGCGAGCACGTAGAGCGTCGCGCGCTGCGCCGGGTCGGCCACGCCGGCCGCGATCTCGGCCAGCGGACGACGCTGCGCGAGCTCCGCGGCGACCAGGTCGGACGCGCCCGAGGCGGCCGCCTGCTCGACAATCGCGGCGCGTTCGGCCTCGTTCATCGACCCGTCCGCATTGGCCGCCGAGATCGCCAGCCTGACGATGCGCAGGGCGTCGGTGGGCACGCCAGGAACCGCGTCCGGAAGCGGGAGCGGAAGTGGCGGCACCGTCGCACCCCTCGCACCCTCGGACGCACCCGACGCACCGGTCGCACCTATCGCACCCGTCGCACCCTTGCCGCCCTGTTGTTGCAGCGTCTCGACGACCCCCCAGATGAGCCCCGCCGCCGTCAGCAGGGTGTTGGGGTTGCTCATCCAGCCACCGCCGCCGCCCCGTCCCCTGAGGTACTTGAGCGCCTTCTTCGATTTCTTCTTGCGCCCACCGAGGACGCCGCGCAGCACTCCGTCAACGAGAAACTCTGGATTGATCATCGCTGTTAGATACGTGGTCTCTCAGATCGCGGTTCCGACACGGGTCGGCGCGGGGGGCTTGTCGGGCTCTGGCGTGAAGTCTTCACCCGGGTTGATGAAGCGGTCCATTTCGAACTTGTACTGCTTGTCGTACAACTGCCGGTAGCGGCCGTCGATCTCCAGAAGCTCGGCGTGCGTGCCGCGCTCGACGATCTGCCCGGCCTCGAGCACCAGGATCTGGTCGGCGCTGCGGATGGTGGACAACCGGTGGGCGATGACGAACGTCGTCCGGCCCGACCGCAGCCGGCGCAGGCCGTCCTGGATCATCTGCTCGCTCTCGCTGTCGAGGCTGGAGGTCGCTTCGTCAAGGATCAGCACGCGCGGGTTCGCCAGAATCGCGCGGGCGATCGACACCCGCTGCCGCTGGCCGCCCGACAGCTTGATGCCGCGCTCGCCGACCACCGTGTCGTAGCCGTCCGGAAATGCGCTGATGAACTCGTCGCAATGGGCGATGCGGCACGCCTCCTTGATCTCGTCACGCGTGGCGCCAGGCTTTGCGTAGCCGACGTTCTCGACGATGGTGCCGTCGAACAGGAAGTTGTCCTGCAGCACGGACGCGAGCTGCCGGCGATAGTCCACCAGTTTCAGTTCGGCCAGGTCGCGGCCGTCCACCAGCACCCGTCCCCTGGTGGGCCGGTTGAAGGCCATCACCAGGCTGATCAGCGTGCTCTTGCCCGAGCCGCTCGAGCCGACCAGCGCGGTGGTCGTCCCGGGGGCTGACTGGAACGACACGCCGCGGAGCACCGGGTGCCCCTCGTTGTACTCGAACCACACCTCGTCAAATGCGACGTCGCCAGTTAGGCGATCGAGCGGGTCGCGGTGCACGTCCTCGTCGATCTCGGTCGGCATGTCGAGGAGTTCGCGGATCCGGTCGAGCCCCGCGAACGCCTCGGTAATCTGCGTGCCGATCGAGGCGATCGAGATCAGCGGCGCCGCTACCAGCCCGATGAAGAAGATGTACATGATGAGATCGCCCAGCGTCATCTCGCCGGCGATGATGGCGCGCCCCCCGAGCCAGATCATCAGCACGCCGACGATGCCGACGATGACGGTGCTGCCCGCGGTCGTGAACGACACGCCGGTCATCGACTTGGCGACGTTGCGAAACAGCTTGTGGGCGCCCTTGGTGAAGACGATCTCTTCGCGTTTCTCCGCCGTGTAGGACTTGACGATCCGGATGCCGCCGAGCGCCTCGGTGAGCCGGCCGGTCAGCTCCGCGTTGATCTTGCCGCGCTCACGGAACAGCGGACGCAGCGTGCGGAAAGCGAATCCCATCCCGACCCCGAACGCCGCCAGCACCATGATGGTGATCGCCGTCAGGTGCCAGTTCAGCCAGAACAGCACGCCGAGCCCGAGGGCCGCGGTGACCAGGCCCCCGACCAGCTGCACCAGGCCGGTGCCGACCAGGTTCCGCAGGCCGTCGGCGTCGTTCATGATGCGCGACACCAGGATGCCGGTCTGGGTCGAATCGAAGTACCGGACCGGGAGGTGCATCACCCGCGCCTGGACGCGCTTGCGCATGTCGGTGATCGCGCGCTGCGCCGCCACGCCGAGAATCTGCGACAGCACGAACGACGTGACCGCCTGGATCAGCGTGGCCGCGCCCGCGACCAGGGCGATCGGCAGCAGCAGGTCGGCGCGCTTGTTTCCGACCACTTCGTCGATCAGCCACTTGGAGGACGCCGGGAGGACCAGGCCGGCCAGCCGGCTGACGAGCATCAGGCTCAGCCCGAGCGCGAGGCGCTTGCGGTGCGCCCAGATCAGCTCACGGGCCTCCCGCATGGCGGCAGAGGCGGTGACTTTCTTCTTCTTGGCCGGATCGTCCATGGGGTCGCGCCGCAATGTACTACGCCCCGTGCGCTCGCCCGTCCGCATCCCGTGAAAATTCAGGTTCGCTGCCATGCAATAATCAAAGCTTGTCTATGAACGACACGGCCACCTCACGCGGCTTTTCGAGCGCGGCGACGACACGCGGGATACGCGTCGAAGTGAAGAGCAACTATCTGTCGGAGCGGAGCTCCCCTCGCGACAACTCGTACCTGTTCGCGTACCACGTGCGGATCTCCAACGTCGGATCCGAAACCGCGCAGCTGGTCTCGCGCGAGTGGATCATCACGACGGCCGAAGGCGAGGTCGAGCGCGTCAAGGGACCTGGCGTCGTTGGCGAGCAGCCCGTGCTGCAGCCCGGGGCGTCGTTCGAGTACACCAGCTATTGTCCGCTGAAGACGGCCGTCGGCTCGATGCAGGGCTCGTATCAGATGGTCACCGCGGACGGCGAGAAGTTCGACGCGCAGATCACACCGTTCACCCTCGCGGTGCCCAACGCGCTCAATTAAGCCCGCTCCGCACGCCCGGCCTACCAAACCACTTTCACGGCACCGGACCCGCGGATCGCGGCGTCGCGGGTAATCAGCGGCAGCTCGAGCGCACGGGCGGCTGCGCAGATCAGCGTGTCGAACGGATCCCGGCTGAAACGCAGGTCGTCGGCGATGAAGATCTGCTCGGGCGTCAAGTCGAGCGGGTGGTACGCAGGGTTGCTGAACAGATCGGCAAAGAAGTCGCGAGGCGTGCGCCGCAGGTTGATCCGCGCGACGCGCGCCAGCAGGGTGCATTCCCAGATGACCGCTGCCGGGACATAGACGACTGCCTGCTGGCGCTCACACTTCTCAAACAGCGCCGCCGCCCGGGAGCTGAGGGCGCCGTGACCGAGCACGTGAAACAGGAGAGGATGCGTATCCGTCACCGCCGAGGGAAGATCACCCACGACGCGTACCCGGACGCGCGCGCGCGTACGCCGTGCGCTTCTCCTTCACAATCAGAGGCCGTGCGAGCGACTCCGTGAAGAGGGCGGCGATCGCGTCATCGGCCTTCAACAGCAGCGGGTCGGATGGATCGACGTCGATCGTCCCAACGACCGACCTGACTCCGCCGCCGGTGCCGCGGGTTCGCGCATCGCTCACAATCCGATCGAGCAGGTCGCTCACGCTGCGCGCCTGACCTGCGCCCGCACGCGCTCTCAACCATGTCAGGTTGTCGGCGTCGAGCGTCACCGAGATCGCGTTCTTGGGCATGCACCCACGATATCGTATCTTTATACGATCCTCAAGCCGATGACTGACGGTCAGTCCAGGTTTGCCCGCTCGGAATCCCCCATCGCCACCCGGCCCGACGGGAAGTACTCCTTCCAGCGCCGCGTCACCTGCTCCGCCGTCACCGGGTCGCACGCCAGCTCTTTCGGGAACCCTGGCTTGAGACGCGCGTCGATGACGATCGGTCCCCGATACGCAATGTGGTTGCGCACGATGCGCCGCTCGGCGGCGTGGATGTCGGCCGCCGGCTCGAACCGGGTGAAGGTGGTCCAGAGGAAGTTCATCGGGCTGGCGGCCGCGCGCGCCGGCTCGTCGGTGAGGACGACCAGCGGCCAGTCAGCGAAGGCCGCCTCCCGGGCCAGTCGATCAGCCGCATCGGGATCCGACGCGTAGCCGGGGCCACCGACGACGAGACACCCGGCGCAGAAGACGCGAACATCGGTCACACCCGCCGGGACCGTCGCGGCGCTGAACTGGCGCGGCAGCTCTCGAACCGGATCCCCCAGTCCAAGCCACACCCCCTTCGACCCCTCGTTGACCGCCGGCCCGGTGTAGTCGAGGGTATCCATCGACAGGTTCGAGAAGACGTACAGGTCGGTCTCTGGTTGGGTCCGCGCGAGCACATGTTCCAGCGTCGCTCTGAAATTCTTGAGATCGACGGGCCGGTCGGTGACGAGCAGGAACTTCGTCAGCGACAACTGCCCCTCGCCGAGGATGCGGAAGGCGCTCGCCATCGCCTCGCGCCGGTAGCGCTGCTTGACGACAGCGGCCGCGAGCGAGTGGTAGCCGGTCTCGCCGTACGACCACAGGCGTTCGACCGCCGGCATGACCAGGGGAAACAGGGGCGACAACAGCTCCTGCAGCAGGTCGCCGATGTAGAAGTCCTCCTGGCGCGGCTTGCCCACCACCGTGGCTGGAAAGATCGCATCCGCGCGATGCGCCATCTGGCGCACCTCAAAGACGGGATAGTCGTGCTGCAGCGAGTAGTAGCCGTAGTGGTCGCCGAACGGGCCCTCTGGGCGCCGCACCTGCGGGGCCACCTCGCCCATCAGCGCGAACTCTGCCTCCGCGATCAGCGGATGCGGGCCGTGCCCGTGCACCTGCGGCAGGCGCTCCCCGGCGATCAGCGACGCGAGCAGCAACTCGGGAACGTTTTCCGGCAGCGGCGCGATCGCCGCCAGCATCATGGCGGGAGGACCGCCGAGAAACACGGTGGCCGGCAGCGTCTGGCCGCGGGCCTCGGCGATCGCGTAGTGATAGCCGCCGCCTTTCCCGATCTGCCAGTGCATCCCCGTCGTCCGGGCGTCGTAGACCTGCATCCGGTACATGCCGAGGTTGTGGCCACGGCGATCCGGGTGCGTCGTGTAGACCAGCGGGAGCGTGATGAATGGGCCGCCGTCCTGGGGCCAGCAGGTCAGCGCCGGCAGGCGATCGAGCCGGACGTTCGAGGTGATGCGCTCGGCGACCGGTCCCTTCGTGACCCGGCGCGTGCCGACCTTGATCAGATCGCGCGCGACGTCGCGGGCGCCCCACAGGCCCGCCGGCGTCGGCGGCAGGAGCGTTTCGGCGAGCTCCACGAGGCGGCGAACGAGACGCAGGGGGCGGTCGCCGAACGCGAGCTCCGCCCGCTTGGCGGTGCCGAGCAGGTTGGTGACGAGGCGAAAGTCGGAGCCGGCGACGTTGTTGAAGAGCAGCGCCGGACCGCCGGCGGCGATCACGCGGCGGTGAATCTCCGCGACCTCGAGGCGGGAGTCGACAGCAGCGTCCACCGTGACGATCTCGCCGTCACGGCGGAGCTGCTCGATAAAGCTGCGGAGATCTGGAAAAGACATGTGGCTCAACTTCGAACTCCCAACTCCCAATTCCCGACGACCAACGCTTGGGAGTTGCGAAGTTGGGCTTTGGGAGTTGAAGGCGCTACCCCCTCATAGGCTCGTCGGCGCTGCCGCCGTAGATCGCCGGCACCTTCGAGCCCATCGGCCGGAGGTAGGCCGCGAGCTGGCCGCGATGGTGGATGCCGTGGTTGTTCGCCAGTCCCAGCATCTGCGCCGCGGGCATCTGCACGACGCCGAAGAAATCGACGCTGCGGGTCATATGGTCTGCCGAGAGCGCGCGCAGCTTCTGGAGCCGCTCGGGAACCGCCTTCTGGTAGAACGCGACCACGTCGCTGGACGACTTGAACTGAGACTCCGCCTGCTTGGCGGCTTCCTGGTCGAACACGAACTTGCCGTTGATGATGCTGTCGAGAAACCAGACGTCGGAGGTGGCGATGTGCGTCGCCAGGTCCCACGCGCTGCGCGACTTGTCATCGGGCTTGTAGGTGCGGTTGTCGTCCTTCACGGCGCCGAGCACCTTGAGGGTGGCGGCCAGCTCGCCTTCCATGAGGCGCGTGTAGTGCTCGACGAGAAATTTCGCGTTGTCAGCGTTCATAAGCCCTCCTATCGGGTTAATTTTCGATACTTGATCCGGTGGGGCGTGTCGGCCTCGGCGCCGAGGCGGCGGCGGCGATCCGCTTCGTAGTCCTGGTAATTGCCTTCGAACCAGACCACCCGGCTGTCGCCCTCGAAGGCGAGGATGTGGGTGGCGATGCGATCGAGGAACCAGCGGTCGTGGCTGATGACCACGGCGCAGCCCGCGTAGTTGAGCAGCGCCTCTTCGAGCGCGCGCAGCGTGTCGACGTCGAGGTCGTTCGTCGGCTCGTCCAGCAGCAGCAGGTTCGACCCGCGCTGCAGCAGCTTCGCCAGGTGGACGCGGTTGCGCTCACCGCCGGAGAGCGTGCCCACCTTCCGCTGTTGCTGCGCCCCCTTGAAGTTGAACCACGAGACGAAGGCGCGCGAGGCCACCGGGCGCTTGCCGACGATCAACTCGTCCTGCCCGCCGGTGATCTCCTCGAAGACGCTCTTGGTGGGGCTGAGCGCGTCGCGGCTCTGGTCCACGTAGCCGACCTGCACGGTGTCGCCGATGCGAAGCGTCCCTGCGTCCGGCTTCTCCTGCCCCGTAATCATCCGGAACAGCGTCGTCTTGCCGGCGCCGTTCGGGCCGATCACGCCGACGATGCCGCCGGGCGGCAGGGTGAAGTTCAGGTCGTCGATCAGCAGCAGATCGCCGTACGCCTTGCGCAGCCCGCGCGCCTCCACCACGATGTTGCCGAGCCGTGGGCCCGGGGGGATGTAGATCTCGACCTGTTCGAGCTTCTTCGCGGTGTCCTGGTTGAGCAGTTCCTCGTAGGCGTTGAGACGCGCCTTCCCTTTCGCCTGCCGCGCGCGGGGCGACATGCGGATGAACTCGAGCTCCCGCTCCAGCGTCTTCTGGCGCTTGCTCTCGGTCTTCTCTTCCTCGATCAGGCGCTGCGACTTCTGCTCCAGCCACGACGAGTAGTTGCCCTTCCACGGGATGCCCGAGCCGCGATCGAGCTCGAGGATCCATTCGGCGGCGTTGTCGAGGAAGTAGCGATCGTGGGTGACGGCGACGACCGTGCCCTTGTAGTCCTTGAGGAAGCGCTCCAGCCAGGCCACGGACTCCGCGTCGAGGTGGTTGGTCGGCTCGTCGAGCAGGAGCAGGTCGGGCGACTTGAGGAGCAGCCGGCAGAGCGCAACGCGGCGCCGTTCACCGCCCGACAGCGTCGTGACGTTGGCGTCGGCCGGCGGGCAGCGGAGCGCGTCCATCGCCAGCTCGAGCTGCGAGTCGAGGTCCCACGCGTTGACCGCGTCGATCCGGTCCTGCAGCTTTCCCTGCTCGGTGAGGAGCTTGTCCATCGCCTCGGGGGTCATCTCCTCGCCGAGCTTCATGTTCAGCTCGTCGTAGCGCTCGAGCAGCGCCTTGGTCTCCGCGACGCCTTCCTCGACGTTGCCGAGGACCGTCTTGTTCGGGTCGAGCTGCGGTTCCTGCTTGAGGAAGCCGACGGTGATCCCGTCCGCGGGAAACGCCTCGCCGACGAACTGCTGGTCCTCGCCGGACATGATCTTGAGGAGCGAGCTCTTCCCCGAGCCATTGAGCCCCAGCACGCCGATCTTGGCGCCGGGAAGAAATGACAGCCAGATGTCTTTGAGGACGACGGCGTCGGGAGGATGAACCTTCCCGAGCCCTTTCATGGTGTAGATGTACTGCATCGGTCTTCGGTGGGCTACGAAACGTCGAGTATATCAAGCCCCGGCGATGTTCACCTTGACCCGGTTTTTCAGACGCCTGCGACCTCTACGGAACACCGAGGCACCGAGGAGTCCTCTCTTACGGGGTCGTGGGGCAAGCCTTGGCTGCCGCGCCGAAGCCACGAAGTGGCGAAGGCGGGTCAGGCTTCCCGGTGAATGCGAAGCATTCACCACAAGCAATCTAGGATTTCTAAAGTAGAGGCGGACCTTCAGATCGGCCTATTTCATGCGTAGTGTCCGGCTTCCTTGTCCGCCGAAGCCGCGCAGCGGCGAAGGTGGAAGCCGGACCGTGACAGCGACGCCGCGGGCATGCCGCTGTCGGCTCGCGTTGCGGGACCTGCGGCGAGCTCTCGTAGAGTCGCCCCTCTGCGTCCGAGAACACGCCGTAGTGACAGGGATCGCGCTGGTCCTTGATCGAGAAGACGTATCCCGACGCGTCGGAAGGCAGATGCACGCGGAACCCGTCGGGGGTCTGCAGGATTTTTTTGCGGACGATAGTTGGCGGAGGTGCACTCGAAGTACGCCACCAGGTGAGCCCACCCCCGGCCCGAATCGCGAGGACCGCGGCTGTTGGCTAAACCCTTGGCGACTACTCGGGACCAATCGGTGACAACCGTCGCACCTCGATTCCCGTCAGGCTCACCCTGAGGGCCCGTTCAGGTGTTCCCCCCAACGACCTTGAGGGCCGCGGCCGCAGCGCCGGCCGCGCCTTGCGACCAGTTCTTATGGCGGCCCGTCGGATTGAAACGTTCTCCTGCGCGGGCCTGCCATTTCTGTCCTGTCGCACAACCGAGGACCTTCTTGAGACTCGCGGCTGTTACCCTGACGACAGGCAGTCCGCTCTCTGCCGCAGCAAGTTCGGTGATTGCTTCTGCCTTGATCGCTTCGATGGAAGACTTGAACCGACCCGACGACGATCCCAGGAGTGCGATTGTCGAGCGTCGGCGCTTGCCGCCGCGCTCGAATATGACGACAAGACGTTGCAGGAGCTCCGTCAGACATTCTCCGGACTGCGCCTGGAACTGAATCGACCTGATCGACTTGATCGCGAAGGTCTCGCCCGAGCCAGTGGCTTGCGCGATAACGACTGCGTCCTTGGTGGGGCTCACTCCGAAGATCATGCGCGGATCCTGGCAAAAGTGCAGGGTCAGGGTAAAGTCATGTCCACTCGGTAGGCGCGCCGAACTCACGGGTCCTGCGCTGCGGAGGACGCGGATGACGTCCAAGCCAACCGGCAAGAGCCCATGAAAGACAGAAGGCTCCTGCTGCGGCGGTGGCCCTACGATGTTCAGGTCCGCGACAATAGTCAGACGACAGGCCGGATTAGCGGCCTCGTTAACCGAAGGTTCGCCAGACTAGTCGAAGCCGGCGTTGCGAGAGGTGTGCGGTGCCGGCGAGCCGCGAGAACTGCGCTTCCGACAGCCCATTTCGAGCGCCGCGCGTTTCTGCAGCCACCCAATCCGCCCGAGCGCGCGGCCCACTAGTGTCGTTCGGTGCCGCGAGCCGCCTACCGGCGGCCCCGGCCCCTGTAGAAGAATCCGCCGCCGCCGAGGAGCAGGATCACGACGACGATGATGAGGAGTGTGTTGGTGTCCATTTGCCCTCAGATACTGGCAGAATGCGGCCGATGCCGTCTGTTCAGTTGTGAACACCAAGAGCGGCCGTAGTGGTGGTCGGTGGCATGTTCAGCTAATGGAGGCGACGCGGGATGGCTTCTGACGCCAACCTTGATCGAGTAACGCGGGAGCAGAACCTCCGAACTCCCAAAAGCTGTTGCCAATCGGATTCGCGGGATCTTCGGGTCAAACTGCCCCACTACCAGGCAGAAGCTGTCCCGCACGGCGCCCTGCTCGAAGTCCGTGCCGGCTCGCCAGATTCATCAAAACGTTGAGTCGCGATAAACGCCGTTCTGTTTATCCAACTCAAGCCGGGGTGTCGCTCGCCACTTCGCGACTAATCAGGACTGATTCCCAGCGATTCGGAGGCTGGTGTGTTCTGTGCCGAGAGCCCCAACATCAACCCGATGGCCGATGGCCGCAATGTCCGTAATCGTCGTTCGCTCGATGATCGGGTTCCGACTGTCATGGATGTGTCCGTTGGACGAACAACCGATCGGGATATCGTCGCGGCTTTGGAAGTAGAGCGCCGTCGGTTGCAAGACGACGCGAAGCGTCCTGATTTGGCGAAAGATGTGGCCGAGCGACACTATCGACGAGCTTGGATCTCGCCCTCCACCGCGTCATTCGCTGACTACTTCTATCCGGCCGTCACAACGCCGATGACGGTTGCGGCGAACCGATCTGATCTCGACTCGCCGCGCCATTGCTTCCGTCAGCATGCCGCTCAGATCTGTTGGCAGTCGGTCGTTACACGCATAACGACCAACCGCCAACCACCGACAAGAGCCCGCTACGCCGTGGCGACGACAGTGTCCGCGCTCGGACCGTAGATCGACGGCACCTTACCGCCCATCGGCCGCAGATATGTGCTCAGTTGCCCGCGGTGATGCGTCGAGTGGCGCACGACGACCGAGAGAATCGCGACCGCCGGCATCTGGTTGCCAAAGAAGTCCACCTGCCGCGTGAACGCGTCGCCAGGCAGCGCTTTCAGCTGCGCAATCACCTTCGGAATCCGCTCCTTGTAGCGAGCCACGGCGTCCTGCGGCGTCATGATGCCGCACGCGTCCGAGTCCTCTGGCATGGGGCCGAGGACGCCATCGGCGACGCCCGTCAGCAGCCACTCGTCCTCGAGCGTGATGTGCCGCAGCAGTCCAATGGCGGTCTTGGACGATGGGTGAGGCGTGTACGTCAGCTTGTCAGCCGGCACAGCGGCAAACACGCCTGTGGTGATGCCGATCTCGTATTCGAGCGCGGCGAGCAGATGATCAGCGATGGCTTTAGCAATGTCGGCTTGCATGGTTGCCCCCTTGAAAAGCGCAGGAAGAACAGGATGTGGAAGAGGTAATCCTACCCCATCACCCGCCGATTAAATTAGCCGCGAGTAACGGCGCAGTGGTTAGAGAAGGGTATTAACCTGCCAGGAGTCATGGCCGTTGCGGCGCGGGACGTGTTGTTCCGGCGCGGGCCGACTGTGAGCGGCGCGATCGGCGAAGGACAAAAACGCCGCGACGGCTTTTCTGACTGAGTCCGGGCAGACTCCGTTGGGACTTGCCGCGCCGAAGCCGTGGCGAAGGCGGAGCATCGCCGCTCACGAGGCGATCGTCGTCGAGCCGTCGCGAGCGTTTGTCCGCGCCGTCGAACCGCAGGCCAAGCGGAACAACGGGTCACGCGCCGGAGCTTCAGCAGAACTGATGACGGCAGGGGACACTAATCTCGCGACAATACCCACCAGGTTGCGAGGCGCGTAGATTCCGCCGTACGCAGAGTGACTCGTCATAGCGACGAATCGCGACTTGATGTTGCCTATCCTCCGTGGGCTACAGGCGAATGGGCGATCGGGGCACGGACTTCCTAGTGTCCCCGTGTAACGGTGACCAGTGTCGTGACACTTCCTCTATGTTGACGCCGAGAGGCGCCTGGAGGACACAGCATGACTGCGCGAATCGACGAAATCGCCCCTGACCTGTATCGGATCTGTCTGTACGTGCCGGCCTTCGACCTTCAATTCAATCATTTCCTCGTGAAAGACGACGAGCCGTTGCTATTTCACACGGGCATGCGCGGGATGTTTCCGGCAGTGCGCGAGGCAGTTGCGAGGCTAATTGATCCCACGAGCCTTCGCTGGATCAGCTGGAGCCACTTCGAGGTCGATGAATGCGGCGCGCTCAACGAATGGCTGGCGGCCGCCCCGAACGCCACGCCGGTATGCGGAGAGCTCGGCGCGATGATCAACATCGCCGACTTCTCGAATCGGCCGCCGCGCGGGCTGAAACCGGACGAGATCCTCGAGACTGGACGACACCGGTTCCGCTTCGTTCCGACGCCGCACCTGCCGCATGGGTGGGACGCGGGCGTGTTGTTCGAGGAAACCGAACGGGTGCTGCTGTGCTCAGACCTGATGCATCAGCTCGGCGACGTCGAGCCGGTGACCACCGGCGACGTCGTGGCCCGGTATCGACAGGCGTTCGAAACCTACCAACAGTCGCCCGTGCTGATGGACTACGTGCCGTACACGGAGAACACGAAGCGGCAGCTGGCGAATCTCGCGGCGCTGCGGCCGCGCACGCTGGCGGCCATGCACGGCTCGACGTTTGTCGGCGACGGCGCGGCGGCGCTTATCGCGAGCGGAGACGTGATCCGGCAGGTGACCGGCGTGTCGACCGCGACGGTCTGAACTCAGCGGGCCCGCGGTCCGATTGACCGCGCGCAAGGGCGGGTAGTACCGTCAGCGGCGAATGCCGACGATCGTCGACTCCAGTGACGGCGATCTCGCACGCGCGGTCGCGGCGCGCGCGCCCGGGTCGGCCGAGGCGGCCGAGAGCGAGTTGTATCGGCGCTTGGCCCCACGCGTGCGGCTGTACGGGCTTCGCCATCTGCGCGATGAGGACGCGGCGCGCGATCTGGTCCAGCAGGTGATGCTCCTGACGATCGAGAAGTTGCGGGGCGGATCGGTTCGCGATGCCGATCAGATCGCGTCGTTTGTCCTCGGCGTGAGCCGAACGATGGCGAAAGACCTGAAGCGGCTGGAGTGGCGGCGCGAGAAGCTGCGCGAAGCCTTTATGGTCCCGGACATGGTCGAAGCCTCAGTGGGTGACGCCACGCTCGACGTCGACCGCCTCGAAACGTGCCTCGCCAGGCTCGCCGGCCGCGAACGCGTGGTCGTCCTCCTGACCTTCTATGCGGAGAAGACGGCGAGCGAGGTGGGTAAGGAGATTGGGATCAAGGAAGGCAACGTCCGGGTGATCCGGCACCGCGCGATCGAGCGCCTTCGCACGTGTATGACGTCCCGCGAGGTGGTGCAATGATGCCGAGATGCAACGCGCCGATTCCCGATGGGACACTGCTCGATTACTGGGCGCGTGACCTGGCGGACAGTGACGAGATGGATGGTGTCGAGGAGCATCTGTTCGCGTGCGGCGAGTGCTCGGCGCGTCTGCACCACATGGCGTTACTCGGGACGGGGCTGGCGGCGCTTGCGCGTCAAGGGCGCGTCTCGGGGATTGTGTCCCGCGCCCTGCTCAACCGCATGCAGCGTGACGGCGTCCATGTGCGCCTCTATTCGCTCTTGCCGGGCGAGACGGTGCCGTGTGCCGTCTTTCCCGGCGACGATCTCGTCGTCGCCGCCCTGCGTGCCGACTTCTCCGGCGTGGACACCGTGACGCTGTCGGTGACGGGGCCCGGAGACTCGCCGATCGGTGAGGCCGACGACGTGCCCGTGTCCGGGCCGGACGGCGAGGTGCTCTGGGCCACGCCTGCCGCCGTCGTGCGTCAGATGCCATCCATGCGGCTGCAGCTCACGCTCGCGTCCGCCGGCGCCACGCGCGCCGAACTCGGCAGGTACGTGCTCGACCACTCAGCGTCGACGCCACCCGCGTGACAATCCTGTGCCGAGCGAAGCCCGGGGCTGGACAGGTCCCGATCAACGCCGATCTGGTGATCGACCCTCGACGTCGCGATCGGTCTCCACAAGGCGACTACAGTTGGCCTATCCCGCGCGAGGTCGTATTGATGAAGAAGTGAATTGAAGCCGACCGGGCCGGTCTATAGCCTCGGTGGGACGTGCGTACCCAGGCTGCGAGGTTAATCGTCCGATGTGGTGGCCGGCGATGAGTGGCGGATCTCATCGGATAACTTTCGAAGTGCCACCGTCACGTTGCGAAATGTGCGATCAAGGTTGGTCATTACCTCAAGCGCATCGTCTCCCCAAGCCCAAAACGACAACATGAGCTGCTGCCCCCGTTGCAGTTCCGGCGGCCCCGGCAGGGTCGTAAATCTGACCGGCATGATCGTGGCGCCGATGGCACCCCATTCGAATGCTTGATCGGTTCGTCTCAAGGCATGAGCGGCGGCGTTGGTCAACCAGTGAATCTGCTTCGGCGATGTATTCAATGCCAGGTTTCGGTAGAGAATCATCAGGCGGCCGGAACACTGCAGGCGCTTGGAGAACTGAGCACTCGTATTGGCGATCGCGCCGCTAAAGGCACAGTCATTGGACTCAAAGACCGACTCGGAGCCATTGAGCCACTCAAGGAGCCGATAGAAGGTCTCCGTCGCAGGGTAGGCGCTCCACTCCTGCATATCCTCAAGCGATGACCGGATGAGTTCAGGGCTGGTGCGAAAATCGTAATACCTGTGTGCCGGCTCGGATTCACCGTCTATCCAAGGGTGAGACCGAGGGATCAAGGAGTCCGGGTCGTTGTGTTCGTAAACCTTCATCTGGGCCGTATGGTGCCGTGAGCGGATCGGTGCTACTGGCCCGTTGCCGGGGGGGCGGCGCGCTCTGCACCGCGGGAGCCCTGCCCCAGACCTGGCCATTCAGGAGGTCCTCCGCCGGCATCAGTAAACTCTGGGCGACTAGTAAAGAGTAATTGCGCGGCAGCGGGATTCAACGTTCAATCCCTCAGCTCTGTTGAGGACAATGCTCAAGTCGAAAGAATGGTGCAGGTTCTAGGGCTGAGGCTTCCAGTTCAGTATGACCGTGATGGGCGAATTGGCTTGTTCCGTGACAGTGGCTACCAGGAACCGATCGCCGTCCGAAGAAACCATGTATTGGTGACGATAATCGGCTTGCTGCACCGCGCCGCCGAGCCGGGGCGCGAACAGCGTTACAGGCGTGCCGACTTCGGGGGCTCCGCCGTTCATTGCGACTTTGATCGGAACCGCCATGAGCCGGCCATCCAAGGCGACGTAGAACATTTCCTTACCATCACGCCGCCAATGCACTTGACTGCCGCCGTTTGTAGAAATTGGCCACCTGTTTCCGGGGCCGGGAAACGGGTGGACGTAGATCTCAACCCGGCCCGACTCATCCGACTGGTACGCGATCCACTTGCCGTCAGGCGAGAATTGCGCCCGCTCGTCGGCGAAATCCGTCTGCACGATCGGGAATGGCTTCCCGTTTCCACCCATCGGCAAGGCCCAGATGTCAAAGCTTCTCTTCGCGTCCTCACTGTGAAAGAGCAGGAAGCGGCCGTCGGGCGACCAGTCCATTGCCGTCTTGTCCTGAGCTGTCGACAGCAAGAGATCCTCACTCCCTCCGGCAGTAGCCGACTTCTCGTAAAGATCGGCTATGCCCTTCCGGTTCGAACTGAAGACGATGCGGTCACCATCCGGAGACCAGACGGGGCCAACGTCATCCGCTACGTCAGACGTAAACCGGCTAAGCACGCCGCGTTTCGTTTCGAATAACCAAACATCGGTATTCCCATCCAAGGCTCGGTAGAGAGCCACACGCTGGCCATCGAGTGAAAGCGACGGGGCCGACAAGGGTGTGCTAACGGAATCGCCCGCTTTACTGAGTTCCCTGCCGGACCGATCGAACCAGACGAACTGCCGCTGAGCGTTCGCTGAACTCGTCCGAAAGGCGATGGATCCTGCGCCGGATACGGATATCCCTGAGCCGAGATTGCTCGCTACTTGTTCAGCAATAGGAAAGGGATTCCCAGTCAGCTCCAGCCGGATCGGATCGAAGTCTTGCGCAAACAGCGTGTCCCGACGAAGGAACAGCAGGTGCCCGGAGGACACGTATTTTGCACCCGGATCCGCATCAAGTAAGCGTCGGGATTCTGCGCTTCCAAGCTCACTGACATAAATACCCCTCACGTCGGAATTGCCTCGCACCCAATAGAGGAAGTGGCGACCATCGGGCAGAAATTGTGGTGAAAAGTGACTGCCCTGCCCAGTCTTGAGTTGCGTGACTGCGACAGGCTCACCACCCGTGTCCGAAACACGAAAAATCGGGTCACCAAGCGTCGTAAAGAGGATCACGCTGTTGCGGTTCCACGCACCGCCGGTGCCTCTGTTGGCGTTCGCGAGTGTTTGAACTGATCCGCCGTCGACGATGTCGATCCGCTTGAGCCTGCTATCCGCAAAGAAACCGACGGACCGGCTGTCCGGCGACCAAAAGGGATTTTGTGCACCATTGGTGCCCGTCAACGGGCGTGCCTCTACGGAATCCAGCACACGCAGCCACAACCGTGATTGGCCTTCGGAAGTGGCGACGAAGACAATGGTCCGCCCGTCGGGCGAGATCGCCAATGACGTCGGAGCCGTCGTCGGCGGTGTGTTGATTTCGAGACGCACTTCGGGTGGCGACGGCGGCGGCACCTCGCGCAGATGTAGCACCGCGGGAATGGCCAGTACCGCGGCCACGAGGACGGCGGCGACGGCGAGTGCGGTCATCCATGCCGGGCGTCCCCGTGACGCCGGCGACGCGGACCACGTGACCCCGCCTTCGACGGTTGACGGCTGGGCCATCGCCTCCTCGATCTCCAGTCGCGCGGCCGCAGCCGAATCGAGACGGCGTTTGCGATCTTTCTGTAGGCAGTGACGTAGCAGGCGGCGGACGGCGGCGGGCGTCCCCGGCGCCAGCACATTCCACTCGGGCTCCGTCTTCAGCACGGATGCGAGCGTGTCGGAGACGGTTGCTCCGTCGAACGGCCGTGTCCCGGTGAGCGTCTCCCACAGCACCACGCCGAAGGCCCACAGGTCCGCACGCTTGTCCGCGTCGCTCCCGCGCGCCTGTTCGGGGCTCATGTACGCGGCGGTGCCCAAGATCATCCCCGCCTGCGTCATCCCCGGCGTCGTGATCGTCGGGGACTGAGACGCGCCCGCCGACATCGTGCCAGTCGGCTCAGTCGCTTTCGCCAATCCGAAGTCCAACACCTTCACCGTGCCGTCGGAGCGCACTTTGATGTTCGCGGGCTTGAGATCGCGGTGGATGATGCCCTGCTCGTGGGCCGCTTCGAGCGCCTCGGCGATCTGCTTCGCGATGGGCAGCGCCTCGTCGAGAGGGATGGCGCCCCGCGTGATCCGATCCGCAAGGGTCGGGCCTTCGACCAGTTCCATCACCAGCGCTGTCGTGACGCCTGATCGCTCCAGGCCATAAATCGCCGCGATGTTCGAATGATTGAGCGCGGCGAGGACTTCTGCTTCACGCTGGAAGCGAGCCAGCCGATCGGCGTCCGCAGCCAGAGACGCGGGCAGCACCTTAATAGCGACTGCGCGCTTCAGGTTGGTGTCGGTGGCCTTGTACACCTCGCCCATGCCGCCCACGCCGATCTGGGCGAGGACTTCGTAGGGACCGAGGCGAGCACCGGGGGTAAGGGCCAGACGATGTGGATTATACGGGCGGGACCGAAGAGCGAAGCGGATCACTCCTGGAAAACGCCGCAGCGTTTACTAACGTTCTGCACGCCTCGCGCAATATCCTCGATCTTCCGGAGCGTTGATGGCGGCTGATACTCTCGCGTCCGCGGTGCCGCGACCGCCCCTTCGCGATTGGAGGGCACTCGCCTGCTGACGGCTCCCGCGATCCGCCGCGGACGACGCGTAGTCATGCCGGCACGCGCCGGCGAGAGCCAACCCAACCTGACCTTGACCGGCTGCCTCCGTCAATGACAGAACAGCTATCAAGACGCCCGCGGCCAACGCGACTCCTGCGTAGTTGCGCATTGGGGTTTCTCCTCTGGGCAAACGGAACACCGACGGTCCGGCTTCCACCTTCGCCGCTGCGCGGCTTCGGCGGACAAGGAAGCCGGGCACTACGCACACCAGCCGCGGGGATGCCGGACGGCGATCCGCCGTCGGAGCATGCCGACACACAGATCCGGAAATCGCGCGCAGCGAGGCTTCCGCGTTGACTTCGGTCCGCGTGCTCCCGAAAGCCCGGATCACTACTGGCGGTCCGATTGCGCGTGACAGACGCCGCATCGAATCAGCTCCTAGTCAACGCGCCAGCGGAAGGACAGCGAGTCGGAGCGCGATTTCCCACAAGCGGCTTGGCGCGCCGAAGCGCGCAGCGCGAAGGCGGGAGTCGGCGGTTCGACGGCTGGCATCCTCGCGGCGCGCCCCCCACGCGGTCCGGCTGTCGAATTCGGCGTTGAACGCTGCGCGTTCAACGGGCGAGCCTGACAAGGCTCGCCCCACGACCTCACGGCGGATTCTCCGTGCCTCTGTGCCTCCGTGGCCCGTGGAGGTGCAGGGTGTTACCGGGAGGCCGGCGTCTCGGGCATCAGCGTGAGGACGGTATAGCGGTCCTCCGGGAAGTACTTGCGCAGGGCCGCGTGGATGTTTTCTTTGGTCAGCGATTCGGTGCGCTCGTCACGCTCCAGGATGCGCAGCGGATCGCGCTTGAGGATGTGCAGTGCCTGCAGCGAGTTGAGCCAGAACCCGTTCTGCTTCAGCGAGGTCTCGAGCTCGCGCTTCTCGGTCTCCTTCACGATCTGCACGTCCGCGTCGGTGGGCCCTTCGCGCTTCAGGCGCTCGAGCTCGGTCAGCACCGCGCTCCCCAGCTTGTCCGCGTTTTCCGGCGAGCTTCCAAACTGCACGGTCGTCGTGCCATACCCAGGTTGCGGGGACGTATCGGAATAGCCGACGCCCACGGAGTAGGTCCCCCCGAGCTCCTCGCGCAGCATGTCGCGCAGCCGCATCTCGAACACGCTCGCCGCCGCCCGCAGCCGGTGCGTCTCGAACTCGTCGAGGCGGGTATCGGCGAAGAACGTGATCGCGGTCTGGCTCCGCGGCTCCTGTCCCTTGTTTACCGTCTCACGCTGGATGGTGGCCGGAAACTGCAGCCGAAGGTCGCCGGCCGTGGAGGTAGCGCTGCCCGTGGACGGCAGCGAGCCGAGATACGTGGCCAGGAGCGGGGTGACCTGATCGACGGTGAACGCGCCGACGAAGAAGAACGTGAAGTCGGCGGCGTTCTTGAACCGCGCGTCATAGAACGACGCCATACGGTCGAGACTCAGCGTCTTGAGATCCTCCGGCGTCGTCGACTGCGACGTGCAGTGGTTCATCGTGTTGACGCGCCGCACGCGCTCGCCGAACACGGAGCCGGGGTTCTCGGTCTGGTTGGCGATCCCCGCTTCGAGCCGCACCTTGAGCAGGTCGAACGCTTCGCGATCGCGGTTCGGCGCGGTGAAATAGAGATACACGAGCTGCAGCGAGGTCTCGAGATCCTTCGGGGTGCCGCCGCCAGACATGCCGTGGGTATAGGTAGACATGTACGCGGACGCATTCGCCAGGCGCCCGGCAAGCAGCTTCCCGAGATCGATCGGGTTGAAGCCGCCGACGCCGGCGATCCCGACCAGCGTGGTGCTCAGCGACGCGTTGAGCTGGTCGTCGCACGAGGCGAGCGAGGTACCACCGCGCGCGTAGGCGGTAAACGACACCTGGTCGTTGCGGAAATCGGTCGGCTTGAGCCACACCTCCACGCCGTTGGACAGCGTGAGCACGGTGACGCCAATCTCCGGGATCTCGCGCCGGCTCCGGACGGTGCCGGGCGCCGGCGTCTTCGCCATCAGGGCGCGCCCGGAGATCGCGTCCTTCCACGGCTCCACGGCCGCCGTGCTGCCGGCGCGCACCGCCGCGGCCAGGCTCACCTGGGTCGGCACCGCGATGCCGGCCTTCTCCGGCGACGCCGCGAGCACGACGCGGTTGTCGTCTCCCAGGACCGTTTTCACGAAGGCGCCCAGCTCCGCCGCGGTAATCGTCGGCAGGTACTTGCGCACGAGAGCCAGCTCGACGTCGATGCCGGGCGCCGGCTCGTCTTCGAGGAAGTGGCGGACCAGCTCGGACGCGTAGCCTTCGCTCTGGCCCTTGTCGCGCTCGTTGTAGGCACGCTCGTAACTCGCCATCGCGGCGAGCTTGGAACGATCGAGCTCGGCCTGGCCAAACCCGTGCTGCCGCACCCGCTCCAGTTCCTGCATGAGCGCGTTCAGCCCCTTCTCGATCGCCCCGTCGTTGACGCGCGCCGACACGGTGAATGCTTCCACGTCGCGGCCCAGCGTCTCGTCGCCCGAGGATGCGCGCAGGAACGGCGCATCAGGACGACGGGAGATTTCGGCGAAGCGGGAGTTGATGATCGAATGAATCAACGCGCGGACCAGCGAGCGGCGGTAGTCCCCGACCGTCGTGTAGTGCGTGATCGGGCGCTTGTAGACCACCGTGACCGACGACCCCTGCGCTTCGCGATCCGAGACGGACACGTACCGCGTGTCACCGTGACGGGGAATCGAAAAGGTGACGCGTTCGGCCGGCGGCACCGCGCCCAGCGCGCTGAAATGCTGGCGGATCAACGCCTCGGCGGCTGCCGGCTCGATGTCGCCCACGGCGATCACCGCCATCCGGTCGGGGCGGTAGAAGTCGCGATAGAAGTCGCGGATCCGCTGCGCGGGAAAGCTCTTCAGCAGCTCCGGCAGCCCGATCGGCAGGCGATCGACGTAGCGCGACTCGCCGAACAGCCCTGCCATCTGCGCGTTCTGCATCCGCGTCCCGGCGCCCTGGCGCAACCGCCACTCCTCGAGCACGACGCCGCGTTCCTTGTCGATCTCCGCGTTGTCGAGCGAGATGCTGCCGGCGAAATCGCCCAGCGCCTCGAAGCCGCGCCCGAGAATCTCCGGGCGATCGGTGGGCACCTCGAGCATGTAGACCGTCTCGTCGTAGCTGGTGTACGCGTTGACGTCGGCCCCGAACCGGGCGCCGATGGTTTCAAGGTAGGTGACCAGCTCACCGGATTTGAAATGCTCCGAGCCGTTGAAGGCCATGTGCTCGAGCAGGTGGGCCAGGCCGCGCTGGTCGTCGGCTTCGTCAATCGAGCCGGCCTTCACCACCAGGCGCAGGGTGGCACGGTTGGCGGGCAGGCTGTTGGGGCGGATGTAAAACTTCAGGCCATTGGCCAGGGTGCCGGTGCGAATGGCTGGATTGAGCGGGAGAGGCGCGGCGAGTTCCTGCGCGGACGCGGCAGGCGCGACGAGCAGCAGCAGGACCAGATATGCTGCGCTCATGCGGCTCAAAATCAGACGACTCGATCCCACGATTCCCCTCCCCACATACGGCACCGCCGAAGCGGCCGGTTTCGATCTGGCGGCGGCGCACGATATCACCATCGGGCCGGGGCAAATCGCGCTGGTCCGGACGGGTCTCGTGATCGAGGTGCCGTCCGGGCACTTCCTGGCCATTTTTGCCCGAAGCAGCACGCCGCTCAAGCGCGGACTTGCGGTCGCCAACGGCGTCGGCGTCATCGACCCGGACTATTCGGGCCCGAATGACGAGGTGATGATCCAGCTCCGGAATTTCACCACCGCCGAGGTCCACCTCACGCGCGGCGACCGGCTCGCCCAGGCGATTGTCCTGCCTGCGCCCCGGGTGACGTGGGAGGAAGTGGACGAGATCCGCGACGTGACCCGGGGCGGATTCGGAGCAACCGGGAACTGAGAACCGAGAACCCGGAAGCGTGAACACTCCAGTTCGCCGCATCTTGCACATCGACATGGATGCGTTTTACGCGTCCGTCGAGCAGCGCGACGATCCGGCGCTGCGTGGCCGGCCGGTCGCGGTCGGGGGAGACCCGGACAAGCGCGGCGTCGTCGCCGCGGCGAGCTACGAGGCCCGGACGTTCGGCGTCCGATCCGCTCTGTCGATGGCCAGGGCGGTCCGCCTCTGCCCTTCCCTGGTCATCGTCCGGCCCGACTTCAAGAAATATCAGGCCGTGTCACAGCAGGTGTTCGAGCTCTACCGCAGCGTGACGCCGCTCGTGGAACCCCTGTCGCTGGACGAGGCCTACCTCGACGTCACCGAGAACGCATGGGGTGAGCCGCTCGGCACCACGGTCGCGCGCAGGCTGAAGGACGCGATCCGCGAGGCGACCGGGTTGACCGCGTCGGCCGGGGTGGCGCCCAACAAGTTCCTCGCGAAGATTGCGTCGGGCTGGCAGAAGCCCGACGGCCTCACCGTGATCCCGCCCGAGCGGATGGAAGCCTTTCTCCAGGCGCTGCCGGTGGATGCGCTCTGGGGAGTGGGACCGGTGACCGCCCGGAAGCTGCGCGCGCAGGGAATCGAGAAGCTGGTGGACGTCCGCGCCGCCGCGCCCGAGATGCTGCGCGACACGGTCGGCTCACTCGCCGACTGGCTGCAGCAGCTCGCCCAGGGGGTGGACGACCGGCCGGTCGTCTCGGAGCACGAGCCGAAGTCGTCCGGCAGTGAGAACACCTTCGCGCAGGACCTCACCGACGCCGAACAGATTCGCCGCGAAGTCGAATCGATGGCGTGCGACGCGACCGCGTGGCTCGTGAGGCGCGAGCTCTACGCGCGCACGGTGACGATCAAGGTGCGGTACCACGACTTCACGACGATCACGCGCAGCCACTCCGAGGAGCCGACACGGGACGAAGCCAACATCGTCAAGCGGGCGGTGATGCTGCTGGATCGCACCGACGTCGGACGCCGCGCGGTCCGCCTGCTCGGCGTCAGCGTGCACAATCTCGGGACCGAGGAGGTCGTCACGGTGCCCGATCCGCAGGTGGAGCTGCCCTTTGATGTCGAGTAGACTGCGCGCCATGCCATCCACTCGTGCCCTCGCCTCCTGCGCGATCCTGGTCGCCACGCTGTCGGCGATGTCGGGCACGCCGGCAGCGCAGTCGCCAGCGCCTGCGAACCGGCTGGCCGCGCTCAAGAGCGAGGCCGCCCGTGACGTCGACGCGCGGCATGACTCCACACAGCAGATGATCGACATGGTGTTCAGCTTTGGCGAGCTTGGATTCCAGGAGGTGGAAACCTCGCGCTATCTCACCGGCATCCTCAGGCAAAACGGATTCACCGTGCAGGAGAACGTCGCCGGCATCCCCACCGGCTGGGTGGCACGCTGGGGATCGGGCCGGCCGGTGATCGCGCTGGGGTCAGACATCGACGGCATCCCGCAGGCGTCGCAGAAGCCCGGCGTGGCGTACCACGACCCGATCACCGAGGGCGCTCCCGGTCATGGCGAGGGACACAACTCCGGCGTCCCGCTCAACATCACCGCCGCGCTCGCCGTGAAGAAGATCATGGAGCGCGAACGTCTTCCCGGGACGCTGGTCATCTGGCCGGGCGTCGCCGAGGAGTTGCTGGGCGGCAAAGCGCATTTCATCCGCGCGGGGGTCTTCAAGGATGTGGACGTCGCGATCTTCACGCACGTCAGCAACTTCTTCCGCACCGCGTGGGGCTCCCCGGCGAATTCGACCGGGCTCGTCAGCGTCGAGTACTCGTTCCAGGGGTCGGCCGCGCATGCAGGCAACCAGCCCTGGACGGGCCGCAGCGCGCTCGATGCCGTGGAGCTGATGAACATCGCCTGGAACTTCAGGCGCGAACACCTTCGCCTCTCGCAGCGATCCCACTACGTCATCACCAACGGCGGCGACCAGCCCAACGTCGTCCCGCAACAGGCCGCGGTCTGGTACTACCTGCGCGAGACCGACTATCCACACATCAAGGCAATGCGCGAGCTGGCCGACCGAATCGCCCAGGGAGCGGCGACGATGACGGATACGAAGGTCACGAGTCGCGTGCTCGGCTCCGCCTGGCCCCAGCACTTCAACAAGCCGATGGCCGAGGCGCTCAGCGCGAACATCGAAGCCGCCGGGATGCCCAGGTGGGATGACGCAGATCTCGCGCTGGCCAAGGCGCTGCAGAAGGAGCTGAACGTCGAGCAGATTGGACTTGAAACGAAGGTCCAGGCTGTCCAGCCCGACGTACCGTTGGCGCAGAACTACGGCGGCGGGTCGGACGATATCGGCGATATCTCGTGGACGGTGCCCACCGTGTCGCTCCGCTATCCCGCCAACATCCCCAACCTGCCGGGCCACCACTGGGCGAATGCGATCGCGATGGCCACACCGATCGCGCACAAGGGCACCACCGCGGGAGCGCGCGCGCAGGCGATGACGATCCTGGATCTGTTGATGCGGCCCGAGCTGGTGCAGCAAGCGAAGCAGTATTTCGCGGAGCAGACCAAGAACCAGAAGTACCAGCCGCTGATCGGACCCGACGATCTCCCGCCCACCTGGATGAACCGGGACGTGCTGGAGCAGTACCGGCCTGGGATGCGGAAGTACTATTTCGACCCGACCCGCTACAAGACCTACCTCGAGCAGCTCGGGATCACTTACCCCACCGTGCGATAGCCGGTCTCGGGCCCGCGCCTTAGGGCGGACCGCTACGGTTTCACGAGCCTGACCCGGATCACCTCGATGCGCGTCAGCGGCGCTTCGCCGTTCACCGGCGCGGCTTCGATCTTCTCCAGGACATCGAGACCTTCCGTCACCCGGCCAAACGCGGCGTACGCCTTGTCGAGTCCAGGCGTGCGCGCCAGCACGATGAAAAAGGATGTCGTCGCGCTGCCGGGGTCGTCCCCATGCGCCATCGAGAGCGTCCCCTTCTCGTGGGGGGTGGCGTTGAACTCGGGCGGCAGCCGCCGCACGTAGGATTCCTGCTTCTCGTCGAGCAATGCCGTTCGCGAGGGCAGGAAGCCGCCCTGCGCGACGAATCCTTTCACCACGCGGTGGAATGCCGTCCCGTCGAACACGCCCGACTGCGCGAGCCGCAGGAAATTCCGCACCGTCTGGGGCGCCCGGTCCGGGAAGAACTGCGCCGTCATGTTACCCAGCGAGGTCTCGATCACCGCCCGGTATTTCGACAGGTCGTCCACCGTCTCGGTGGTGAACGGCTCCGGCTCGGGCGCCGGCTTGTCGCGGATCGTGACCGTCCTGACTTCGATCCGCTCGGTGGGCACGGTCATGTCGGCCGGCGCCATCGAGATCTTCTGCGCGATGTTGATCCCCTCCGCGACGCGCGCGAAGACGGTGTATTGCCCGGTAAGCGCGTTCTGATCGGTGATGCAGATGAAGAACTGGGACCCTCCGCTGTCGCGCCGGCCCGGCACCAGCACGGCCGCCACGGCCCCGCGCGTCATCTTCTGATCGTTCTGCTCGAACCGCAGCACGCCAAGGCCACCGGTCCCATACTTCGCCTTTTGCGCGGGATCTTTCGAAATCGGGTCGCCGCCCTGGATGATCCCCATCGCGATCAACCGATGGAACGCGGTCCCGTCGTACGCGCCCTCGCGCGCGCGGGTGATGAAGTGCGCGACGTGGTTCGGCGCGGCGTCGGCGAGCAGGTCGAGGACGATCGTCCCCGCGGCCGTCTCGAGGACCGCCTGCTTGTTCTGGATCTCGGCCGGCGGCAGCGCGGAGGTGAAGAAGGTCTGGGCCGGCGCCTGCGCGAGCCCGACAAGCATCAGGAAGACCAGCATGGACGGATTATAAGCGTGCTATTCTTTGGCGCAGATTGAGCGCGCCAGCACCCCTTGTGCCGAGCCAGGCGGCGATGTATGAGGAGTACTATCGCTTCGGCCAGCCGCCATTCACCCTCGCCCCCGATCCGCGGTTCCTCTACCGCAGCGAATCCCACGACGAGGCGCTCACCCTCCTCCTCCAGTCCATCCGCCGCAAGGAAGGCTTCATCGTCCTGACCGGCGACATCGGGACGGGCAAGACGACGTCGTGCCGGGCCTTGCTGCAGCAGCTGGACGTCAACACCTTCACGTCGCTCATCCTGAACCCGTTCCTCTCGGTCGAGGAGCTGCTGCGGGAGATCCTGCTCGACTTCGGCGTCGTCTCGCGGGAAGCGGTACGCAGCGGACGCCTGTCGCGCGCCAGCACCCACGAGCTGATCAGCACGCTCAACGAGTTCCTGCTCTCCCTGATCAGCATCCGCGGGAGCGGCGTATTGATCATCGACGAGGCGCAGCACCTGTCGCCAGAGGTGCTCGAGCAGATCCGGATCATCTCCAACCTCGAGACCAACGACGCGAAGCTGCTGCAGATCATCCTGGTCGGACAGTTGAACCTGCTCGACGTGCTGGCAGGGGCGCAGGTGCGCCAGCTCGACCAGCGGATCTCGCTGCGGGCGGTGCTGAAGCCGCTGACGCGGGACGAGGTGGAGGCCTATATCGCCCACCGCCTGTGGGTCGCCAAGGGCGGCGACACGGTGACCTTCGAGTCGGCCGCCGTGGACACGGTGCACGGCATCTCCGGCGGGGTGCCCCGGGTGATCAACCTGCTGTGCGATCGCGCGCTGATGCTCGGGGCTGCGATGCGGGTCAACATGATCACGCCGGCGATGATCGAGGACGCCGCGGTCCGGCTCGGAATCACGTCCCCGACCGTGGCGGCCAAGGTGCAGCACGCGCGGGTTCGTGGGTGGCAGCTCGTCTCCGCCGCGGCGATCGTGGCGATCGTGGCCGTCCTGCTGTTCGCGCCGCTCTACCGGTTGATTGACGCCACCCCGCCGCCGGCGCCGATGGCGCCGCGCCTGCGCATCGTCCAGCAGCCGATCGAGCCTATCGCGATCCCTTCCGTGGAGCCCTGAACGGCTTCAACCGGCGCTTCTCGTCCAGATCCGCGACCTCCGCCATCAGCTTCACGTAACTCGCCAGCCGCTCCGCCGCGAGGCCGCCGTCGGCCACCGCCGCCTTGACGGCACACCGCGGCTCGTCGATGTGGCGGCAGTCGGTGAAATGACACTGCGGCGCCAGCAACTCAATGTCGTCGAACGTTTCCCGCACCGCGTCGCCGACGTCCCAGAGCTGGAGCTCGCGCATCCCCGGCGTGTCGATGATCAGGCCGCCGCCCGGCAGCACGACCAGCTCACGATGCGTCGTCGTGTGGCGGCCTCGCGAGTCGGCCTCCCGCACCTCGCGCGTCTTGCGCGCCTCGTCGCCGGCGAGCCGGTTGATGATGGTGGTCTTGCCAACGCCGGACGACCCGAGCAGCGCGGCGGTGCGTCCCGCGGTGAGATACGCCGCCACCAGAGCGATGCCCTCGTTCAACTTCGGGCTGAGCACGTGAACGGGAAGGGCGCCGGAGAGCGTGGCCACCTCGCGCAGTTTCGTCTCGATGTCGGCGCAGAGATCCAGCTTGGTCAGCAGGATCACCGGATCCGCGCCGCTCTCGCGGGCCAGCAGCAGGTAGCGCTCGAGCCGGCGCAGGTTGAAATCCTGATCGAGCGCCATCACGATGAAGACGACGTCGACGTTGGCGGCGACGACCTGCTCGTCGGTCAGGTTGCCCGCGGCCTTGCGCGAGAAGCGGGTGCGGCGCGGCAGGACGGCGAGGATCGCGCCGGCTTCTTCGTCAGGCTGCTTGCGCACGGCGACCCAGTCGCCCACCGCGGGCAGCTCGCTTCGGTTGACGACCTGGTGCTTGAAGCGTCCGGCGAGCGTCGCGTCGAACTCGCCTGCCTCGACGTAGACCCGGTAGATGTGATTGAACCCGATGCCGACGCGCGCGGGCTGCACGTCGTCCTTCGACCCGAGCGCGTCGAAGTCCTTGGCGAAGCGTTCGTTCCAACCGAGCTCGTCCAGCCGCACGTCCCGACTAGTGTAAGGCGCGAGCTACAATGCGCCACAAGGAGGCCCCCATGGCCGTCGCGTCCGTTGCCTGCGCCATTTCCGGACTTGGGTTGCTGCTGCTCCTCATGTCGGGCCCCTTCTACCGGATCGGCCTGTTCCCGCTGCCCTGGTCGTTCCAGCTGCTGCGCTGGGCGGCGTACCTGGGAATCGCGGGGATCGTCGCCGCGGCCATCTCGGGCCTGCTGGCGTACCGGGGCGGCGCGCGAAAGCCGCGCCTCCTCGCGGCGCTGGGCCTCGTGATGGGCCTGGTCGCGTTCGCGATCCCGTTTCAGTGGCAGATGAACGCGCGCGGCAAGCCGCCGATCCACGACATCACGACCGACCTGGAAAACCCGCCCGCGTTCGAGGCGGTCATCCCGCTGCGCGCGGAGGCGCCCAACACGCTCGAGCGGTCACCGGAGCTCGCGCGCCAGCAAAGCCAGGGTTACCCCGACATCGAGCCGATCACGCTCTCGAGCCCGCAGGACCAGGTGTTCGACCAGGCGCTTGCCGCCGCGCAGGGCGCGGGATGGGAGATCGTGACGGCCGACAAGTCCTCGGGCCGGATCGAGGCCACCGACACGACCCGCTGGTTCGGCTTCAAGGACGACATCGTCGTGCGCCTGACGCCGTGGGGGGCAGGCACGCGCGTGGACGTGCGCTCGGTGTCGCGCGTCGGCCGCGGCGACGTCGGCACCAACGCCGCGCGGATTCGCAACTACCTGGATCGGCTGGGCGGTTAAGGGTAGGTCAAAGGTTAAAGGTCAAAGGTTAAAGGTTAAAGGTTAAAGGTTCTGATGGAGCATTACCCAGCGGCGCCGGAGGCGTCCCTGCCGGCGCTCTTCGTGCTGGCGCACGGCGCGGGCGCTGGTGAGCTCCACCCGTTCATGGTGGCCTTCGGACGCGGGCTCGCCGCAACGGGCGTGGACGTCGTCACGTTCAACTTTCCTTACATGGACCAGAAGCGGAAGGTGCCGGATAACGCGCCGGTGCTGGAAGAGGCGTTTCGCCGGGCGATCGACGCGGCGCGGCACGACCTGAAACTCGCGGCGCATCCCCTCTTCATCGGCGGCAAGTCGATGGGCGGACGCATGGCGACACATCTCGCCGCACAGGGAGCCGACGGGCTCCGCGGCGTGGTCGCGCTCGGCTATCCGCTCCACCCGCCTGGCAAGCCGGAACAGCCAACGGCGATCATTCGCTCGGCGTGCGCGGCCGCGCCCCCGATGATGTGCGCGGCGAGCTGTTCCGCGTGATCGTGGATTGGATGCGACGGTCCGGCTAAAGCGGTCGACGGTCCGGCTAAAGCCGGACACTACGTACGTCGAGACGGTCCGGCTTTAGCCGACTGGCGTAGTGTCCGGCTTTAGCCGGACCGTTACTGGTCGCTCCGGATCGCCGTGTTGTGCAGCTGGACCGGATCCGATACTTTCCGCATCCGTAGGTTGATCATCTCCACGAACACCGAGAACGCCATCGCGAAGTAGATGTAGCCCTTCGGGATGTGCTGGTCCAGTCCCTCGCCAATCAGCGACACACCAATCAGCAGCAGGAAGCTGAGCGCGAGCATCTTGACCGTCGGGTGGCGCTCGACGAACTCGCTGATGCTCCCGGCGGAGAACAGCATCACCCCCACCGCGATGACCACCGCCGCAACCATGACGGCGATATCTTCGGCCATGCCGACGGCCGTGATCACCGAGTCGAGGGAGAAGACGATGTCGAGCAGCAGGATCTGGATGATCACGCCGGTGAAGGTCGCGGCCGCTTTCGTGGACCCGTGGGCCTCTTCGCCCTCCAGCTTGTCGTGAATCTCGTGCGTGCTCTTGGCGATCAGGAACAAGCCGCCCAGGATGAGGATCAGATCGCGCCCCGATATCTCCTGGCCGAACACCCCGAACAGCGGCGACGTCAGCCGCATCACCCAGGTGATCGAGAACAGCAGCGCGATGCGGATGAACATCGCGAGAAACAGGCCCAGCTTCCGCGCCCGGTCGCGGTCCTCGATCCGCAGCTTCCCCGCCAGGATCGAGATGAAGACGATGTTGTCGATGCCCAGGACGATCTCCAGGGCGGTCAGGGTCAGGAGGGCAATCCAGCCCTCCGCGCTAGACATCCATGCCACGTCAGAGACTTTCTGAAAGGGCGCCCCAGGTCTCGGGGTCCTGCCACATCAATGTGGAGAGGTACAGCGTCACCTCTTCCTGGGGATGGGACTCGGCCAGCGTCTTGGCCGCCGCCTTGAGCGCTTCGGCTGACGGAGGCTTCATCTCCTCGTCGGCGATCATGCCGTCTTCGTGCTTGATGCCCAGGGCGTCGAGGAACCCGCCCATCATCGGCCGCTGGTGCGCGAGGTGATACGACACGAGCAGCCGCGCAGCCACCATCTCGGACACGGCCGGCAGCGCCGCCAGCTGCCGCGCCTTCTTCTCGGTCGCCATCGTCACGACGCTCTTGACCCGGAACTTGATGCGCTGCGCAATCACCGCGATCGCCTCCGCCTGCTCGGCGGCGGCATTCTCGTCCTCCCAGAAGGCCTGAGCCGCCTGGAGCTTCTGTTCGGCCGTCAGCGGCTTCCACAGTTGAGAGGGACGGGGAATCGTCGGCGCGGCGATCTCGGGGGTGGTGTCGGCGTCAGCGTGGTCAGCAGCCATGATCGTTTCGATACGTTAACATAGCGGACATGCCGAAGCTGACCGTAGAGGGTTTTGACGCCGTTGACGTGGAAGAGGGGAAGCGACTCGTCCTTGCGATCGAGCAGGACGCGGGCGTGGACGTACTGCACGCGTGCGGCGGAAATGCGCGGTGCACGACCTGCCGCGTCGAGTTCATCAGCGGCGAACCATCGCAGATGACGAAGGCGGAAAAGGGGAAGCTCGAGGAACGGGGCCTGACCGGCGTCCGCCTCTCATGCCAGATCGTGTGCGACCACGATATGGCCGTGCGCGCCATCAGCCGACTCGAGGGTAGCGGGCGCCCTGACCCGGGCAAGACGCCGGATGCGGCTATTCAGCCGCCGCCGGAATGGACAGAGAAGTAGGCAGTAAGCCGTAGGCGGTAGGCAGTCAGTTCGGCGTTCTTGCTGCCTACTGCCTACTGCCAACCGCCTACTGCTAATCCAAAGAGATCTTCTTCAGCAGGTCGAAATCTTCCAGCATCCGCCCGGCGCCGAGGACCACTGACGACAGCGGGTCTTCGGCGATGGAGACGGGCAGGCCGGTTTCACGACGGAGTCTGGTGTCGAGGTTCTGCAGCAGCGCGCCGCCGCCGCTCAGGACGATGCCGCGATCGCAGATGTCGGCGGACAGCTCAGGCGGGGTGCGCTCGAGCGCGTCGCGCACGGCCTGGATGATCTGGCGAATCGGATCCTCGAGCGCCTCGCGAATCTGGCCGTCGTTGAGCACGATCGTGACCGGCCGCCCCTCGAGGACGTGCCGCCCTTTCACTTCCATCTCACGCCGCGATGCGAGCGGCGCCGCGGACCCGAGCTCCATCTTGATGCGCTCGGCCGTTCGCTCGCCGATCAGCAGGTTGTGCTCGCGCTTGACGTAATTGGTGATGGCGTCGTCCATGGCGTTGCCGGCGACGCGAACCGACTTGCTGTAGACGATGCCGGCGAGCGAGATGACCGCGATGTCGGTCGTGCCGCCGCCGATGTCCACGATCATGTTGCCTGACGCCTCGGTAATCGGCATCCCCGCGCCAATCGCCGCCGCCATGCCTTCCTCGATCAGGTGGACGTTGCTCGCCTTCGCGCGATAGGCGCTGTCCTTCACCGCCCGGCGCTCGACCTGGGTAATTTCGGACGGCACCCCGATGACCACGCGCGGCCGCATGAAGCGGCTGTTCTTGTGGGCCTTCTTGATGAAGTAGCCGAGCATTTTCTCGGCGGCTTCGAAGTCGGCAATGACGCCGTCCCGCATCGGCTTGATGGCCGTGATGGACCCCGGCGTTCGGCCGAGCATCTCCTTCGCTTCGGTTCCCACCGCCTCGATGGTGTCGTTGACGTTGTTGAACGCCACGATGGAGGGTTCGCTGAGGACGATGCCCCTGCCTCGCGCAAACACACAGGTGTTCGCCGTGCCTAGGTCAATCGCAAGGTCGTTGGACATGAACTGCAGCGCACCGAGAAACACGGGAACCTCCAGGCTCAAGCCTGCAATTCACTGCAGGCGTTCGAGCTTAGGGCAAGCACCGTGCCCAAGAGCTGGACACCAGCCCGTGCATGAGACTCCACACGGTTGCACAGGGATGCAGCCTCATCGGACCGACACGTTGCGCCAAATCGGGACACGGGACTTGCACTCCTGTCGTGCTCGGTGTCGGTCCTCCGGCCGGGGTGTCGTCGGTCTGGCACCGTGCTTGCGACTTGGAGACCGGAGGTTACGAACTCATGGATAACCGGGACAAGGATTTTGGCGACGAGGACCGTATGACTTTAGATGACCCGCTCGGCATTGCGCGCGAGCCGGTGACACCTGAGGGGTCCATTCGCGCGAGCAACGACGAGGAGTCGGTGCGCCGGCGCCGGAAGCGCGCGCTGGGCGAGGACGAGCCCGAGGAGACCAACGGGATGGGCGTCTACGACAGCGAGAACGGCGTCGGGTCGAGCATCGACATGGGCGGCGGGGGCGACGGCAACCAGATCAAGCGCTCGCGCTAGTTCAATTCCTTCTTCGGACGCATGTTGGCCGCGAGTATCCGCTTACGTAAGCGGATACTCTTCGGCGTCACTTCCACCAGCTCATCGTCGTTGATGAACTCGATCGCCTGCTCGAGGCTGAGCAGGCGCGGCGGCACCAGGCGGATGGCTTCATCCGCGCTCGACGCGCGCATGTTCGTCTGTTTCTTTTCCTTCGTGACGTTCACGTCCATGTCGTTCTGGCGTGAGTTCTCGCCGACAATCATCCCCTCGTAGACGGTCGTGCCGGCTTCGATGAAAATCTCGCCCCGCTCCTGGAGGTTCCAGATCGCGAAGGCCGTGGCGATGCCGGTCCGGTCCGCAACCAGCACGCCATTGGCCCGGGCCGGGATGGCGCCGTGCCATGGCTCCCAGCCGGCGAACAGGTGGTTCATGATCCCGGTGCCCTTGGTGTCCGTCAGGAACTGCGACCGGAACCCGATCAGGCCGCGCGCCGGAATGCGGAAGTCGAGCCGCACGCGGCCGCTGCCGTGGTTCACCATCTTGGAGAGGATGCCGCGCCGTGGCCCGGCCATGGCGATCACGACGCCCTGGAATTCCTCGGGCACGTCGATGGTGAGCTCCTCGACCGGTTCCATCCGCGCGCCGTCGATTTCCTTGGTGACGATGTCGGGGCGGGATACCTGGAGCTCGAACCCTTCGCGACGCATCATCTCGATCAGGATGGAGAGCTGCAGCTCCCCGCGCCCGATCACCCGCATCTGCTCGGGTGATTCCGTCTCCTCGATACGCACCGAGACGTTGCCCACGAGCTCCTTCATCAGGCGATCGCGCAGGTTCCTCGACGTGACGTACTGCCCGTCGCGCCCGGCGACCGGCGACGTGTTCACGCCGTAGATCATCGAGACGGTCGGCTCGTCGATCGCCGGCGGCGGAATGGCCACCGGGTTCTCAGGATGGGCAATCGTCTCGCCAATCGTGATGTCTTCGATGCCCGCCAGGCAGACGATATCGCCGGCCGCGCCCCGCTCGATCTCGACCCGCTTGAGCCCGTCGAATGCGAACAGCTTGGTGACCTTGGTTGACTGCGCAGCGCCGCCGAGCTTCATCACCACGACCTGGTCGTTGAGCCGCACGGTGCCGTTGAAAATCCGCCCGATGGCGATCCGGCCGAGATAATCGCTCGCGTCGAGGTTCGACACCAGCATCTGCAGCGGCGCGTCGGGGTTGCCACGCGGCGGCGGGACGTGATCGACGATCGCTTCGTAGAGCGGGCGCAGGTCCTCGCCGGGAATCGCGAGATCGGTGGTCGCCGTGCCGTCGCGCGCGTTGGTGTAGAGGACCGGAAACTCGATCTGATCCTCGGTCGCGTCCAGGTCGATGAACAGGTCGTAGACCTCGTTGAGCACTTCCTGCGAGCGCGCATCGGGGCGGTCGATCTTGTTCAGCACGACGATCGGAGGCAGGCCACGCTCGAGCGCCTTCCGCAGCACGAACCGGGTCTGCGGCAGCGGCCCCTCCGACGCGTCCACCAGCAGCATCACACCGTCGACCATCGACAGCGTCCGCTCCACCTCGCCACCGAAATCGGCGTGGCCCGGCGTGTCGACGATGTTGATCAGCAGGTCCTTGTAGTGGACCGCGGTGTTCTTGGCCAAGATGGTGATGCCGCGCTCACGCTCCAGATCCGTGTTGTCCATCACCCGCTCGGCCACCTGCTGGTTGGCGCGGAAGGCGCCGCTCTGGCGGAGCAGCGCATCGACCAGCGTGGTCTTGCCGTGGTCGACGTGGGCGATGATGGCGACGTTGCGCCGCAGCGGGTTGGCGATCTGTTGCGACTTTCGGTGAGCAGACATCTCACCAGTATCGCACGGAGCTCGACGTTATGGCCGAGCACAGCGCGAACTCGACCGTTTTCCATCAAAACCGGAACGAACCTTGAAGGTACCCCCACGATGCTCTCAGTCCTCGTGGTGGAAGACGACCTCACTCTGCGCGCGACGGTTACGTCATGGGTGGATTCCCTTGGTTACAAGGTCCAGGAGGCCGGCTGCGCGGAGGGCGCCCTCAAGTCGCTTACCGAGAACCCAGCCGCTATCGCGCTCTGCGACGTCAGCATGGCCGGCAAAGACGGCGTATGGCTGGCCTGGAGGATCCGTGAACAATTTCCCCAGACCGCAATAATCATGGCCACGGCGGTCCGCGATGTCGAAACCGCGGTCAGCACGCTCCGCAACGATGTCGTCGATTACCTGTTGAAGCCCTTCGACTGCGCGCGGCTGTCGGAAGCGCTCACGCTCGGCACCGACTGGCACCTGTCGCTGCAGGGCTCTGACGACTTGCACCAGGCACTCCAGGACCGGCTGCGGACGCGGCGGGCACACCTTGCCACCGTGCTCGCTGACGCGCAGACGAGCGACGAGGCCGCCCTTGATGGGCTGATCTCGATGCTCCAGTTTCACGAGCGCGACGGGCGCGGTCACTCGCGCCGGGTGGCGCGGCTGACGGTGGCGCTGGCGGATGAGCTCGGAGCCCTGAACGACCATACGCTGATGCAGCTCGAGCACGGCGCGCTGCTGCACGACATCGGCAAGCTCGACGTCCCGAGCGAGATTCTGACCAAGGCGGCCCCGCTCGACGATTCGGAATGGGAAGTGATGCGCAAGCATCCGCAGGGCGGGTTCGACCTTCTGCGAAAGCTTCCGAGGTTCAGCGGCGCCGCGGAGCTGGTGCTCACGCACCATGAGGCGTTTGACGGGGGCGGGTATCCGCGGGGGCTGCAGGGCGAGCAGATTCCGATCGGCGCCCGGATCCTCTCGCTCGCCGACTCCTACGACTCGATGACCCATCCCCATACCCAGCGTCCGCCGATGACGCCGGTGATGGCGATGAGCGAAATCGAACGGTGCACCGGCACCCAGTTCGACCCGATCGTGGCCGAGGCGCTCGGCAAGGTGCTCGTGCACGCTGCCGAACTTCACTAAGCACAAAGGCACAAGAGCCAAGGCTCAAGGCTCAAGTTCCAATTGGAGCTTGGGCGTTGCGCCTTGGGCTTTGTGCCTTTAGTTGGTTTTACTGGCGTGCTTGACGATCACGCTGGTCGGCGCGGCCATCTGCACGACGGTCGCGTTCATCCTCTTGGCGCCCGCCGTCTCTTCGGCCTCCACGACCACGCGGGTGCCGACTTTCAGGGTGCTCGGGTCCGCCTTGACCTTGCCGCTCCGGTAGACCGTCTTCGCATCGAGCGTGATGACGACCGTCTTGCCTTCCGTGTCTTTCAGCTCCACCTGCGTGGCGCTCACCGAGGTGACAGTGCCCATCACCTTGTGCGCGTGACCGGCGTGGGCGTGCAGCGCCGCGGGGACGGCCAACGCGGCGACGAGCGCGGCGCCGAGGATCCAGTTTCTGCGTCTCATTGAGCTCCTCCCAGGAATTGCTCTTCCGCGATCTGCTGCCGGATGGACTCGGGCGGCACCGGGTTCATTCCCGTCATCCGCTCGAGGTCTGCTTCGGTGATTCGCGGCAGGCGGCGAATGAAGTGTACCAGCTTCCGCGTCGGTCAGCTCTTGGATCCCGATGAGGCGAGGCCTGTTTCTACCGGTGCGCAGCAGGGCGCAGCGTCACAAACACGCCGAACCCCTTGCCGAACCCGCCATAGCGCGGCTGAAGGGCGTCAGGCACGATGGCGGCCGACACCGTCCCGCCCACACCCGGCTGCACGCCGGAGCGCGCGGCGAAGTACCGCGTGTAACCGGCCTGCAGCTTGCCGACAGTGAATATCTCGTTCGATTCATGGATGTGCAGGTCGTGCGCCGGCTTCCTGCCGATTTCCGCGCGCCAGAAAATCGTATCCCGGTCCGCAAGGCTGAGCGTCGATTCGAGCAGCGCCGCGTGCGTCGTTTCTCCCTCTTCCCTGTTGGCTCCCCAGGCCAGCGTCGTCGCCCAATAGTGGCCCTGGGCGAAGGGGCGATGGTACGCCGCCGAGGCGGTGACCCGCCTGACATCGACTCTCGGGGCGCGAAGGTGGTCCTTTTCCGCTTCCTCCAGGTGTCCCGCCGAGAGCTGAAGTGCGACGCGCTCGGTCGGCAGAAACCAGAGGCGGCCGGAGAAGGAATCAAGCGGCGCCAGGTCGAGGTCGGTCCGGTTCTCATCCGGCTCGCGCCCGTTGAACGCGGACGCTTCGGCTTTCCACCGCCGGCTGTAGACCCCGGTCGTGACCACACCGAACGTGATGTGGGTCGCGTCGAGCCAGTGATGCGCGATCGGCGCAAGCGGGTTGGGCAGCGCCGACGCCCGATGCGGGAAGCCAGGAGGCCCCAGCGCCGGTTCTCCAACCGGCCCTCCGTAGATCTGCCAGCGGACAGTGCCGGACAGCGGGCGGTCATACGTCGCCGCGAGCTCCATGAACAGGTCGTGCGGATGCTGCGCGTCATGGATGCTGTCGCCGTTGCACAACTCGCCGGTGGCCAGCAGGTCCGGATATCCGCAGCCGCCGATTGTCCAGGGCTCAGCGCTGAACATCGCGCGAAAGCCGGCGCGTCCCCCGGCGGCGGGGCGGGTGCCCATGGCCATCGCCCAGTTGATGCTGCCCGCTTGCTGGCTGCCGCGATGGAACGGCGCCACTTCCTTGAGAAACTGGACGAATGCGTTGCCGTGAAACATCAGCGCCCACTCGCCCGCCTGGCGATGGATCGCGTACATCGGCGAGCCGTCCGGTTGCCACGCGGTGCCTGACGCCTCACGCGTCATCGAGTTACCGTCAGCGGACGGGCCCGCATGCTGGTGGACCTCCTGCGCAGTTGGCGCAGGAGCCACCGGCGCGGGCGCCGCAGGGTCAGGATGCTGATGCTCCTGCGCCGTCGCAGGCTGCGTAACGAGAGCTGCGAATAGCGCGAACAGGACAACGCGGTAGATAGACATCGGCCCGGCTTTGATCGTACCCCAGCCGGGGGCGCGCCTTGGCCCGTGCCGGGCCGGCGGCGCATCCAACTACGAGCAGAACGGACAACATCACCGGGCGACAAGAAGTCCGCGGATCGTGTTTACTTCTTTCGCGGGGTCCAGCGGCGGACCAGCTTCGACATCTCAATCACCGTGACCGGTCCGAGCGCCACCAGCACCGTCAATGCCCAGTCCGCGGACGAGAGCGGGCCGATCTCGAACACCACCTGGAGGGCCGGGATGTACTGGATCCCGAGCTGCATCAGGACCGAGAACAGGACGACGCCAACGAGCCACATGTTGGTGAGCGCGCCCACTTCCCAGAACACCTTGGTGGTGCTGCGCGCGGCGAACGCCCGGAACAGCTCGCCGAAGACGAGCACCGAGAACGCGAGATTGCGTGCCTGGGGCAGATCGCGTGCGTTCAGCGCCCAGACGAAGACGCCCAGGGTCGTGGCCGCCTGCAGCAACCCGGTCGTGATGATGAAGCGCCACTGCGCGCGGCCCAGTATCGGCTCGTCCGGATGACGCGGGGGCCGCTGGAGGACATCACCCTCCGGCGGGTCGACCACGAGTGCCAGCGCCGGGAGTCCATCGGTGACGACGTTGATCCACAGCAGGTGCAGAGGGAGCAGCGGTAGCGGCAGGCCGCCGAGCGCCGCCACCAGCATCACCGTGAGCTCCGCCATGTTGCCCGACAGCAGATAGACCAGGGTCTTCCGGATGTTGTCGAAGATCCCGCGACCCTCGCGGATGGCCGCCACGATGCTCGCGAAGTTGTCGTCGGCCAGCACGATGTCCGACGCCTCGCGCGTGACCTCGGTGCCCGTCAACCCCATCGCGATGCCGATGTGCGCCTCGCGAAGCGCCGGGGCATCGTTCACGCCGTCACCCGTCATCGCCACGACGGCGCCGCGGGTTTTCCACTCACGCACGATCCGAATCTTGTCCTCGGGCGTGGCGCGCGCGTGGACGCGGTCGTCTGATTCGCCGGCGCCTGACAGGATGCCGAGCTCCCGCGCGATCGCGCGGGCCGTCACCGGATGGTCACCGGTGATCATCACCGTCGTGATGCCGGCGGCACGCGCGGCCGCTACCGCCGCGATGGCTTCGGGGCGTGGCGGGTCGGCAAGGCCAATCAGCCCGAGCAGCGTGGCGCGGATCTCCGAGCCGGCTGGCGCGACCGCCACCGCCAGGATGCGGAGACCGCCCTCCGCCATCCGGGCGTTGGCCTCCGCGGCGTCATCCACGCCTGCCACGCAGAGCGGCAGCACGCTTTCGACGGCGCCCTTGATGTACACCCGACCGTCGGCGCGCTCGATGGACATCCGCTTCTGCACCGAGTCGAACGGGACGACGGTGACACGATGGTTGGCGGCTTCAATCTCCGCACGGTGAATCCCCTGTTCGGCAGCCGCTATGAGGATCGCCAGCTCGGTAGGGTCGCCCACGCCGGCACCGCCATCGCGTCCGATCTCTGCGTCGCAGCAGGCTGCCGCTGCGGATAGCAGCGCGGTGTGGTCAGGGCCCCAGAGCTCGCGTACGCGCATGACGCCGGTCGTGAGCGTGCCGGTCTTGTCCGTGCAGATCACGGTTGCGCACCCGAGCGTCTCGACCGCCGGCAGCCTCCGGACCAGGACGTGGCGCGCCGCCATGCGCTGCACGCCGACGGCGAGTGCGATCGTGACGACCGCGGGTAACCCTTCGGGCACCGCCGCGACCGCCAGGGAGACGGCCGCCATGAACACCTGCAGAAGCGGCCATCCCCGCAGCAGCCCGGCCAGGGCGACCACAGCCACGATCCCGCCGCAGATGTACAGGAGAGTCTTACTGACTCGAGCAAGGCGCCGCTGCAGCGGAGTCACGGTCTCCTCCGCGGTCGCCAGCAGGTGGGCGATCCTGCCGAGCTCGGTCTGCATCCCGGTCGCGACGACTTCGGCGATCCCCGTGCCGGTCGCGATCGACGTGCCCATGAACACGAAGTCGTGCCGCTCGGCGAGCGGCGTGTCCGGTGCCGTCGGCACCGTCGTCTTCTCGACCGGCGTGCTTTCGCCCGTCAACGGGGCTTCATTGGTCGTCAGGGCGTGCGCGGTGTGCAGCCGTGCGTCAGCCGCGGCGACGTCGCCGGCCTCGAGCACCAGCAGGTCGCCTGGGACGATGGTGTCGGCTGACACCATGACGCCGTGGCCGTCGCGCATGACCCGCGCGCGCGGCGCCGTCATCGAGCGCAGCGCCATCACCGCGCGCTCCGCCCGGTATTCCTGGAAGAACCCGATCAGCGCGTTGACGATCACGATCGCCCCGATCGCGCCCGCATCGAGCAGTTCGCCGAGGGCCGCCGACAGCGCACTCGCGCCGAGCAGCAGCCAGATAACGGGGCTCGCAAACTGGCGGGCCAGCAGCCTCAGAGGAGTGGCCGTCTGCTCGCGGCGGATTTCGTTCGGGCCGAACTCGGCCAGCCGCCCCTGCGCCTCCGTTGAGGAAAGGCCGGCAGCGACGGCATCCACATCCTGTGGCATGTGGAGCCGGCCGAGGTCCTACGTCGTGGACCGGGGAGCCATCGCGACGCCCACCGCAGCGAGGAGGCGACCGTCGTCGAACGGCTTGTCGATGTGTCCTGTGAAACCGGCCGCCTGTGTGGCCAGATGGTCCGCGCTGCTCGCGAGGCCTGAGACGGCGATCACTGGCGGATGCGTGTGGCCCTCCACGCCGTGTAACGCGCGAAGGAATTCGAACCCGTCCATCCGCGGCATTCGAAGATCGCACAGGATCAGATCGACGTCGTCGCCGGCCACCCTCCCGAGCGCCTCGATGCCGTCCCTGGCCGTCAGAACCCTGGCACCGAATCGTTCGAGCGTCACGCACATCGCTTCGAGCGCGTCCTCCATGTCTTCGACGACGAGGATGCGGAGACCGTCCAGCGCCGTCGAATCGCCCGCGTGCGACCGGAGCGGTTCCTCCACCCCCACCGGTGCGGCGACGAGAGGCCAGCGCATGGTCACCTCCGTGCCGCAGCCGACACCGTCACTGGCCACGCTCACGGTGCCTCCGTGCGCCTCCGTCAGCTGCTTGACGAGCGCGAGGCCGATGCCGAGTCCCGCATGCGTTCGGCGGGTGCCGTGCTCCTGCTGTTGGAACATCCCGAACACGAACGGCAGAAACTCCGGCGCGATGCCTTCTCCCGTGTCGCGCACGTGCACGACGCCGTCATCGCCTTCTCTCGTGAGCGTGATCGTGACCGCTCCGCCGGCTGGCGTAAATTTCAGCGCGTTGAGCAGTACGTTCCTGAGGACTTGCTGCAAGCGGTCGCCGTCCGCGCTTATGCACAGGGGCTCGGGCGCGTCGATGAACTGCACCGCGATGTCCTTCTTTCGAGCGCCACCTGCGACCGCGTCCAGCGCGGTGCGCACCGGGTCGTTGAGGCAAAGGATCTTTACATTGAGAGCCAGCTTGCCTCGGGTGACGCGCGTCAGCTCGAGCAGGTCTTCGACCATCCGAATCTGGAGGCCCGCGTTCCGGTCGATCACCTCCGCCGCGTGGACGACCTTGGGGTCGCTGTGCCGTTTGAGGATGCTGGTCCAGCCGAGAATCGGTGTGAGAGGGGTTCGGAGCTCGTGCGACAGCACCGCCAGGAATTCTTCCTTGACCGCGGCGGTCGTGGTCAACTGGATCGCGGTCTCATCGGATTGCCGCCTGAGTTGATTCTCCCGCAGGAGCGTGTCACCGAGCACCTGCAGGAGCTCTCCGTGCAGGACGAGCCGTCGCGCCGGGACCGGTTGCTGACTCCGCGCCACGGCCCACAGGTCCTGAAAGGGTACACCGCTCTCGCGCGCGAGCCGCGCGATCGCCATGGATTCACAATAATTGACCAGCGCGTAGCCGGCCACCACCGCGCCGACAATGTGCCCGTCGAGCACGAGCGATACGCCGACCACAGCCAGGCCCGACGAGGGGGCGACGATGACTGCGGGCCGGCTGTCGCTGGGCTGCGCGAGGCATTCCCGGACGCAGCCGGCGAACACGCCGGGATCGTAGCTGTACTCCGCGAACGCGGCGACGATCGGCGTGGCCGGCATGGGCCCGTAGACGATCTGCCCGTCCGCGCCGTAGAGCGCGACGCTCAGCTGGGTGACGGCGCCGAATTTCTCCAGCGCCGGCGCCCACACGGCGATGTCGAACACGGTGTCTGTGGGCTGGCCCATCGGCGTCTACGGTTCGCCGTCTTCTGGATGCCGCGGGGGATTGCGCGAGATCAGGTTCAGGTAACTGGAAAACGGACGGGGCAACGCAGGCGGAATCTGGCGCGGCAGGACGTGCATGCCCTGGCCGTTCACAATCTCGCACTCGTGCGTCGCACGCATATTCGGATTCGCGCGCATTTTCGCCACGGTCAGCCCGAGACGGAAGGCGTCGCCCAGCTCAATCCAGTTCATCAGCAGGATGTTGTCGACGAGCGAGCTCATGGCGAAATCGCCCATCATCGACGCCATCCCGAGCATCTCCGGGTTCTCGTGGTTGTACACCGTCGCGGTCTGGCACTCCTTCATCAGCGCGACCAGCGCGTGAAAGAAGTCTCGGAACATGCGTCCCTGCGTCCCCAGGTTCGAGCCATACGTCGAGAGGCTGTCGAAGAGCACGCGTTTGGGCTTGAACGTCTCCATGAGCTGCTCGACGTCGTGGAAGTGACGGTCAATTTCGATTTCCTGCGGCGAATCGTACTGCACCCGCACGAGACCACTGTCGATGTGCGCCTGAAGATCGATCCCGATGCTCTTGGCGTTGCGGATGACCTGTGGGACCGGTTCGTCGAGCGAGAGCATGAGGCTTCGCTCGCCGAGGCGCGCCCCCTCCGCCATGTACATCAGGCCCATGACGCTCTTCCCGACACCCGAGATGCCGGCGATCACCGTCGTGCTCCCGAGGAGGTAGCCGCCATTCACCAGCTCGTCGAGGCCGGGCACACCGGTGGTGACGCGCGTCGTCAGATCGAACGCCCCGGCCTCGTCCCGGCTCGGCCTCCGCGGCGCCTGCACGCGCCGATACACTTCCATGCCGCGGCCATCGACGATCCTGAACGTATGTCGGCCCATCTGAAAATCGTGGCCGCGCGACTTGACGATCTCAATGGACCGCACGGTGGCGCGAGTCACCTCTTCCATCCGCAGCCGGATGACCGTGTCGGCAATGGATTCTTCGGGCAGGGCATGCGTCGCTTGATCGCTGAACGCCGTCGGATCCATGGCAAGGACTGCGGTGAGATTCTCGCGCTGCAGTCCCTCGGCGAGGATGTGAAAGGTGTCCCGAGCCTCCACAAGCTTGGTCCCGGTCGAGCTAGGCACGCCGTCCACGAAGATGCGCCGGGCGCGTATCTTCGCCGCCTCTTCGAGGAGCAGACTGTCTGCCTGCTGCAACTCCTGCCCGAACACCTGGCGGGTCGTGAAGATGATTTTGAGCTTGCCCGCGCGCTCGAGCGCCGGGAGATCCCACCCCAGTCGCGCCGCATCGCGGATGAGCCTGTCTGGCGACACCTCGAACAGGACGATGATGCCGGGCTCGTCGAACTGACTGGCGCCACGATAGACGAACTCGGCGCCCAGCGTCGTCTTGCCCGTACCGATCGCGCCTTCGAGAAGACAAAGGTTGCCGCGCGGAATTCCGTCCAACAGGATCGAATCCAGCCCTGCGATACCAGTCTTGACCACATCGCGGTCCGCCATCACCGTTTCCTCCCTTGCTCGTCATCCGACTGCCGTTCCTGTGTCAGCGCACGCCTCAGATCCATACGTCCTTGACGTGTGCAGGCGAACTCCACGAATGCCGGCAGCCACGCGCTATTGGTGCCGCTTGTCTCGAAGACGTACAGCCGCCGCGCGCTTGTCGGGTTCTGTGTCCTTGTCAGCAGGCCCGCCTTGAGCAGGACCTCCAGCGACTTCGCCACATCCTTGAGCTCGTAGCCCAGCAGCCGGGCGATGTCCTCACTGGGCATCAGGGTGCGCGGGTGTTTGGCAAAGAACACCAACAGGTCGAGATCACAGGAATGCTGGATTGCCGCCGGGATGCGGCTGAGCAGGGTGCGCGCTTGATCCGTCATCTACAGTCTCAAATCGCCTGTTCCCGTAAGAACGACAGTATCCGTTTAGCAATCATCCTGCTACCAGAAAAAGGGGGGGGACGGGGACTTCTGCCGACTCATGCGGCAGCGGGACCTCGCGTTCACGCGCTGTGCGTCCTTCCGGCAGCCTCGGCAGCAGCGCGTCGCGAGAGAGATCACCGGGGCCCAATGTCCCTGCCCTTCGGCACGCTACAAATTGTAAGACTCCGGCCTGATGCTGATGATGTTCATGCGGCACCGAGAGACGGGGCGAGATCGGTGTGCGCGACCGGAGACGCCGTCATCGCCACACGAACCTGGTGACGTCGCCACATCGCGTACGCCGCGGGGAGCACGAGCAGCGTCAGCAGCATGCACGACCACAGGCCGCCCACCACGGGCGCGGCCGTTCTCGCCGACACGTCGGCCCCGACGCCGGCCTCCCAGAGCAGCGGCAGCAGCCCCAGCACCGTCGTGGCGACGGTCATGACGAGCGGGCGCACGCGGGCGGCAGCGCCTTCGACGACGGCGGCATCCACGTCCTCTGGTTTCTGAATGCGACCCTCGCGCATGTACCGGTTGAACGCTTCGTCGAGGTACACCACCATCACGATGCCCGTCTCCGCCGCTACCCCGGCGACGGCTATGAGCCCGACCCAAACTGCCGTGGACAGGTTGTAGGCCATGAACGCCAGCAGCCAGACGCTGCCCGCGACCGCAAAGGGCAGGCTCGACAACACCAGGAACGTCTGCGGCCAGCCGCGCATCGAGAGGTAGAGCAATCCCACCACGAGGACCAGCGTGAACGGGATGACGTAGCGGAGCCGGGCTTCCATCTCGGCGAGGAACTCGTACTGGCCGGTCCACTGCAGGCGGTACCCGGGAGGCACTGCGAGCTGAGCCCCCACGACCGCCTTGGCGTCGTCCACCCAGCCACCAAGGTCGCGCGTGGTCTGGTCGATGTCGGCGAAGACATACCCGACGAGCACGCCGTTCTCGTCCTTGATCATCGGGGGACCGGTGGTCACGCGCACCTCGGCGAGTTGCCCGAGCGGGACGGCGGCACCGGGCTGCCGCCACTGCTCCATGACATCCGGGGACGCCCCGAGGCCACCCATCGGGGGCGCCGCGAGATCGGCTGACAGCCCCCCGGATGCCGGCGCGCCGGTTCGCCCACCGCCGCCTCCGGCCATCGAGGAACCCATTCCGCCCCCGCCGCCGCCACCGCTAGCGCCACCGGACGCGCCCATACCGCCGCCCAGGGCACTGGCTCCCGTCCCCGCATTGCCGCCGCCGAAGTCCGTGACGCTGCCTGTCGACTGGACCGGCACGAGAATGCGGCGAAGCGCCTGCGGGTCCGAGCGCTGATCGGCTGCGTAGCGCAGGTTGATCGAGAAGCGGGCACGCCCGGCGATCACCGTCGAAACGGTCATGCCTCCCACCGCCGCTTCCACCACATCCTGGACATCCCGGACGGTCAGGCCGTAACGCGCGATCGCTTCGCGGTTCGGGATGATGTCGACGTACTCGCGGCCGGTCTGCCGCTCGGCGAACGTGCTGCGGGTGCCGGGCACTTGGCGGAGCAAGCCCTCGAGCTCCACGCTGAGTCGCTCGATCTCCTTCAGATCCTCGCCGAACACCTTGATTCCCACCGGCGTCCGGACGCCGGTCGAGAGCATGTCGATCCGCGTGCGGATTGGGGGCGCGATCGCCATCTGGTAGCCGGGCATCTGCAGCGCCGCATTCATGTCACGCGACAGCTCCGCGAGCGTGCGCGCCGGCTGCTCCGGCCACACGCGGCGCAGCGGGCCCTTCGCCCAGTCCGGCGCGCGGGTGCTGTACCAGCGCGGGGTGTAGTGGGTCGGCCACTCGGCCCGCGGGCGCAGCATGATGACCGATTCGATCATGTCGAGCTGCGCCGGATCGGTGGCCGTCTCCGCGCGACCCGCCTTCCCATGCACGGAGGCGACCTCTGGAAACCGCATGATGATCCGGTTCTGCGCGGTCAACGCCCGCCGCGCCTCTTCAATCGCGATCCCGGGAAACGTCGTCGGCATCACGAGCAGCGATCCCTCGTCGAGGGGGGGCATGAACTCGGACCCCAGCCGCTGAAACACCGGCACGGTCGCCGCCATGAGGACCACCGCCGCCGCGACCACCAGGATCCGGAATCGGACGACCAGTACCGCAATCGGCCGGTAAGCGGCACCCAGGATCCGGCTGACGGGATTCTGTGCCTCGGTGCGGAAGCGTCCTTTCAGCAGGAGCACCATGAGCGGCGGCGCGAGGGTGATGGAGAGAATCGCGGCGGCGAACATTGCGAACGTCTTGGTGTATGCGAGCGGGGTGAACAGCTTCCCCGCCTGGCCCGCCAGCGTGAAGATGGGCAGGAAGCTGATGGTAATCAGCATGAGCGAGAAGAAGATCGGCCGCCCCACCTCCTTGCACGCGTCGACGATCACTTTTCGACGATCGCTCCCCTGTGGCGCCGCCGCGAGCCGCACGTGCGCGTTCTCGATCAGCACGATCACGGCATCCGCCAGCTCGCCGATGGCGATGGCGATGCCGCCGAGCGACATGATGTTGGTCGACAGCCCCAGATAGCGGATCGCGATGAACGACATCAGCACGGAGAGCGGCAGCACGAGCATCACGACCGCCGCCGATCGTGCGTGGAACAGAAAGACGAGGCAGATGATCGTGACGATGATCGCCTGCTGGATCAGCGTCTTCGTCAATGTGTTGACCGACCCGAGGATCAGTTCCGATCGGTCATACGTGGGGATCAGGCTGACGCCGTCCGGGAGGCGCAGCGTGGCAATCTCGGCCTCGAGCGCCTGAATCACCCGCAAGGCGTTCGAACCCACCCGCATCACGACGATGCCGCCCACCGCCTCTCCGGTCCCGTTCCAGTCGGCGGCACCGCGGCGAATCTCCGGCCCATAGCGCACGCTCGCCACGTCGCCCAGCCTGACCGGCGTGCCACCCGCGCCGACGGTGACCACGCTCTGCTCGAGATCGGCCAGGTCCTTGACGTAACCGCGTCCGCGCAGGACGTACTCGCGGCCGGCCATTTCGAGCACGCGTGCGCCGACTTCGGCGTTTGCGTCGCGCACCGATCGGGTGACATCGGTCAAGGTGAGGCCGAAGCCGACCAGGCGGTTCGGGTCGACCACGATCTGGTACTGGCGCTCGAATCCGCCGAGGGAGGCGACTTCCGCGACGCCGGCGACCGCCTGCAGCGCGGGACGGACGGTGAAATCCTGCAGCGCCCGAAGCTCGGCGAGATCCATCCGTCCGCTGCTGTCCTTCAGGACGTACTGGTAGACCCATCCCAGGCCACTCGCATCGGGCCCGAGCGTCGGCGACACGTCGGGCGGCAACAGTTGCTGCACCCGCCCGAACTGCTCGAGCACGCGGGTGCGAGCCCAGTAGATGTCGGTGCCGTCCTCGAAGATCGCGTAGGTGAAGCTCATCCCGAACATCGAGTAGCCGCGCACGGTCGCGATGCCCGGCGTACTCTGCAGGGCACGAACGAGCGGATAGGTGATCTGGTCCTCGACCAGATCCGGGCTGCGCCCCATCCACTCGGTGTAGACGATGACCTGCGGGTCGGAGAGGTCCGGCAGCGCATCGAGCGGCGTCCTGCGGACCGAGTCCACCGCCCAGATCGCGAGCACCAGCACCAGCCCGAAGACGACCCACTTGTGCCGGACCGACAGTTCGATGACGCGCTCGACCACGGCCGTTACTCCTGGTGGCCCGTGTGCGATGGTGCAGCGGGGGTCGCCGGTACCGCCTGAGGCACCGCCGGCTTGTCCGGGGGCATGGCCGGCGCGAGGGGTTTGTCCTGAGGCGCCGCGGCGGCCCCGTGAGTACTGTGTGCGCTGGCACCGCCCGTCGCGCGCAGCCGGCTTTCCGAATCCAGCAGGAACACCCCTGCGGCGACGATCCGTTCGCCTTCTGCCAGCCCGGCGCGAATCTCGACGCGATCGGCCAGCTGCACGCCCAGCGTGACGATCCGCGGCTCGAACCGATCGCCGGCGGCGACGAAGACGTGCTGCTGCAACCCGGTGTCGACCACCGCATCACGCGGCACCGTGATCACGTCCTGCCCGGCCGTGTCGAAGGCGGCGGTGCCGTAGAGGCCCGGCCGGAGCTCGCCGCCGCGGTTGGCCGCCGAGAGGCGGACGCGCAGCGTGCGCGTGCGCTCGGTGAGGGTCGGATAGACGAAATCGACACGCGATGCGAACGGTGGGCGCCCCGAGGCCGGGAAATCGAGCTGCGCGGTCATGCCGGCGCGAACCGCGGTGATGTTCGCCTCCGGGATCTCGGCGAAGACCCACACGCGTGAGAGGTCCGCAATGGTGAGCAGGGTCGTCGACGGATCGACGGAGGTGCCGACCGTGATGCCCCGGTTCACGACCACGCCACTCCTGGGCGCATGCACGGTGACCAGGCGCTTCGGTTCGCCGCTCTGCTCGATCGCATCGATGTCCGCCGGGGTCATGCCGAGGACCGTCAGTCGCGTGCGGCCGCCGGCCACCACGACGCTCCTGATCCCCGAGGCCGCGGTAGTCTTCCGAATGGCCAGGTACTCGGTCTGGGATGAGAACAACTCCTGCGAGAAGATCTGCGCGAGCGGCTGACCCGCCCGGACCATCTCGCCGGTGGTGTTGACGTCGAGTCGTTCGACCCATCCCGACACCCGGGTGTGCACGTGCGAAATCCGGGATTCATCGGGGACAACGGTCGCGACGGCGCGGACCGGCTCGGCCAGTGATTCCCGCTTGACCAGCTCGAGGCGGATGTCGAGCTCCTGGAGCGTGGAGGCCGTGACGTCGACCGCGACTCGAGCCGGAATAGCTGCCGACCCCGTGGTCGCCACGGCGCCCGGGGCCTGGATCGCTGACGCCTGGTCACGAGGTGCGAACGGCCAGGACTGCCGCGAATGCTGCACCCAGAGGCCGCCGGTAAACACGACAGCCGTCGCCACGGCGGAGGCGATGGGGGCACCGATTCGGCGGAGGCCAGAGAAAAGTGTCATTGGATGATCGCCTCGTACGATCCGATGGCGCGGCCCAGACGCGCCCACGCAAGGCCAAGTTCGGTGTCGGCGGCAATCAGGTCGGACTGGACCAGCCAGAGCGCCTGGACGGCTTCGATCACGCTGACGAGCGGCAACTGGCCCGACGCGTAGCCCGCAACGGCGGGTTCAATCACCATGCGGGCGCGCGGCAGCACATCGCTGTTGAGCGCCGCCTGCCGATCGCGGGCAGCCTGGAGCTGGTGCACGGCGACCGCGGCGTCGCCCTCGATCATCCGGGTCATCGCCTGGAAATCCGCTTCGGACATCGCGCGCATGGCCTGCGCCTCGGCAACGCCTGCGCGGAGCTTTCCGCGCCAGATGGGCAAGCTGATCCCGACCATCGCCATCCAGCCACGGCCCTCGGCCATCGTGTAGGCCGGTCCGGTGCGGATGGTCGCCATCGGCCGGAACATGTCGCGCATCACCTGCACCTCTGCCTCCGCGCGCGCGATCTCGGCACGTCCGGCAGCCAGTTCGGGTCGAACGGTCAGAGCGGCCTTGATCGCGGGCCAGGCAGGAAGCGGCTGCGGGAACGTCAGCCGCGTAAGCGCCGGAACCGGGAGGTCCGCGTCCTGGGCAAGGCTGGTGTTGAGCATCGCCTCCGCGCTGCGTACCTCGCTGCTCAGCGCCTTCGCGAATGCCTCCAGCCTCGCCACCTCGACTTCGGCGCGCAGGACGTCAGACTGCGGGGCCGTGCCGCCTCCGTACCGCGCGTTGGCGGCCGTGACGACGTCCCGCGCGAAACCGACCTGCTCGGCGACCAGCGCCTCCGTGCGACGACGCTCCTGTAGCATCAGGAAGGCGTTGGCGGCCTGGACGCCCACGTCCAGCCTCGTCTGGCCCTCGTTCGCGCGCAATCGTTCGAGATCCGCCACGGCGGAGGCCCGGCGATGGCCGCGGATCCCGGAGAGCGGGATCCGTTGCTCGATGGTGAGACTCACATCCGCGCCGCCCAGCATGAACGGCAGGTGGTCGAGCGAGGGGGCGATCATCGGGTCTTCGAGCGCGGATACGATGGCCGGCCGCGCCTCTCCAGCGCGTGTGCGCGCGCGCGCCGCCTGGATCTCATCCCTCCGCTCGCTTGCCACGCGAATGACGTCGCCGAGGCTGAGCGGCGACGGAAGCACAGGCGTCTGGGCCCATGCTCCCGTCGGCCCGGTCAGGACCACGAGGAGGAGAGCGAGCCTACCGGGCAACGCCGGCAAGCTGCTTGTGCATCGCCGCACCCGCGGTGGCTTCCTTCGCGGCGTCCCTCGACAGCGTGGCCAGGCGCTCGCAATGCGCGGCCGACTGGGCGATACGGGTGCCCCGATAGGCGAGCGCCATCGCGGCGTGATCGTTCGCCTCCGCGGTGTAACGTTTCGCCGAGGTCACGAAGTATTCCTCGAGAGCGCGGTGGTCAGCCGGTGTGGCTGCCTTGGACGCCATCGTCGTGAGTGCCGCCGCGGACGGTGCACGGGCGCCGTCGCCACGTTCGAAGCCGGAGGTACCACGCGGCACCGCGGACGTCTGGCCCGCCGCCAGCCCGGTGTGATGCGCCGCGAGTTCCCGGAGAGTGCCAGCGGACTGCAGGTTCAGTTGCTCGAGACGTTTGCAATGCTCGGCTCCCCGGTTGGCGGTCGTCCGCGTGCTGGGACTCTGGGTGTACGCCTGGGCCATGCCTCGGTGGCGCTTGGCGTCGGCCGCGTGTTCCTCGGGCGAGCGCCGAGAAGTGCATACCGAGCCGCGCATGGTCGGCCGGTGCCGCACTCTTGATGAGCTGCTGCACCTCGAGCGCATTCAGCACCGCTGGCGAAGTGGTCTGGGCCGTGGCGCCTCCCACGAGTGTGAGAAGCGCAAGCGCCGCTATCGATAATGTTCCAAGACGGATCGTTCTCATGACGGACCTCTCTTGTGACCGAAGCCACGGTGAAACTGCCTATGGACCGCGCGTGCGTCACGCGCGGTGCTTTTTCTCGTGTTGGTTAGAGAAAAGGGCAAGAAAGACGCCAAGCACCCGCGGCGAACAGGACTCAAAGCCCGCGCCTTTCTTGCACTTCTCACTCGCTGTTGCGCCTACGGTTGCGCAATTTCCCCACTCGGTGCCGAAAATCTCGCAGCGCGTCCCGCGCCCAGAAGGCCAATCGATTGCCTCTGCGCCCCTTCAACCTGTTGGTGTAATGAAACCGGCCCGGCTGCGTCTTGTAGGTATGAACCAATCAACACGAGCGGACACACCTCTGAGCGAGACCACCCGGCTGAGCATTGGCGGCATGTCCTGTGGCGCGTGCGTGCGCCATGTGACCAGGGCGCTCGCCGGGCTGACCGGGGTGCTGGATGTCAGCGTGGATCTCGACAAGCATGAAGCGACGGTGACGCACCTGCCAGGCTGGGTTGGCGAGTCTGGCACTCTGGTGGCGATCAACGATGCGGGGTATCAGGCGAGAGTTATTGCGAGCGACACCGGGAGCGCCGTTATCGCGGGGCGGTCCGTGCCCGCCCGCCGTTCCAGCGGCTGCTGCTGCAGTCAGTGACGCGGCTCACGATCGCGAACGTCTCCACATGGCGAGCATCCTAAGCCCAACATCGAGGCCGCCAACAAAAAAGGCGGACCTGAGGTCCGCCTGTCATTCTCGCGGTTGCTCCGCCTACGGCTTGCTGGCGTGCTTGACCGTCACGGAAGTCGGCGCGGCCATCTGCACCACCGTCGCATTCATGAACTTGGCATTGGCCGGCTGTTCGGCATCGACCACCACCCGATCGCCGACCTTCATCGCGTTCGGCTCAGCCTTCACCTTGCCGTTTCGATAGACCGTCCTGGCGTTGAGCGTCAGCACCACCGTCTTGCCATCCGTGCCCTTGACCTCCAGCTGCGTGGGGGTCACGGCGGTGACGGTGCCCATCACCTTGTGGGTGTGGCCACCGTGGGCGAGGCTCATCACCGGAAGGGCGAGAACCCCGACCAGCGCGGCTCCCAGCATCCATGTCCTGCTCATTACGTCCTCCTGAAGGAATCGTCCGCAGCGGCGGCTCTTGTGAATGTACGTCGCGGCCTGCCGCACTCACCCTGAAGAATTCCTGAATAATTCGTCATAACGCGAACCGGCTGGCTCTATGGTGCGGCTACCAGACGCGTGACCGCGGCCGGGCGACGGTCACCTGCGACGCCCACCCAGTCAGCGCTGGTGCCATCCGCGAACCGCTGCCGTGCCTTCCAGGCGATTTGCGCTGCCTTGGGATTTCGAGCGAAGAAGACGAACTCCGCCACTTCCGCCGGCTTGATCTCCTGCTTCCACGTGACCGCCACGATACGGTTTCCTTCGCGGCGCACCTCGTAGCTATAGCCGGCGCCGACCAGCACGCCGGTGACATTGACGTCCGCGGGCACCTCGAGCTCGACCGACGTGGTCGGCACCTGTCCCTCGGTTGGCACGCGCACGGTGTACCTCTCCCCGGCGCCCGCCTGGGACTGCTGTGGCCAGACCGTGACGTGCGCCGCAGCGGCCGATGCCAGGAACACGCCGATGATCGCAATGACTGCTGTACGCATCATGTGACTCCTTTTGTGCTCAATGACCGGCGGTCGCGGCCGCACCAGGCGGGGCGATACCGAGTTGGATCTCTTTTGCTACCAGCGGGTCTTCCCCGTTGCCGATGTTGACAACGACGCGGCGCCCGACCTGCACGTCCTTGAACACCGTCTTTTTCTTGTTCATGAGGGTGACGGTCTTGTCGGTCACGGCGATCGAGAGCACTTCGCCGCCCGGCGTCTTCACGCCGATCTGTTTGTCCGTTCGGGCCGTGACCGTGCCCATGACGATGTGATCGTGCCCGTCATGCGCGTTCAGAGTACCGACCGTCAAGAGAACGGCCAGGGCGGCGAGAAACACCCTCGCGTTAGTCATGTCCTGCTCCGTGCGACTGGTCTGCCGGCGCCGCCTGCGGCGTGACGTCCTCGCCGCGAAGAAAACGCTCTGCGTCGATCTCCTGACGGATCTCGGCGGGCGGTCTCGGGTTCATCGCCGCCATTTCTTCCACCTCCGCCGGTGTCAGGTCCGGCAATCGCCGGATGAAGTGGACGAGGTGCCAGCTCGCCTCCTCGCCGGCGACGGTGCCGGTGCCCCACGCCGGCATGCCGGTGAACCGGATGCCCTGCTCGATCACGTAGAACAGCTCCGCATCGCTCAAGTTCTGCGTCGCGGAGGCCCGCATGTCCGGCGCAGGCGGGAACATCCCCTTGCCCATCCCGGTGTTCCCGCTGCCGTCATTCGCATGGCATGCAGCGCAGTGATCCGCGAAGTGCTCCATCCCGTTGCGGACCGACTCGTCGTTGCGCAGCACCGGGTTGGCCAATCCGCGATATTCGCCTGGAACCGCCAGCCCGCGCATCGCCCGGGCGACCCTCGTTTCCAGCGCGCCAGGCGTGGCCCTCGCGCTCAGTCCGGTGGCCTTGAGAAAGACGATTCCAGCGAGCGCGCCAAGCACCATCAGCGCGACCATCGCAACGAGCGCTCCCTTCAGCATCGCGGTCATCGGGTCAGTGTACGTGCGCCGGCGCGGGCGCCGCCTGCCCGGCCGGAGCCCCCGTCCCGTACTTCGCCGGATCCTTCACGAACGTGGACCTCTCCTGCTCTGAGCAGAAATAGTACGTGCGGCCCTGATGGAGCACACGTAGCGCTGTCCTCGGGTCAACCGGGCGCGGGCATTTCAAACTGTCGACGCTCGTCGCCGGCGCCGGAAGTGTCGCGGTCGAGGAGGCAGGCGCCGCGGGAGCCGGCATGACCATCCCGGCATGTGGGTCGGCAGGCGCGGTCGCCGGCTTCCCAGCGGGTGCCGCGGCGCGGGCAGCACCGGCGGCGGCCGGGCGAACCGGCGAAGCTGGCATGACCATCCCTGCATGCGGATCGGCAGCGGCGGGCGAACCCGTAGGCATCACCGGCATCCCTGGCGACCGCGCCCCCGGCGGCGACATCGTACTCATGTCGTGGCCGGCCATCGCGCCTCCCGCGGGTGCAGCCGCGGCTTCGAGGGTCGCGCACGGCGTCAACTGCGTCCGCATCGACGACAGCACCACCTGCAGATCGTCCATGGCGGCGCGCATGGCCGCCGGCTGGTTCGTCTGGCGCGCGAGCTCGAGGCGGCGATTCGCCCCGTCGGCGGCCATCATCACCTGCTGCTGCGCCTGCACGCATGCGGTGACGAGCGCCGGATTGACCTCTGCCTGCGCCGTGGGCATCGCCGGTGCGCCTTGTGCCACGGCCATCACCGGCGCAGCCAGCAACAAGGTCAACGCGGCGCGAACAGTATTTCTCGACATGGTGCTCTCCTGCATTAATCGTTGCGCATGGAGCCTCGAAGCATCGAGCCTCCCGTTCCGCCTTCGGCTTCGCCCGCTCGCATGGGAGCGGCCAGCCCGTCGTCATCGATGAGAAAACCCTGGATGCGGAGCGCCGCCCGCCAGGCGGTTTCGAGGTCCTCCAGATACTCGGCATTGAGCTCGAACAACGTTCGCTGGGCGATCAGCACCTGGGGATAGGCGGCGGCGGCCTCGCGGTAGCGGGCCAGATAGAGCCGATAGGCCTCTTCCGCCAGCGGGAGCATCTCGTCCCGGTGCGCTTCGGCCGAGCGCAGCGCTGTCAGATACACATCGAACCACGACGCGATGCGTGATTCGAACGACAGCTCGAGACGCATCACCTCGGCTTCGGCGCGGCCCTGCTCCGCTCGGGCGGCGGCGATGCCTCCCTGGTTCCGATTGAACAGCGGCACGCTGACGCCGGCTTCGAAAGACCCTTCGCGTCCGACGGCCTCGGGACGCCCGGCGGCGCTCGTCTCCAGCAGCTCCCGGTTGTACGCCAACCCACCGCGAAGGAAGAGATCCGGAAACGTCTCTTTACGCGCCTGCGACACCAGCGCCCTGTTCCGCTCGACGTCGGCGCGGGCGGCTCGCACCTCGGGGCTTTGTCCGAGGATTTGCTTCAATGCCGTCTCACGATCGAGCTCAGGGACCGCCGCATCGAGTGAGACCGACAGCGGGCGCGGCATCAGCCCGCGATCGCCGACGGTCGCCGCGAGGCGTCGCCAGGCTGCAAACCGGCTGTTGCGAGCGGCCGTCACCTCGAGCTGGGCTCGCCGCGCCTCGATCTCCGCCTCGAGGACATCGGGGCGATCGGCGGCGCCGACGTTGTACAACTGGCGCGTCACACCCACCGCCTCGTTCGACAACTGCGCGAGACGGTCCAGCACCTCCACGCGCCGTTCTACCGTGAGAATCTCGTAGTACTGCGTCCGAACGGCCGACATGATCCGCTGCCGCTGCAGGTCGGCGAGCGATTCGGCCTGGACCGCTTCGCTCTCGAACACCGCCCGGCCGAGGCGCAGCTTCCCTCCGAGCGGGATCCGCTGCTCGGCGAACACGCCGTGCTCGCCCCACCGGATCGTCGGCCCGCCCGACACTTCTTCCGCCGAATAGCCGATCGTGGGATTCGGCCACGCCCCCGCCTGCCGCGCCCGCGCCCGGGCCACCTCCACCGCAGCGGCCGCCTGACGCACGGTCGGATTGTTCTCGAGCGCCAGGCGCTCCAACTCGGCCAGTGTCAGCGGGGGGACGGTCGCCGCTTGCGAAGATCCGGGCGGCTGGCCGACCGCCGGCGCGGCGATCAGCATCGCCGTCAGCGCGCAGATTACGATGCGGTCCGAACGCATTACGCTCCCGCCCTTCGTGTCTGCTCCGCCTTGAGCTCCTGGATCTTGTCGAACATCTCCGGCTCCAGGACGCGAACGATCGTCATCATGCCCATCGTGCCGCCGCTCCATCCCGGCCGCAGGCCGTACGTCTCCGGTTTCGCGACGGCGTTGTCCATCACCATGAACATGTCCTGGGGGTAGCCCGGGAACATGCCGGCGTTCGGTTCAGCGCCTCCGGACTGAATGGAGCCGGGAGCCTGGCCGAGCGGCATGTTCGTCACCGCGCGTTCCCCCTCGGCTCCGACCGCGAGCGTGCGCCCGAAGGCGGGTCCCGAGTCGCGGTCGAGTGCGCTGCCGCCGACGATCCCCATCCCGGGGTCCATGCCGCCGGGGCGCATCCCCGCGCTGTGGCCCATCATCAACGGCCCGACCATCGAGGCCATCTGGTTCATCATGTGATGCGGCAGGTGGCAGTGAAAGTGCCAGTCACCGGGATTGTCCGCGATGAACTCGATGTCGCGCGCCTGCGCGACGCCCACCAGCACCGTGTTCCCCGCCTCGACCGCCGTCGTCCGGATGCGTCCTCCTTCCGTGCCCGTCACGTAGAACTGATGTCCGTGCAGGTGCATGGGATGGTGATCCATGCTCAGGTTGACGATGCGAATCCTGACCCGTTCGCCGCGCTTGCAGAGCATCGGCGTCATGTCCGGCCCCGCTTTGCCGTTCATCGTCAGCCAGTTGAACTCCATCGCCAGCGAGTTCGGGATGGTGTTGTTCGGCAGCAGGGCCCAACCCTGGAGGATGACGCCGAAATCACGGTCCACGGCTGGCGCGTGCGCGCGACGGGGATGAACGATGAACAACCCGATCGTGCCCATCATTTCCTGCATCGCCATGTGCGAGTGGTAGAAGAAGGTGCCGTTCTGGTGCAGCGTGAATTCGTAGGTGAATTTTCCGCCAGGCGGAATCAGATCCTGCGAGATCCCCGGCATCCCGTCCATGTCGATCGGCACCTCGAGTCCATGCCAGTGCATGGAGTACGGCTCCGGTAGGCGGTTCTCCACGATCAACCGGACTCGATCGCCTTCGTTGACCTGAATCGTGGGGCCCGGCACGCTGCCGTTGAACCCCCACGCATCGACGACGCGCCCGGGAATGAACTCCGTCCGGACGTGCTCCACGCGGATGTCGAACACCTTCACCCCGTTGTCGAGGCGCCACGGCATGTCGGGCACATCGGGCGACACGACCGGGATGACCCCGGGACCAAGTCGATCGAACGGCACCGGCGCCGCAGCCGCGGCTGCGGCCGGACGCGGAGCCCGCGGCTGGGAATCCGGCACCTGATGCCCTTCGTGTTGCGCGTACGCGGTCTGTGCGGTGGCGACGCCCGTCGCCGATGCAAGGCCACGCAGGAACGACCGTCTGCTCGGTTGCATGAGAACTCCGAAACCAGATTGCGAGGAATCGCGGCAACGTGCCGCAGAAACGTGACCGACTACGGCCACATCACGAGGCGGGAAAAATCAGATGCGGAGGATCGACGAGCGGAAGCGTGAGGAACTGGCGGCGCCGGGTGGGAACTCCCACCGGTCGCCGACGGCCAGCCAATCGACTGCGGAGGCTCCCGTCAGAACGGTGGCGACGCTTGCGGAGTGCGACAGGCCCCGCTGTGTCTGCATCGTAAACGCGTCGATGCTGCTCTCGTGGTCACACGCGTGGGTGGCGGTCAGCGCCGGGCCGGACCCTGCCGCGCCATGATCGTGGCATCCCGCGGCCGCCGTCTGATGCGAAGCGCCACAGGCGAGCCCGCACGCGAGGCCGACGGCGGACGTTCCCACCAAGCTCAAGAGGACGAGAAGAGCTGCCGACCTGACCATCTGTCTACCTGCCGAGTATACCGCCAACGTCACGGAACCTCCGGTGCGTCCGCTGAGGTGCGTGCGATGACGATCAGCCCCACCATCATCAGCCCGAGCGAAAACAGATGCGCGAGCGTCAAGGGCCCGAGCAGCCGTTCGTTCACGCGAATGAACTCGATCGCAAACCTCACTGAGCCGGCCATTGCCAGGTATCGGCCGAGGACGATTCTGTCGGCCACACCGGCACGCCGCCACCGCACCAGCAGCCACGCGACCAGCCCTAGCGCAAACGCCTCATACAGCTGCGTCGGGTGGACGGGCACCGTCGTCGGCGGCAACCCCTCCGGGAACGCCACCGCCCACGGAAGATCGCTCGGCCGGCCGTAGTCGTCGCCAACCAGGAAGCACCCAACCCTCCCGATCGCGTGACCCACGGCCAGCGCGGGAGTGGCGGCGGCAAGCGCCGGGATGAGCGGAAGACCGTGCCGCCGCAACATCCAGAGGCCCGTGCCCACGCCGCCAATCAACCCGCCGAACCAGCTCAAACCGCCGCGATTGAAGAACAGCGAACTGAACGTGCCAGTTCCCAGGTGTTCGAGCGTCCAGATCAGCTTGGCGCCCGCAAGGCCTCCGATGACTCCCGCTATTGCCGCGTTCCCACCTGACTCCGGTAGTCCAGCGCGCCGAAGCTCGCGGCCGAAGATCCAGATCCCGACGAGGGCGGCGATCCCCACCAGCACGCCGAAGGTCGTGATCTCGAAGGCGCCGATGCGAAACAGGACCGGATACACGTGACTTACAGCCGGACGCGGCGCAGGCGCAACGCGTTGCCGATGACCGACACCGAGCTCAGCGTCATCGCTGCGCTCGCCCAGATCGGGCTGATGAGCGTCCCGGTAAGTGGATACAGAATGCCGGCGGCGACCGGGACGCCGACAAGGTTGTAGATGAACGCGAGCACGAGATTCTGCCGGATGTTGCGCATCGTCGCGCGGCTCAGGCGGCGGGCGCGTGCGATGCCGCGCAGATCGCCCTTCACCAGCGTAATCCCGGCGCTTTCCATCGCGACGTCAGTCCCGGTCCCCATCGCGATGCCGACGGTCGCCTGCGCCAGCGCCGGGGCGTCGTTGATGCCGTCTCCCGCCATGGCGACGGCATGCCCCTTCGACTGCAGATCCTTGACGACCTCCAGCTTCTGCGCCGGCAGCACCTCGGCGATCACGTCGTCCATGCCGAGCGTCTTCGCGACCGCCTGGGCGGTCGTGCGGCTGTCGCCGGTGAGCATGATCAGGCGGAGGCCTTCCTGGTGCAGTTCCTTCACCGCCTCGGGGGTGGAGCTTTTGATCGGATCAGTCACGCCGAGCAGGCCGCCAAGCCGCCGATCGACGGCGACGAACATCACCGTCTGCCCCTCGCTTCGCAGAGCGTCGGCCTGCGCCTGGCTGGAGCCGAGGTCGACGCCGAGATCCCCCATCAGCGCGGCATTGCCAAGCGCGACGATGCGACCTGCGACGCGGCCGAGCACCCCTTTCCCGGTCTCCGAGCGGAAATCCGATGCCGATTCGACAGGTGCCTGCCGCTCGCGGGCGCCTGCGACGATCGCCGCGGCCAGCGGGTGTTCACTCGCCTGCTCGAGGCCTGCGGCCAGCGACAGCAGCTCGCGCTCAGTGACGCTGCCAGTGACACTGCCACCGAGCGGAACGACGGTCACGAGCCGGGGCTTGCCTTCGGTGAGCGTGCCGGTCTTGTCGACGACCAGGACGTCCACCTTCTCGAGCCGTTCGAGCGCTTCGGCGTTCTTGATGAGCACGCCGACCGTGGCGCCCTGCCCGGTGCCGACCATGATCGACATCGGCGTCGCGAGGCCGAGCGCGCACGGGCACGCGATGATCAGCACGGCGACTGCATTGACCAGCGCGTACGCCAGGCGCGGCTCCGGGCCCCATACGCTCCAGGCGATGAAGCTCATCACCGCCACGGCCACGACGGCGGGTACGAACCAGGCGGCGATGCGGTCGGCCAGACGCTGGATCGGCGCGCGGCTCCGCTGGGCCTCCGAGACCATCCGGACGATCTGCGCAAGCAGGGTATCGCTGCCCACGCGCTCGGCGCGGATGACGAGCGCACCCGTACCGTTGACCGTCCCTCCGGTGACTTTCGCGCCGCGCTCCTTTTCGACCGGCACCGGCTCACCCGTCACCATCGACTCGTCAACCGAGCTTCGACCCTCGGTGACAACGCCGTCGACCGGAATTTTTTCGCCAGGCCGCGCGCGGAGCAGGTCGCCCACCAGCACGTCGGCGAGCGGCACGTCCTCCTCGCGATCGCCGCTGATCCGGCGCGCGGTCTTCGGCGCGAGGCCGAGCAGTTGCCGGATCGCGGAGCTTGTCTGGCTGCGCGCGCGCAGTTCGAGGACCTGCCCGAGGAGCACCAGCGCAGTGATCACGACCGCCGTGTCGAAATATGTCTCCACGACGCCGTGCATCCGGAAACCGTCCGGGAACCAGGCCGGGGCGATCGTGGCCGCCGCGCTGTACAGATAGGCCGCCCCAACGCCAAGCGCGATCAGCGTGAACATGTTGGGACTGCGATTGACGATTGAGGCCCAGGCGCGCTCGAAGAATGGCCACCCTGCCCAGAAGACGACGGGCGTGCCGAGCGCCAGCCCGACCCAATTGGTGATCTGGACGTCCAGCCGCCCTCCGAGTCCCATGCCCAGCACCATGTCACCCATGGCGAGCACGACGACGGGCGCGGCGAGAAGCGCCGCGACTTTGAAGCGGCGCGTCATGTCGGCGAGTTCAGGATTAGGACCGTCCTCCAGTGCGACGGTCATCGGCTCGAGCGCCATGCCGCAGAGCGGGCAGCTTCCCGGGACGTCCCGGACGACCTCGGGGTGCATCGGGCAGGTCCAGGAGGTTCCGGGTGCAGGTGCACTTGCAGGTGCACTTGCAGGTGCAGGTGCAGGTGCAGGTGCACGTGCAGGTGCATGTGCGGGTGCATGTGCACGTGCAGGGTGCAGGGTGACCGGTACGGCGACCGGCGGCGCGGCGGGCGCGAGAAACCGCTCAGGGTCGGCCGTGAAGCGCTCAACGCAGCGCTTGCCGCAGAAGTGGTAGGTCTGCCCCTTGTGTTCGACGTGGCCGGCGGCGCGAGCGGGGTCCACGGTCATGCCGCAGACCGGATCGATTGCTTTTCCAGGGACAGGGACGTGCTGATGTTCGGGCATCGGTCGGTAACCTCTAGCAGGTTAACGCATGCCCCCCCGCGGCATTACACCCGGGACGCGCGGCAGGTGCAGTCGACGCACCCATGCTCGGCGCATGTGCCACACGATTCCATCACCCGCCGCTTCAGCGCCTCCCGGGCGCGAAACACGCGGACTCCGGCGTTGCTGGCCGAGAGGCCCTGCTCGACCGCGAAGTCCTTTACGGGCGTGCCGCGCACGTCGATCGCCTGCAGCGCCGCGGCATACTCGGGCTTGAGCGTGCCGGCCAGCCGCGTGACGCAGGCGCAGATCTCGGCCTCGATTTCGGAGCCGGGGATGAGCCCGGCTTCCAGCTCGCGGGCGAATGCCTCAGCGGCGCGGCCGGCGGCGCCGCGGCGCCGGAGCTGATCGATGGCGGCGTTGCGCAGCGTTCGATAGAACCACGGGACGATCGATTCATCCGCGGGAGCCAGCTCCGGCCGAGCCACCACTTTGGCGAACGAGTCCTGCAGGATGTCTTCGGCCAGCGCGCGGTCTCCGACCCGGCGCTCCAGGTAGCGAAGGAACGCGCGCTGATTCTCGAGCAGGGTTTCAATCACCCCCGATGGTCACCCACGCGAGGCCAGCCACGCAACGGCCGCGTATCGCGCCGCCTTCCCGGCGATGGTCAAGGCCGAGAAGGGCAGCAACGGCACCCTGGCAGCGCCGGCGAGCGCGACGAAGGCGTCGCCGATGATCGGTACCCACGAGAGCAGAAGCGTCGCAACGCCGTAGCGCCGGAACAGCGTCACCGCGCGTCCGGCGGTGGTGTCAGGATTGGGTGAGCGGCGGCCGATGACTCCGCGGGCGAGCGCGTAGGTCGTGCACGCGCCGAGATAGTTGCCGGCGGTCGCCACCATCACCGGCAGCACCAGCTCGCCGCTGGAGCGCACGAGGAGCGCCAGGGGAACTTCTGACGCGAGCGGCAGGATGGTCGCCGCCAGGAACGCCGCCACGAACAATCCAGCGAGCTCCATCGCGCCGGCCTACTCGGCCAGGCGTGCTGGCTCTGGCGCCAGTGCATTCGCCGCCCGCTCGGGCACGGTGCCATCGTCCCTGCGCCAGTAGTCACGTTGACGCCGGAACGGGAGTGTCAGCGCGTGGAGGAAGCGGTTGTCGTCAGGCCGCGCGTATCCGGCGACGCCAATCACGATCTGCGACTGCGGCACGTTCAGGCGGATGCTGCGATGCAGCGCGTCCCACCAGCGGAAGACGACGCCGAAGTTGGAGTTGGTTTCACCGCGGACCTGCGAGTGGTGGACGCCGTGCATCCGCGGCGTGACGAGCACCGTGTTCAGGAGGCGCTCCACGCGAATGGGCAATCGAACATTGCTGTGATGGAACAGGGTGTTGGCCTGAAAGGCCAGCTCGTAGGCGGCGAAGGTGGAGAACGACACGCCGGTCACGGTGACCTGGGTGACGCGGAACACGGTCGACATCAGGACCTCGCCGAAGTGGAAGCGGAAGCCCGTCGAGACGTCGAGGTCGGGGTCCATGTGATGCACGTTGTGGAAGCGCCACAGGAACGGCAGCCGGTGATTGAGCACGTGCCAGTAGTAGAAGCTGAGGTCCAGCAGGACAAAACCCACCACCGCCCGCGCCCAGGGGGGCGCCGGCACGACGTGCACCAGGCCGAAGGATTCGCGGGTTGCCCAGCCCAGAGCGCGCATCGCCGACGGCCGGACCACCACCATCGCCGTCAGGAACGCCAGTCCGGATATGGCGCCGTTGAGGATCAGCCTCGTCACCAGCGGCGCCCGGGCGCGGCGCAAGGGGAAGAATCTCTCAACCACGAACAGCGCCGCGAGAATCCCGGCGGCGACAACCGGCACGTACCGCGGCGGGGTCACAGGGTGGCCTTTCGGAGGACGCGGTTCCACCACATGACGGCGCCCGTGACGAACATCACCGGCGCGGCCAGGCCCAGTAACGCCCAGGTGGCCTTGGTCACGGTGTCGCAGGCGCCCCGGCCGCACCACGGAATCCCCCGCCCACCCAACCGCCCGAAGTGCAGGTACGCCAGCCAGTACTGAATGCGGTCGCCGACGCGTTCGACGGGGTTGGCCTCATCGATGGGCTCGATGTAATCGAAGGCCGTGGCAAAGACCTGCGGGAGGGCCAGGTAGGTTCCGGTGACGCCCCACAACAGCAGGAATCCAATGAACCAGAACCCGAGCGCGCTGTGCAGGCTCCATGTCAGGCGCTTCCAGTTGGCCGTTGCCTCGATCCTCAGGCTTCGGCGCCAGTTCCTGCTGCCTGGCCACCAGACGATGGCGCCCGAGATGCCGAGCACGATCGCGAAGATCGCGCCTGCGCCATTGACGCGGCGACCAGTGTCCTCGAAACGCAGGTGATCGTGAAAACCCAGGAGCCAGGCGGTCATGCGAAACCCAAGCGGCACCGGGTCTCCCAGATCCTCGCCCGTGTAAGGGTTGAACAGCCGCATTCGTGAATCGGTGCCGTTGGTGAGCTGGATCTCGACCGCCTGGTTGGCGCCCCGGTCCCACCTGTTTTCGACCGTGGAGCCGGGGTAGGCGCGGAGTGCCGCTTCGTCGAGCTGATCTGCGGACATGCGGTTGGCCGACGCGGCAACGAAGACGGACTGCGGGGAAAACATCTGGTACAGATCGTTCCTGTAGACCAGGACACTTCCGGATACGCAGATGGCGACGAAGTACACGCCGAAGATGAGCCCGGTCCACAGGTGGACCTGGAAGGCCACCTTGCGGAACCAGGTACTCTGCGGCTGCCGGACGAAACGCTCCCAGCTAGCCATCTGTTGGCAGGCCGCGACCCGCCTCGATCAACGCGGGCGAGGTCCGTGTGAAGCGAACACCTTGGTACGGCCCTCGCGGTCGAACGCGAGTACGTCGTACGGCTGTGGATTCGCACCCTCCATGCCGGGCGATCCAATCGGCATTCCCGGGACGGCGAGCCCGATGATGCCCGCGGGCTTCTCCTTCAGCAGGCGATGCACGTCGGCGGCGGGCACGTGGCCCTCGATGACATACCCCTCGACCAGCCCCGTGTGACACGACCGGGTCTGGGCCGGCACGCGATGCTTGTCCTTGATCTCGTTGAGGTTGGTCACGTCATTCGCCGTGACCTGGAAGCCCGTTTTCCGCAGGTGGGCGACCCAGTAGCCGCAGCAGCCGCACGACGCGTCCTTGAAGACATCCATCTTCCGCGGCAGCTGGCCGCGCACCGTGTGTACCGCTCCCGCCAGCATCGACAGCAGGACTAACGCTTTTCTCCGATTGATCCGCATCACGGCCTCCCCCACGATTATCGCGCTTCTCGCCCGCTCACGCGCTGATCCTCGAAACCGTCAACCGGCCCGCGCGCAGCGCCCGCAGCTTCATGATGTAGAAGATGACGGGCGTGATGATCAGGACGTGAATGGTCGAGGTGACCATGCCACCGATGATCGGCGCGGCGATCGGCTTCATCACGTCCGACCCTACACCCGTACTCCACATGATCGGCACCAGGCTGGCCATGACGACCGTCACGGTCATCAGCTTCGGACGCAGGCGGAGGATTGACCCGTCCAGCGTTGCCTGCCAGATGTCCTGTTCGGTGATCTCGCCGCCCTGGCGCAGCCGCGCGTCCAGCGCCTCGTGCAGGTATACCACCATCACCACGCCGGTCTGTACGGCGACGCCATAGAGAGCAATGTATCCGACCCACACCGCGACCGAGAAGTTGTACCCCAGCAGCCACTGCAGAATCACGCCGCCGGTCATGGCGTAGACGACCGAGAGCATCACGATTCCCGCCTCCGACGCGGAATGGAACGTCATGTAGAGCAGGATGAAGATCACAAAGAAGACGATCGGCAGGAGGATCCGCAGGCGCTCGCGCGCGCGCACCTGGAACTCGTACTGGCCGGTCCACTGCAGCGTGTACCCCGCCGGCAGGGTCACCGCCGCCGCAATCGCTTCCCTCGCGCGATCGACGTAGCCGCCGATGTCGCGTGTGGCGGTGTCGACGTAGACGTAGCCGGCAAGCTGCGCGTTCTCGTCGCGGATCATCGCCGGACCGGTCGTCAGCGTGATGCGCGCGAGCTGCCCGAGCGGGACCTGCGCGCCGGTCGGCGACTTTACCAGCACGCGCTCCAGGCTCGGAATATCCTCCCTGAAATCGCGCTCGTAGCGGACGTTCACGGGGTAGCGCTCGCGTCCCTCGATCGTGCGGGTGACGTTCTCGCCGCCGAGCGCCGCCTGGATCACGTCCTGGACGTCCTCCACCGTGAGGCCGTGGCGCCCGATCGCCGCGCGGTCGATCTGGATGTCCGTGAAGAAGCCCTGGGTCACCCGCTCCGCGTAGACGCTGCGCGTCCCGTCGACGCGCTGCAGCGCCTGCTCGATCTGCTGTCCCACCGTTTCGATGACCGCGAGGTCGGGCCCAAAGATCTTGATGCCGACGGGCGTCTTGATCCCGGTCAGCAGCATGTCGAGCCGGTTCCGGATCGGCTGCGTCCAGACATTCGGAAATCCCGGGAACTGCAGCGCCTCATCCATCTCGGACTGGAGGCGCTCGAGCGTCATCCCGGCTCGCCACTCCGCGCGCGGCTTCAGCGTGACGGTGGTGTTGACCATGCCCATCGGAGAGTTGTCGGTGGCGCTGGTGCCCCGCCCCACGGTCCCGAACACGCGTTCGACCTCGGGAAACCCGCGCAGCAGCTTGTCCTGCACCTGCAGCAGGCGGGTCGATTCGGTAATCGACAATCCGGGGGGAGACGTGGGCATGTAGAGCAGCGAACCCTCGTAGAGAGGCGGCATGAACTCGCTCCCGATCAGGAAGACGAGCGGGATGGTCAGCGGCACCACGGCGAAGTTGATCGCCAGCGCGGCCCAGCGCCATCGGAGGGCGAGCCTGAGCACCGGAGCATAGAGCGCCCCGAAGAATCGCGAGAGGGGATTCGCGGACTCGGGCCGGAGATTCCGGCCACGGATGAAGATGACCATCAGCACCGGCACGAGCGTGATCGACAGCAGCGCGGCCGCGCCCATCGCGAAGGTTTTCGTAAACGCCAGCGGCCGGAACATGCGCCCTTCCTGCGCTTCGAGCAGAAACACCGGCGCGAATGACACGATGATCACCGCCAGGGAGAAGAAAATCGGGCGGCCCACCTGCTTGGCGGCGGCGATCACCACGCCCGGCTGGTCCTCGAGCGCCACCGGCTGCCCGCCCTCCGGCTCCGAGACCTGCCGGTAGGCGTTCTCGACCATCACGATCGACGCGTCAACCAGCACGCCAATCGCGAGTGCGATGCCGCCCAGCGACATGATGTTCGACGACACGCCGAGGTAGGACATCGGGATGAACGCCGCTGCGACGGCGATCGGCAGCGCGAGGATCGGGATCAAGGCCGATCGGAAATGGAACAGGAAGACGATGATCACGAGCGACACGACGATCGCTTCCTCGATCAGCGTCCGCCGGAGGTTGCCGATCGATTCCCTGATCAGGCCGGACCGGTCATAGGTCGGCACGAGCGTGACCCCGGGAGGCATTGACGCCTTGACCTCCTCCAGCTTCGCCTTGACCCGATCGATGACATCGAGCGCGTTCTCACCGAAGCGCATCACGACGATGCCGCCGACGACCTCACCCTTGCCGTCCAGCTCGGCCACCCCGCGCCTGATATCCGGCCCGAGGCGGACGGTCGCGACGTCGCCGACCGTCAGCGGCGTGCCGCCGGCGCCGGCACCGAGCGACACCTGCTCGATATCGGCGATCGACTTCAAATACCCGCGGCCCCGGACCATGTACTCCCGGCCGGCAAATTCGAGCAGCCGGCCTTCGACGTCGTTGTTGCTGGTCTTGATCGCCTGGACGACGTCCCGCACGCCGAGGCCGTATCCCGCGAGCCGGTTCGGATCCAGCGTGACTTGGTACTGCTGCACGAAGCCGCCGATGCTCGCGACTTCCGCGACGCCCGGCACCGACGCCAGCCAGTAGCGCAGATACCAGTCCTGGAACGAGCGGAGCTGCGCGAGGTTCTGCTGACCGGACTCGTCCACCAGCGCGTATTCGAACACCCAGCCGACCCCCGTCGCGTCCGGGCCGATGACCGGGTTGACGTCCTCGGGAAGCTGGCCGCGTATGCCCTGCAGGTACTCGACCACGCGGCTGCGCGCCCAGTAGATGTCGGTGCCGTCTTCGAAGATGACGTAGACGTACGAGATGCCGAAATCGGTGAAGCCGCGAACGCTCCTGACGTTCGGCGTCGAGATCAGCGCCGACACGATTGGAAAGGTGACCTGGTCCTCGATCAGGTCCGGGCTTCTTCCCGCCCAGTCGGTCGAGACGATGACCTGGACGTCGGAGATGTCGGGCACGGCATCAACCGGCGTGACTCGCATCGCCCAGATCCCCCAGAACGTCAGCACGAGCGTTCCGGTGAATACCAGGAAACGATTGCGGCTACACCAGTCGATGATCTGGTTGATCACCGCTTTACCGTGCCACCAGGGCGAACTGCTGGCTGCCAAGACGCGCGCCGCCCCGGCTCACCGTCACCGTCACATCCCATCGTCCGGCCATGGCCACCTGCCCGGGTCCCCGGTACACGCCGCCTCCGGCGTGTGGCAGCTTCGCATCACCCCGCATCGCCGGCATGCTCATCGACGGCATCGCCGGCATGAACAGCTGCACCAGGACCTCGGCGTCGGTGACCGCCTGCCCCGAGGCGTCGGCGACCCGCGCTTCAAACGTGTTGTCTCCCGTCCTGGCGGGGTCAGGTTGCGAACGGAATGAGATGCTGAGGGCAGGACCAGGACCGCCGGGCGCCGTTGCCGCGCCCGCCGGCGGCGGCGGCGCCTCATAGTTTTGCAACCCGGCGCGAAGCTGGCTTTCGGAGTCGAGGAAGAAGGTGGCGCTCGAGGCGACCTGCTCGCCTTCCTTCAGGCCGTCGAGAATCTCGACGCGGTCGCTCAACCGGAGACCGATCTTCACCGGCCGCGGCGTGAATCGGCCCTCACCCTCGGCGACGAAGACGACCTGCTGCGCGCCGGAGTCGAGCAGTGCGTCGGACGGCACCGTCAGCCCCGTCCGGCCCGCGGTCTGGAGCTCGACGTTCGCGAACATGCCCGGCTTGAGCCGGCCGCGAGCGTTGGAGAACTGCAACCGGACCTTCACCGTCCGGCTCTGTTCCTCGACGTACGGATAGATGTAAACGGCGCGGCCCGGGAATGTCTCTCCCGGGTACGCGTCGAGGGTGACGCTCGCGGACTGGCCCACCCGGATGAGCGACATCTCCCGCTCGTAGATATCCGCCTCGACCCAGACCACCGAGAGATCGGCGATCTTGTAGAGCGTCTGGCCTGGCATGACGCGCATGCCGGTGATCGCCTGCTTCTCGATGACATAACCGTTTGCGGGCGAGGTGAAGGTCATCAGCGCCTGGGGCTTGCGGGTCTCCTCGAGGGTGCGGATCTGCGCTTCAGGAAGGTCCCACAGCGCCAGTCGCTGCCTCGAAGCGGCCACGAGGCGATCGGCGTAATCCCGGGACTGGGCTGCCTGCGGCGTCGGCTCCGACTGGGCCGGCAACGCGGCCACCAGCTCGTCACGCGTCCTGAGCGCGAGGAGATATTCGTTTTCCGTCGCCAGCAGCTCGGGGCTGAAGAGCGTAAACAGCCGCTGGCCGCGCGCAACGGACTGCCCTGTGTAGTCAACGAAGAGGTCGCGGATCCACCCTTCGACTTTCAGGTTCACCTCGGCCATCCGCGTCTCGTCGTACCGGACCGTGCCGGTCGCGCGAATCGTGGGAGCAATCGCTGCTCGCTCGACCGGCACCGTTCGAACGCCGACGAGCTGCTGCCGTCGCGGGTCGATGGTGATCGGTCCTCGCGCGTCCGCGGCTCCCGCAGGACCAGCAGGGGCGATCGCCGTGGTGCCGCTTCCACTGCCGCTCATCCTGGCCGCGATCTGATCGCGAAACGCGTAGGCAAGGCCGGCGGCGACAGCGACCACGATGACCAGCGCGAGGACGATGTCGAGGCGGCGTTGGGTGGCCATGCTGGTCAGCGGCTCCCTTCGATCGCCCGCGTCATCCCGGTCGAGAGGTCCTCACCCACGGCGCGTTCGAGGTCCGCGCGCGCCTGCGCGAGGTCACTGACGGCCCGGTAGTACCCGAGCTGGGCGTCGAGCACCGCCCGTTGACTCTCGATCAGCGCCAGGAAGTCGCCGCGATTCGACTCGTACGCGATGCGCGACACCTCGAGCGTCTGCCGCGACTGCGGGACGACGGTCGCGCGAAGCAGCGCCGCGCGCTGTTCCGCTGACTTGACGCGGATGTAGGCCTGCTGGACGGCGAGGCGTACGCTGCTTTCGATTGCCCGCTGTTCCGCGCGGGCCGCCTCGCTTTCGGCGGTCGCCACCGCCTTCTGCGCATCCAGCCGGCCTCGCGCCCATCGTGCCGTCGGCCAGGTGATGCCCAGGGATGCGGTCCACGCGTCGCGGTCGCGCGGCATCAGCATGTAGCCGCCCCCGACCATAAAATCGGGCTTGTAGTCGCCTTCCACCACAGCCAGCGACGCCTGCGCGCGCTCGATCGCGAGCTGCGCGCCCCGCAGCTCGGGATGCCGCATCAGCGCCCTCTGCTGGAGCTCCTCCGGAGTGGCCGACAGCACCGAGTCAACCGGGTCCTCCAGAGCGCCGACGCGGTCGCCGGCCGGCCGGTTGAGCAGGACGTTGAGCTGTGCGGCCGCGAGCTGCGCACCCTCCTGGAACATGACCAGCTCCTCGTGCAGCTTCGACACCTCGAGCACCGCCTTCAGGGTGTCGTGCTGCGACGCTCGGCCGGCCGCGTACTGGATCACCGACGCGTCCGCGAACTGGCGCAGCAGGTCCACGCTGGCATCGTGGACCTGGAGGGCCTTCCGGTTCACATAGAGCGCGGCATACGCCCTCTTCACCTCCTCGATCACCTCCCGCGCGCGTACGGCGATGCTGTTGGAGGCGATCTCTGACTCCTTCTCTCCCAGGGCGGCGCGAAGCTGCCGCTTGCCCCTTCCGGGCAGGTCCTGGCGGGCGGTGAACATGTACATGCTGGTGTTCAGCGGGTTCAGCGTGTTGAACGGCCACTGCCAGATCTGCGCCTCGAAGGTCGGCGGCATGAGGAACCGCTCCTGCACGGGCCGGAGGCGCGCGGCATCGAACTGACGGCGCAGCGCAACGAGCGTCGGATTGCCGTTCAGCGCCTCGTCGAGTGCCGCTCGCATGCTGAGCGGGGCTTCGCCGCTGCGAATGGACAGCGGGACCTGGGCGCGCGCCGATGACGGAACGGCCAGCAGTACGAGCAGGAAGACGTACAACACGTGATCACCTCATGGGCGCGTGGAGACACGACGCCCCTTGGAAACTGTTTTCCTGGATTGAGGTGAGGTTAGAGGCGGAGCGTCGAGATCAGAAGATATGTCGGCACACCCGGCGGCTTGACGACAAGGCCAGTAAACACCGGAACGCTGGCGCCCGAGTCGAGGTGGCTGGTCGCGGGCGGGAGATCGAGGTCGATGGCGGGAGCATGCGGAACAGGCAGCGTCGCGCGCGGTTCTGCTGACCGTTGATCGATCCGTGGCGCCTCCGACTTGCAGCACTCGTGCTCGCCGGCCATCGGGCCACAGTCGTGACCCATCAACGCACAGCAGGCCTGCTCGGCGAGCGACATCTCCGCTGTGGTCACGCACTGCGCGGACAGCGCGACCGAGATCGCGACGAGGAGGCCCGCCGCCAACCCGCGTGTCTGCCGCCTGAGTAAGCCTCGCACCGTGGCTGCATTGTCCTAGCCGCCCGGGACGGCTGTCAAATAACCGGGTGATATGCTCCCGGGAATGCAGAGGATACGGACGAGCACCGCCGCAATACTCGTAGCCGCCGCCGTCATGACAGCCGCATGCTCCCGGAGCGAACCGGGCGGCACGGGGGGCACCGGGACGCCGGCGAACACGCCCGCGGCGTGGACGGTTGGCGTGGAACAGACAGCCACTCCCGCCGGACCCGAGAGCAGCGAACCGCAGCTGACCGCCTCCAGTCGCGGCGTCATCCTGAGCTGGATCGAGCGGACGCCGAAGAAGGTCGAGCTCAAGTTCTCGGAACGCTCCGCATCCGGCTGGACGCCGGCCCGCACCGTCCCGTCAGGCGATAAGTGGTTCCTGAGCTACGCCGACACCCCGACAGTCATGCGCCTCGCCAACGGCACCATCGTCGCCAACTGGCTCGAAGAAACGGACGCGATACGCGAGGGCTACAACCTGCGCCTCACCTACTCCACCGACGAGGGGAAGACCTGGGCGCGATCGTTTCTTCCGCACCACGACAACACCAAGACCCAGCACGGCTTTGCCTCGCCGTTCGAGCTGCCGGGTAATGGGTTCGGCGTGATCTGGCTGGATGCGCGCGCGAACGAGCTCGACCTCGACAACCCTGACGGCCCCGCCATCACCCTCCGCTACGCGAGCTTCGACGCGGCGTGGAAGCAGACGGCCGATACCGAGATCGATGCCAAGGTCTGCGAGTGCTGTTCGACCACCGCCGTCGTGACCGCCGACGGCCCGCTGGCGGCGTTCCGCGATCGCAGCGACAAGGAGATTCGCGACATCGCCGTGTCGCGGTTCGAGAACGGCACTTGGACCGCGAGCGCGCCGTTGCACAACGACAACTGGGAGGTCTACGCCTGCCCGGTGAACGGCCCGATGCTGAGCGCGGCCGGCCGGAGCGTCGCCGCGGCGTGGTTCACCGTGAAGAACGACCAGGGCCAGGCGTACGCGGCGTTCTCGAGCGACGCGGGCCGCACGTGGGGCACGCCGATTCGACTGGACGAAGCGGGATCGCTCGGCCGTGTCGATGTGGAGATGCTGGACGACGGCTCGGCGGTGGCGACCTGGGTGGAGTTCGCCGGCGGCAAGGGGCAGTTCCGGATGCGCCGTATCGAACAGTCAGGGGCGAAATCACCCGCCGTCTCGGTCGCCGGTGTCTCCGGCGGCCGCGCCAGCGGATTCCCGCGCGTCGCGCGGCAAGGTGAGGATCTCGTGTTTGCCTGGGCCGAAAGCGCCGCCGAGGACGCCGGCGACGGCACCGGCCTGATCGTCCGCACGGCCGTCGCGCGGTTACCCAAATAAAAAAGGCGGGTCCAGGAGGACCCGCCCTACGTTCACGCTACAACAAAAAACTAGTCGACGACTTCGCCGGGCTTGCCGCCCCAGCCGAATCCGTCCTTCGGGCGCCGCAGGCTGACCATGCGAACGCGATGGTCGGCCGGGTTGCGGCCCGGGCTGCCACTGATGACGACGACGTCACCGGGCTTCAGGGTTTCACGGGTGACACCCTGCCCGCCAAGCTGGCCGGCGCCGCCCCACTCGACGGCGTAGCGCACCATCGAACCGTCCTTCTCCTTCACCATCACGTGCACGAAGGAATGGGGGTTGCGGAACAGGAACTGCACCAGCTCCCCTTCGATCGTCACGCTCTGGTCTTCCAGGTATGTCGCGGCGAACGAATGATGCGCCGACGCGCGCGCCCCGATCACGAACGCTCCAGCCACGATCAGAACAACCAGCAAACGCTTCATAGTTCCTCCCAAAAATCTTGACAGGATAGTAACCGAACCCTGATGCACGCGCGACTGAAGAGTCTCTGAATTCTTTGTCAGAATTCAGCTCGAATATTACCCAATAAACTACACGATCCCGGGCAACAACGTCTCGTCAACCTGCTATTGGAGGCCGAGGAGCCTTGCCGGGTTGGTCTTCATCATCAGCGCGAGCGCGTCCGGGGCGAACCCCTGCTCGCCCATCCGATCCATGAACTGGCGCAGGCCATCCGGGTGAAGCGGCCGCCCGGGCTGCCCGAGGTCGCTCGACAGGATGACGTGAGCCGGCCCCACCGCCCGCACGGTGGCGACGTAGTCCTCGAGCGTGGCGGTCGGCGGAACCTGCACCACGCCGCCGTAGACCAGCTCCAGGAACGCCCCCTGTGACGCCGCCTGCTTCATCTGCTCGACCGACATCCTGATCGACGGAAAACGCGGGTGGGTGACGACGATACGCTGGACGCCGGCGGCCCTGGCTTCGCGGATCACCAGCAGGCTTTCCTCGGGAGACGAGTGGCCGGTCGCGAGCGTCAGGCCGCGCGCCGCGACGATCCGCAGGACCTCGCGCGTTTCCGGCAACAGCTGGCCACCGCGCGCGATCGGGACAAAGGGGCGGTCGGCCTTCTCGAACCGCACCTGGTTCTCGGATTCGGCGGTCGGCAGCCACACCACCCGGCCCCAGCCCCCGGCGACGCGCGCCATCTGTTCGACTGCCGCGGGGTTGATGCCGCCGACCGCGCGGTTGAGCACGATCCCGCCGAATACCTCGATGCCCGGCACCTCTTTGCGCACGACATACGCCAGCGATGCCGTCGGCTCGTTGTGATTCTTGAGGACGATGCCGCGCATCCCGCTCTCGCGCGCCAGCCTGGCCAGCGCGATGGCGTCAATCGAGCGCTCGATGCTGTCGGGATGCGAGTGCGCGTGCACGTCAACGACGCCGGCGAGGCTCGTCTGCGGTTTCTGTGCCCCGATCGAAACCACGGCAAGCGGAATCGCCAGCGCTGCGACCGCCGCCGCCAGCAGTACTCGCCGCATCAATTGGTCGTCGGCGCCTGGCGCGGCGCCCTGTAGGCCACGAACTCGCCGCTGTATCCGCCGCCGCTGATCGGCACGATCAGGTACTGCCGTCCGTCGAGCATGTAGGTCATCGGGGACCCGGTCTGCGGTGCCGGCATGAAGACTTCGCCGACCTCGTTCCCGGTCGCCTTGTCGTAGGCGCGGAGCATCGCCCCGCGCTGGCCCGAGGGGGTGGTGAAGAACCCGCCTTCACCGGCGATCACCAGCGTCTTGGTGGTGAGCGTGCCGGTGCGCCCGACGCGCCCTGTCCTCGGGATCGTCAGGCCCTTGAGCGCCGGATGGTTGCGGACGTTGTCCGGCGTCTCGCCATGCGCGATCTGCCAGACGATCTCGCCCTTGTTGAGATCGATCGCGGTGATCCGGCCGTAAGGCGGCTTGACGATTGGCAATCCTTGGATCGTCACGACCGGTGACGCGTCGCCACCGGCCACGCCCGCCGCGGGGAGATTCGGCGCCGGTCCCTTGGGGTCCCACGCCATCCCGCGCACGTAGCGCATCTCGGAGCGCGTCCCGGATTCGAGGAAGCTGAGGTTCGACACCTGGGTGGCCGAGTAGATATACAGGTAGTTGGTCTCAGGGTCGAGCGAACCGCCCTCCCAGTTAGCCCCGCCGGTCGTCGACGGCATCATCAACGTGCCCAGCGGTCCGTCCCAGTTGCTCACGACTGGCGGCGTGAACAGCGGGCCGATCTTGTAGCGCGAGACGAACTTCACGGCCTCCGCGCGCAGCTCCGGCGTGAAGTCGATCAGGTCGTCGATCGCCACACCCTGCCGGTCGAACGCCGGCGGCTTGCTCACGAACGGCTGCGTCGGGCTCGACTTCTCACCCGGCACGGTTGACTGCTCGACCGGGCGCTCGGGGATCGGCCACACCGGCTGGCCGTTGGTGCGATCGAGCACGTAGACCCATCCCTGCTTGGTCGGCTGCGCCAGCGCCTTGATCCGCCGGCCGTCTACCGTGATGTCCGCAAGGATCGGCGCGGTCGGGATGTCGAAATCCCAGAGGCCGTGATGCACGAGCTGGTAGTGCCAGCGGCGCTTTCCCGTCTTCAGCTCCACGGCGACGATGCTCTCGCCGTAGAGGCCGTCACCAGGCCGGTGACCGCCGTAGTAGTCGCCGGTGGGCAGCTCCACCGGCAGGTAGACGAGCCCGAGCTCCTCGTCGATGCTCATCTGCGCCCAGACGCCGCCGTGCCCGGTGTTGTTGAGCGAATCTCCCTCCCACGTTTCCGAGCCCGGTTGGCCGGGCTTGGGAATCGTGTGGAAGATCCAGAGGCGCTTGCCGGTGCGCACGTCAAAACCGCGCACGTAGCCCTTCTCGCTGCGATAGCTCTTGGGAATGCTGCCCGGCAGGTGCGCCGCGCCGATCACGACCACATCCGACGAGATGACGGGAGCGGCATGAAGGCCGATCTCCCCGGTCAGCAGGTCCATCTCCTGGTCGATCTCGAGCTTCAGATCGACGATGCCGTTCTTGCCGAACCCCGGGACACGGTTGCCGGTTTTCGCGTCGAGCGCGACCATCTGGTAGCCCGGCGTGACGTAGATGATCCGCTGCTCGCGGCCGTCGGTCCAGTACGCCAGCCCGCGCCCCGAGAGCCGCCGCGGCGCCGCTTCGCCGCGCTTCCCCTCGTCTTCACGGTGCATCCACAGCATCTCGCCGGACGCCGCGTTGAGCGCGACGACGGCGCGGCGGGTGCCGGCGGTGGTGTACAGCACGCCGCCCACCATCAGCGGCGTCGACTGGAGGTTGAACTCGGGAAACGGCCCGAGCGCGTCGGTCTTGAACCGCCACGCGACCTCGAGCTTCGCGAAATTGTCCTTGTTGATCTGGTCGAAGGGGGCGTAGCGCGTGGCGCGAAGATCGCCACCCCAGGTGCGCCAGTCGGTCGCGGCGCCGATGCTCGCGGCCGCCGTCTGGGCCGTCGTTGCAGACGTCGGTGCAGACGTCGGTGCAGACGCTGCCCGGTTCTGGGCGGAGGTGCCGATCGCGGCAGCGGTCAACAGCGCACACACGACGAGCGCCGCCCAGGGCGTGCGGGACCTTCTCATGACGTCTCTCCCGGCGGGTCCACAGGACCCGCCCTACACGGTGATTATTTCTGCGACAGCAGTTGATCGGCGGTCACGAAGCGCGGCTCGATATCCACGGGCACGTCCTTTAACCGATCCAGCACGGTTTGCGTGGGCGGGCGGTTGACGGCGAGCGTCTCGATCATCTTTTTGGCGTCATTGTAGCCGCCCACCGCTTCGAGCGTCATCAGATCCCGCGTGAGATCGATGACGTTCTGCTTGATGGCCGCGGGGTTGATCGCGAACGTGCCGTCCGCGTTGACCGTGACACCGCCATGGTCGAGGAAGTAATTGAGCTGCATCGCCACGCCGCGGCCGTGCGCCTCGTTGATCCCGAACCGGATCGACCTGAACATCGACGCCAGGTAGGTGGTGTACATCGTCTGCTCGTATTTCTTGTCGAGCTTTCCCTTGTCGACGAGGAACTGCAGCGCGAACAGGCCGGAGATGTCGGCCTTGGCCTCCTCGATGGCGCTGTAGGTGTCCTTCAGCTCCCCCCGCACCGTTGACGCGCGGCCGCCGACGCTGATGTCGTGCGGCCCGAGGCCGTGCATCAGCTCGTGCATCAGGATGTGGGTGAAGAACGCGTCGAAGGCGACGTTGCCCTGGTCGGCGGCCGAAAGCGCGACTTTCGCGATCGGCTGCAGCACCATGCGGAACTTCGCCTCCTGGTTGTTCTTGAGCATCACGCGCTTGCTGCCCTTTTCCTTGATCACGCGCTCGTCGTTGGGCAGGTTGAACGCCGCGGTCTGCACGCCCCGGTTGGCCTCGCCGGAGGAAAAGAGGGTGTTGACGACGCGGATCGGCGCCAGCGCGCCAAGCTTCGGGTTGCGGTACTTCGGATCGATCGGCAGGTTGTTCTCGATGTCCTGCAGCTCGGCGCCCAGGCTCGCCAGCTTGTTGGTCTCGACGTCATCCCGCACGGTGATGAACGCCTCGAAGGCCGCCTTGTAGTTGAACCACTCGTCCTCGTAGACCTCGTAGGGACCAATGGTCGGCTCGATGCTCGCGTCGAGCTCCATCCACGCGACGTCGCTGTCGTAGTAGTCGTTGCTCAGGAGCGCGTCGGCGCGCTTCTCGAGGAACACCTTGAGCGTCGGCTGCTGCGTCAGCGCAGCGGCCTCGCGCAGGAGGGAGGCGACCAGCGCGACCTCTCCCTGGTACTCGAGGCTGTAGGGCACGGCGATGAACCGGCCGTCGGGGCCGCGGCGAATGGTGGTGAAGAATCCCGTCGCGCGGGTGCGCTCGGCAGGCGACAGCGTCTTGAGCCACGCCTCGACGTCCTCTTTGGTCGCGCCAGCCGGATAGAAATTCGCCTGCGGCGGCTTCGGCGGCGCACCGGCCACGAACGGTTCGTTGTGATCCAGCCGCGACCAGGGCCCCTTGTTGATGACGAAGTAACGCAGGCGCGCCCGGCCGAGGTCGGACGTGTCGCGCATCAGGTCGAGCAGCATCGCCTGGTTGCCCGACCAGACCTGGCGCAGGTAGAGGCTGTCGAACACCTTGGCGGCCTCGACCAGCTTCGCGAGTGCCTGCCGCTCGTTGGGCGGCAGCGTGGAGGTATCGGCGGTGAGGTCGACCGGCGCGAACCGCGCGGTCATCGTCGTGAGGTTCTGCAGCATCGGATCGTTCGGTGTCTGGGCGGCGGGTGGCGCGGGCTGGGCTCCCCGGCAACCGGCCAGGGCTACGGCAGCCAGCAATATCAGGAGAGGGCGCATCAGTGCACTCCCGCGCTCGTCTGCAGCGCGGCCGGATCGGCGCCGAGGCGCCGGATCGCCGCTTCCCACATCTGCTCCGGCTCGATGCCGAAGATCAGCGCCGGATCCACGTCGAGCGTCAGCCATGAGGAGGAGGCGATTTCCTTGTCGAGCTGACCCGGCCCCCAGCCGGCGTAGCCGATCATCACCCGCGCGTGCGTCGAGGGCGGCGTCTGCAGGAGCTGCAGCGTCAGCTCGTGCGAGACCGACAGCAGCACGCCGGGACACACCTCCCGTTGCTCTTCGTCGGGGCCCTGCGCATTGGACATCAGCACCCACGTGCGCTGCGGATCAACGGGTCCGCCGACCCACAAGCGCAGATCCGGATCGACGCGCACGGGCGGCTCGGTCTTGACGACCGTCCAGGCGGGCTCGGTCATCTGGCGGTTGACCACGAGCCCGAACGCACCCTGGTCGGTGTAGTCGCATAGCAGCACGACCGTTCGGGCGAAGTTCGGGTCCGCCATCTGGGGCATCGAGAGCAGGAGGATAGGAGCAGCATCGCCGGACATGGGGTGATCATGCTAGGTCAAAGGGCAAAGGTCAAAGGTACCTTTGACCTTTACCCTATGACCTTTGACCTTGTCCGTGCCCATTGCACGTGCTCCTGCACCATCGGGTCATCGGCGGAGGGCCGCCCGGCGGTTGATTCATCGAGCGCGGCGCGCGCATCCGCATCGCCGCTGTTGCCGATCGCGACCGCGAGGTTGCGCCGCAGGCCGGTCAGCTTCGCGCGCGTCATCGCACCGCCCTTCACCAGAGCTCGAAGGTCCGCGTCTGAACGCCGCCACAGATCCGCCAACCGCGGCCTCTCGAGGCCGGGCCGCGGCTGCCATGCAGGGTCATCCGATTGCGGCGGCACCTGGTTGTAGGGGCAGACGTCCTGGCAGATGTCGCAGCCGTAGACATGGGTGCCAAGAGCGGCGCGGTGCTCTTCCGGGATGCCCGCCTTCAACTCGATGGTGAGGTACGACAGGCACCTGGTCGAGTCGAGCACACCGGATTCGACCAGCGCGCCGGTCGGGCACGCGTCGAGGCACCGGGTGCACGACCCGCACTGCTCGAGCCCCTGCGCATCGGTTTCGATCGGCAGCGTGCAGATGATCTCCGATAGGAACAGCCAGGAGCCGAGCTCGGGATTGATCAGGCAGGTGTTCTTGCCGATCCATCCCAGGCCTGCGTACTGCGCATAGACCCGTTCCTGGACCGGCCCGGTATCGACGTAGGCGCACGCCTGGAACGGCTCCGGCGACTCGGCCCGCATCCAGGCCAGCAGCGCGTCGAGCCGCGACTTGAGAACGTCGTGGTAGTCATCGCCCCACGCGTAGCGGGCAACGTGACCATGCCCCGGGTCAACAGCGGGGTCCGACGGGGCGGTGTTGTAGAGGGTGGCGGTGACGATGACGCTGCGGGCGCCGGGCACGACTGCGCGGACATCGGCCCGGAGATCGGCCGAACGCGGCATCCAGGCCATCTCTCCTGCATAGCCCCGGTCGATCCACTCGCGCAAAAACAAAAGCTCGGGAAAGCTCTCGACGGGAGCAACCCCGCAGAGATCGAACCCGAGCTCCAGCGCCTTCTGCTTGATGTGGAATGACGTCAGCACTCACAACTCCCAACGCCCAACCCCACAACGCCCAACCTGATTGGGAGTTGGGGGTTGCGGGGTTGGGAGTTGACGGCTAACTTCGGGACACGAGCTGCCGGACGACGTACGGAAGGATGCCGCCGTGACGGAATGCCACCAGCTCCTCCGGCGTGTCGATCCGCGCCGTCACCGTGAACTCGCGCGACTTGCCCTTGCTGTCGGTGGCGACGACCGTGACATCGCCGCGGGGTTTCAGCCCGGCGCCGATGCCCCGCAGCGTGAACGACTCGGTGCCGGTCAGCTTGAGCGACGCCGCCGTCTCCCCGGTCTTGAACTCCATCGGCAGCACCCCCATGTTCACGAGGTTGCTGCGGTGGATGCGCTCGAAGGTCTCGGCGATGACCGCCTTGACGCCGAGCAGCTGCGTCCCCTTCGCCGCCCAGTCACGCGACGACCCGGAGCCGTACTCCTTGCCGGCGATGACCATCAGCGGCACACCCGCGGCGCGGTACTTCTCCGACGCGTCGTAGATCGACATCAGGTCGCCGTCCGGCTGGTAGAGCGTCCACCCGCCTTCGGTGCCCGGCGCGATCTGGTTGCGCAGGCGGACGTTGGCGAAGGTGCCGCGCACCATCACCTCGTGATTGCCGCGGCGCGCGCCGTACGAGTTGAAGTCGGTCGGCTTGACGCCCTTGGCCATCAGGTAATGGCCGGCCGGGCTGTCGGCTTTGATCGAGCCCGCGGGGGAAATGTGATCGGTCGTCACGCTGTCGCCCAGCAGCGCGAGCACCCGTGCCCCCTGGATGTCGGCCGCCGGCGGCATCGCCATCGTCATCCCCTCGAGGAAGGTGGGCTTGCGGATGTAGGTGGACTCGTCATCCCACTCGAAGCGGTTGCCCTCGGGCACGCTCAGTTGCTGCCAGCGGTCGTCGCCCGCGAAGACGTTCTCGTAGCTCTTGCGGAACATGTCGGCGTGCACCGCACGCAGCATCGTGTCCTGGAGCTCCTGCTCGGTCGGCCACAAGTCCTTCAGGTAGACCGGCTTGCCCTCCTGGTCCTCGCCAATCGGCTCGCAGGTCAGGTCCTTGGTGATCCAGCCGGCCAGTGCGTAGGCCACCACGAGCGGCGGCGACGCCAGGTAGTTGGCGCGGACATCCTGCTGGATGCGTCCCTCGAAGTTTCGGTTGCCGCTGATCACCGAGCAGACGACCAGGTTCTTCTCCTTGATCACCGCCGACACTTCGTCGGGCAGCGGGCCGCTGTTGCCGATGCAGGTGGTGCATCCGTAGCCCACCAGGTTGAACCCGAGTTGATCGAGATACTTCGCCAGGCCGGCCGCTTCGAGATACTCGGTCACGACCTTGGAGCCGGGTGCGAGGCTGCTCTTCACCCACGGCTTGCGCGTCAGGCCGCGCTCGACCGCCTTCTTGGCGACCAGGCCCGCGGCAATCATGACGCTCGGATTCGACGTGTTGGTGCAGCTGGTGATGGCGGCGATGACCACAGCGCCGTGGTCGATCGCCTCGAGGGCCGGGTCGAGCACGGCGACGCCTGACTGCGCCATCCCGTGCGTGCCCGTGGCCACGCCCTGGCGCGCGCCGCCCGCATCCTCCGGCTTGGCGGCGGCCTTCGGCGGCATCTGCAGGGTCGGCAGCGCCACCTGGAACGCCCCCTTTGCCTTCTGGATCGAGACGCGGTCCTGCGGCCGCCGCGGTCCCGCGAGGCTTGGCTCGACGATCGACAGGTTGATGTCGATCGACTCCGAGTAGACCGCTTCGGGGCTGTCGTCGGTCCGGAAGAGGCCCTGCGCCTTGGCGTACTCCTCGACCAGCTTGATGCTCTGGGACTCGCGCCCCGTCAGGCGCAGGTAGTCGAGCGTCATCTCGTCGATCGGGAAGATCGCCACCGTGGCGCCGTATTCGGGGCACATGTTGCCGAGCGTCGCGCGGTCCGCGATCGTCAGGTGCCGGAGCCCCTCGCCGAAGAACTCGACGAACTTGCCGACCACGCCGTGCTTGCGCAGGATCTCGGTGACGGTGAGCACCAGGTCGGTGGCGGTGGCGCCCTGGGGCATCGTGCCCGACAGCCTGACGCCGAGCACCTGGGGGATCAGCATCGAGACGGGCTGGCCGAGCATCGCGGCCTCGGCCTCGATTCCGCCAACGCCCCACCCGACCACGCCGAGCCCGTTGACCATCGTCGTGTGCGAGTCGGTGCCGACCAGCGTGTCCGGGTAGGCGACCGTCTCCCCGTCGATGGTTTCGGAGAAGACGACGCGCGCGAGGTACTCGAGGTTGACCTGGTGGACGATGCCCGTGTCGGGCGGCACCACCTCGAAATTGCGGAAGGCGCGCTGCCCCCAGCGGAGAAAGGCGTAGCGCTCGCGGTTGCGTGAAAACTCGAGCTCGGCGTTCAGCGCGAAGGCGTCGGCGCGGCCGTAGTAGTCCACCTGCACCGAGTGATCGATGACCAGTTCGACCGGCTGGAGGGGGTTGACGCGGTCCGGATTGCCGCCGAGCAGGATGATCGCGTCGCGCATCGCCGCCAGGTCCACGACGCACGGGACGCCGGTGAAGTCCTGCAGCAGGACGCGGGCGGGCATGAACGAGATTTCCTGTTCCCGCTTCGCCACCGCGTCCCATCCGGCCAGCGCGCGGATGTCCTCCGCCTTCGCGAAGGCGCCGTCCTCGCGGCGCAACAGGTTCTCGAGCAGGATCTTCAGCGAGAACGGAAGCCGCGACACGCCGGGGAATCCCGCCTTCTCGAGCGCGGGAAGGCTGTAAATCTGCACCGGCTTACCGTCGACCCGGATCTCGGTGCGTGTACCAAAGCTGTTTAGGGTAGGCATCTCAACCGAGGATCATACTCTGCGCTGTGGGTCCGGCTAAAGCCTCTGTGTTTCTGAGTCAAGGGCATCGAGGAAAGCGCGGACGACGACGGCCGGGTCCTGGCGCTCGGCGTCGACCGCGAAGTTCATCCGGCGCATCTCGGCGGCGCTCACACGGCCGGCGAGGCGGCTGAGTGCCGCGCCAATCTCCGGGTGGCGCAGCAGCGTGGCGGCATGGACGACGGGGACGGCATCGTAGGGCGGAAAGTACTGGCGGTCGTCCTCCAGGGCTGTGAGGTCCAGCGCCGCGATCAGCCCGGCGGTCGTATCGCCGGCGACCACGTCAACCTGGCCGTCCGCCAGCGCGCGGTAGATCAGCGTCAGGTCCATGACCCGCGGGGGCTCGCTGAAACGCAGGCCGTATGCCGCGGCGAGGCCTGGGTATCCATCCGCGCGTTCCAGGAACTCGTAGCCAAACGCGGCGCGCCACCCGGGCGCGTGGGCCGACAACTGCGACAGGCGCGTCAGGCCGCGCGCCTCCGCGTCCGCGCGGCGAACCAGGATCGCGAACGTGTTGTTGAACCCGAGCGGACTCAGCATGCTGCGGCCGGTGTTGGCGTAGAGCGTCCTGATGTCGGCGAGCACCGCGCCGGGGTCCCGCGTGACCGGCTGCTTGAACACCGCCGTCAGCGCGGTGCCGCTGTACTCGACGTAGAGATCGATGTCCCCCGTCTGGATCGCGCGGTCACAGATGAAGGTGCCGCCCAGGTTCAGGCGTCGATCGACCGGGAGTCCGGCATACCGCTCGATCGCCTGCGCCATCATCTCGCCCAGGATGACCTGCTCGGTGAAGTTCTTGGAGCCGACGACGATCCGCGCGTCACGGGGATACGCAATCAGCGCGGTGGCCGCGGCGCAGACCAGCAGGACGGCGGCGATCGCCGCCCGCGGCGTCCGTCCCCGGCGCCGGCGCCACGACCAGGCGCGCTCGAGCAGGAACAGGAGGCCGTCGGCGGCCATCGCCAGTGCCGCGACGGGGACCGCGCCGGCGAGGATGACGGTCGCGTCCACCATCGACAGGCCGCGATAGATGTATTCGCCGAGTCCACCCGCGCCGATCGCCGCGGCAATGGTCACGGTGCCGACGCCGATCACCGCCGCCACGCGAACGCCCGCGATGATCGTCGGCAGCGCGAGCGGCAACTCGACCCGCACCAGGCGCTGCCGCGAGGTCATGCCCATCGCGTCCGCCGCTTCGAGAATCGCCGGGTCGATCGAGCGGAGGCCCGCGGACGTCGTCCGGATGATCGGCAGCAGCGCGTAGAGAATCAGCGCCGCGAGCGCGGTGCGCGCGCCGATGCCCCCGATCAGCGGCAGCGGCAGGAGAAAGCCAAAGAGCGCCAGGCTCGGGATCGTCTGGGCGATGCTCGCCGCCGCGGTGAGCGGACCGCCCACCCGAGGGCGGCGCGCCGCCATGATGCCAACCGGCACGCCGATGATCACGGCAACGGCGGTCGAGACCACGACCAGGGCCACGTGCTGGCCGAGCAGCCGCCAGACTTCGGCGGCGTGCGACTGCCAGAACTCGAACAGGGGCATCATGTGGGGCGAACCCTGTCGGGTTCGCCGGGCAAGCCTGACAAGGCTTGCCCCACGTACGACGGAACCGCGTCAGCAAACATCAAGAAGCCGCCGCACGACTGGCTCGCTCGACGCGCGAAGACCAGTGGGTGTGTCCAAGGCAACAAGCCGTCCGTCGTCGAGCACGCCGATGCGGTCCGCCAGCGAGAACGCTTCGCGCATGTCGTGGGTGACCATGACGACCGTCTTGCGCACCTGCTGCTGGATGCGGCGGAACTCGGCGTGGAGCTCCCCTCGCGTGACCGCATCGAGCGCGCCGAAGGGCTCGTCCATCAACACCACCGCCGGGTCGGCCGCCAGCGCGCGCGCGACGCCGACGCGCTGGCGCTGGCCGCCCGAGAGCTGGTCCGGCCACCGGGCTGCGAACTCCTCGGGCGGCAAGCCGACCAGGCGCAACAGCTCATCGGTCCGCGCGTGAATCCGGTCGGGTGTCCAGCGTTCGAGCGATGGCACGACCGCGACATTGTTCGCGACGCTCATGTGAGGAAAGAGTCCAATCTCCTGCAGCACGTAGCCAGTCCGCCGGCGCAGGGTGGTCGGATCCCACTCTCGTGTGTCGCGCCCGTCCACCAGCACGCGTCCGGTGTGTGGTTCGAGCATCCGGTTGATCAGTTTGAGAACCGTACTCTTCCCCGCCCCGCTGCGCCCCACGAGCACGAGCGTTTCGCCTGCCGCCACCTCGAAGGTCACGTCCCGGAGCACTTCCCGCTCGCCGCGATGTGCGTCGACGTGCTCGAAAGCAATCACGGCGCGACTGTATAACAGTTGTCAGTTGTCAGAAGGCCACGAAGAAGCTGCCCGAGGCCGCCGCATGCGGCCTGGGGCGGCCGTCGAGAGAAATGCCGGACAGCATGAGATAGACCCGCGCGTCGGCGCGCACGCCTGCGGCCTTGATGAAACCGCCCTCCCGCGCCACCAGCCAATGCTTTAGCCCGCCGCCCAGGTGAAAGACCTGGCCGTGCTCGATCACGGTCTGCCCCTCGTGCAGTTGACGCAGGTAGCCCGCGCCCCCCGCGACAAATGGAACGGTCCGGTTCCCGATCCGCGCTTCATCGAGCAGGACGAGGACAGTGGCCTCGAAGACATACTGATCGATCCGCTCGCTGATCGTCAGCGCAGGCGCACCCTCCGAATCCGCGCTCACCGAGCTCCTGAGCTCGGGATGCGACACCATCACACCGGTCTCGATACTGAACCGGCGCGACAGGGCGAAGCCGACGCGCCCGCTCCACGCGCCCGCTGACGCGAACCGCGAATCGGCCGTAAAGAGCCGGAACGGCCGTGGTGATGCGTCGTTTGCGCGAAGGTTCGCGTCCGCCGATCCGGCGGCGGCGCCTCCGAGGAGCCCTGCGCCGAAATCGACCTCGATCCGTTGCACCGGCCGCTGGTCCGCGGTCTGCGCGTGGACTGGAGCGGCCCACAGGCACAGCGCTACGTACATCAATACGCACAGCAGCCGCGCGGTCACTTCGGCCTGACCGTGACGGTGAAGCGTTCGCCGACCCCGCCCGCCGGGGCCACGAACAGCCGGTCATGAAAGGTCACCTGGAAATTCAGGTCCACCGGGTCGCGCGCGCCAAAAAAGCTCTCGGTGTCGGCGTCGTCCAGCGGCTCGACGCGGATGACGTGCGCGCCGGGTGCCAGGCCGGCGATCTGAAACTCGCCGTCCCGATTCAGCGTGAATCCCGCGATCAGCGCCCCGGTGGCCTGGTTGAACGCGGCGACGTGCGCGCCGAGCACGCCGGCGCCGTTTTTCAGCACGCGCCCGCGGGCCACGCCGGTGGCGCTCCGGAAGCTGCCGTCGGGATAGAGGTCGGACACGCCGGCGATGTCGTCCGGCTGGAGCTCGCGATCGAGCGTGATGCCCCGTCCAAACGCGATCGGAAACATGACCGCGGCGGAACCGAGCACGCGGCGGCCCCCGTCGGGCCGGAGCTCGGTCTCCCCGAGCGCCGAATGCCCGAGGCCGACGAAGTGCCCGATCTCGTGGAGCGCGACCGACTCGAGGTCGAACCGCGCCGGATCGCCGGCCGGCGACGTGGACCACGGAAAGATTGAGTTGAAGAAGATGTCGGACTCGACGATCTCGCCGGTCAAGGTGTCGATGACGAAACCGGTGGCGCCGAGCACCCGCTCCATGCCTGGCTCGTCCTGGAACCCGAGCACCGACACGTTGTCGTCCTCGAACGGCTCGGCGCCGGTGAAACCGGCGAACTCAAACGCGATCGACGCCGTGGGCACCCTCTGCCACGAGCCGAACGCGCGGGCGACCGCAGCCTGGAAGTCGGACGCGGACACGCCGGGCACGCCGCGATCGGTCGCGAACCAGCGCACCGGCGTCCGCTGCCACTTCACCGTCGTCGCCTCTCCCCTCACGCTGACCGTGAACTGCAGGTAGGCGTCGGCCTGGTACGGGAAGACGAGCAGCGCGATCAGTGCGGCGACGAGGGTTCTCATCGGACCCGGGCCATGACCGCGCGCACGTCGCGCGTGAACGCGTCGATGGCGACGGGTTGCCGGACACGATCGCCCCGCGCGCCGTCGCCTCGGACGACTCGACGCGCCCCCTCTCCGGCAACGCGATAGACGCCCTGGCTCAGGCCAAACAACGTTGGCATCGCCGGCGCACGGGCGTGCAGGAACACGACGACTTCATCGCCCGCCTCGAACTCCGGCGCGCCGACGAGGATGCGGCGGTACCGGCCGACCTGGCCGTTGGGCACCTTGAACGCGACGGTTGCCCCGGGATTACCCTTGAGCGACTCGATCACGCTCAACGTCACGACGCTTTCAATCGCGCGCCGGGGCCCGGTCAGTGCGGACCTGACCTCGACCACCCGGCCGTGCACGATCAGCGGCGATCCGGTCACCACTGTCTCGAAATCCGCGGGGAGGAGCACGGTCGCCGAGGCGACCTCGAAGGACAAGCCACAAAGCACAAGGCTCAAGATCCAAGATCCAATTGAGCGCCCCATTGGGCTTTGCGCCTTGCGCCTTGAGCCTTGTGACTTCATGGTGCTTTCGCGCCGCGCTGCGCGACCTCGAGTACCGCGTCGGCTGCGCGGCCGCTTGCACCTGGGGCACCCAGCTTTTCGCGCACGCGCCGCAGCGCCTCGCGGGTACGCGCGTGCCGTTCCCGGTCCGTCAGGAAGTCGACGGCTTCCTCGGCAACCCGTTGAGGCGTGAAGTCAGCCTGGATCAGCTCCGGCACGACGTGCCGCCCGGCCACCAGGTTCGGCATCGCGAAGGTATCCACGTTCAGGAACGGCTTGCCGAGGCGGTAGGTCAGCGGAGACAGCTTGTACACGACCACCATCGGGCGCTCGTGCAGCGCGGCCTGCACGGTTGCCGTTCCGGATGCGGTAATCACCACGTCCGACGCCGCCAGCACGTCGTCGGTGCGATCGTAGGCGAGCACCGGCCGGCTGCCGCCCATGTCCCCAAAGTGGAGCCCGGTCAGGAACGGCGTGAACAGCCCTTCCGAGACGGTGGGCGCGCAGGCGACGACGAACTGGGCGTCTGGCACGCGGGCCCTGATGAGCGGAATGGCCGCGACGATCCCTGGCACAATACGCTGCAGCTCGTTCGGACGGCTCCCGGGCAACAGCGCAACGGTCGGCGCGTCCGGGATGAGCCCCCGGTCCCGCAGGAAGGACGAGCGCGGCTGGCCTGCCTGGGCGAGATCCACCAGCGGATGGCCGACGAACTCCACGGGAACTCCGGCAGCCTCGTAGAGAGGCGCCTCGAACGGAAAAATCACCAGGACCTTGTCGACGAATCGCTTCATCGTCTGCATGCGCCCGGGACGCCACGCCCAGAGCTGCGGGCTCACGTAGTAGACGATGGGGATGCCGAGTTTGCTGAGGGCCGCCATCAGGCGGAAGTTGAAGTCCGGGAAATCAATCGCGACGAAGACGTCGGGCCTGGTGTCGCGGGCTGCGTCCACCAGGCGCCGGAGCATGGCGTAGGAGCGCGGCAGGACGCGCAGGGCCTCGGTGAGGCCGGTCACCGTGAGGCCGGCGAAGTCGCCAATCACGCGCGCGCCGGCTCGTTTCATCCGGTCGCCGCCGAAGCCGAAGATGTCTGATGCGGGATGGCGCTTGCGGAGCTCCGTCGTCAGCGCCCCGGCGTACAGATCGCCAGACGCTTCGCCGCACGACATCATCACTCTCATGAGCGCACTATTACTGAGGGCGGGCGAAGAGCGTGTCGTCGAGCGTGCCGTTGAGGGTCACGCTCTTGAGCGTGCGCGCCAGGATCATCGTGCCGAGGCGGGACACTTCGGCCTTGAACGGGACCTGGATGCCGTCGATGAGACGGTAATCGGAAAACGCCTCCTCGCCCTGCACCGCCCGGCCGTCGGGTCCGGCGGCCGAGAACGACTGCCGCGTGATGACATTCGCCGCATCGACGTACAGCTTGACGGCCGGAAATCCCGCGCCGCTGACTTCCAGCAGCTTCAAGGTACGGCCATCGCGACCCTCTTCAGGAAGGAGGCGCACGGAGAGCCTGCCCTCCGCGGCGTTGATCAGCATCGGGATCGTGTCGCGGCGAACGCTGGCGGCGAACTCGTCACGCATCTGCGCCGGCACGTCGCGCACGCCTGACGGATCCTTGACCCACGCAGCACCGGCGTTGACCACCTGGGTGACGGCATCCTTGCCGACGGTCGCGTCAACCCGGAATTTGTCCGGGTAGGCGACGTAGGTCTTGGTCGTCGACGTGAGCGTCCCCTGCTCCATCTGGAAGGTCGTGTCGGCCTCGGCCACGACAGTCCGAACTTTCTTCAGCGCCTCCAAGCCACCCTTGGCATCAACCACGCGCTTCAGAAGCGCGACACCGTTCGGATCGTTCGGACCGTTCGGAACGCTTGGCGCGCTTGATGATCGCGGGGTCGCCTGCGTATATGCCGCACGCTGAATGCGGAAACCCTGGTTGCCCGCTGCCTTGCGATCTTTTCGCAACGTCGCCGACATGAGATCGAGCTGGTCGATCGGAATGATCTCGAAATCCGAGAAGCCCACCTGGCGCAGCTGGGGGACGAAGGCGGTCGCGTTGCCGACCAGCACGATCGCCAGCCGATCCGGGCGGATGTACTGGCGGGCGACCCGCTGGATGTCGTCCGGGGTCACCGCCTGCACGCGTTCGCGAAAGGTGCCGATCTCGCTGACCGGCAGCTCGTAGAACACGACGTTGAGCACCTGCGTGGCGATGTCGTTCGGGGTCTCGATGGTCAGCGGGAAGCTGCCCGCCAGGTAGGCCTGGGCATCCGACAGTTCGCGCTCGAACACGCGATCGCGCGGCAGCTTGGAGAACTCGTCCAGCATCAGGCGCAGCGCCTCGCCGGTCGTCTCCGTCCTGGTGTTCGTCTCGGCGACGTAATCGCCCGACTGCTTCCGCGCCTCGGTATCCGCCGATGCGCCGTAGGTCAGGCCGCGCTCGGACCGGAGCACGCGGTGGAGCCGGTTCGCGCCCTCCCCGCCGAGGATTTTCACCGCAAGATCCCACGCCATGTAGTCGGGGTGCTTGCGCGGGATGGCGAGCTGGCCGACGCGAATCTCGGTCTGCACCGCGTCGGGCTTATCGATGACGATGACGCGGCGCGCCAGCGGCGGCGGCTCGATCGGCTTGACCGGGGTGATCTCGCCCCGCGGCCAGCCGCCGAACACCCGCTCGGCGCCCGCGAACGCCTCCGCGCTCGTCACGTCGCCGACGATCGCGAGAATCATGTTGTTGGGAACGAAGTGGCGGCGGTGATACGCCTGCAGGTCGTCCCGCGTGATCGAGGCGAGCGTCTCCGGCGTCCCGCTGTTCGGCACGCCGTAGGGATGAAATCCGTAGACGAGCCGGTCGAACACGACGTTGGCGACGTAGCCGGGGTCGTTGGCGTTGACCTGCAGCGAGGAGATCGTCTGCTCCTTCTGTCGATCGATCTCCATCGGCGCGAACACCGGGTTGCGCGCCACGTCCGCGATCAGCTCGAGCACCACGCCGAACGAGTCCTTCATCGCGACGGCGTTGACGAACGTCAGGTCGGCGCCAGACCCCGCCCCCAGCGCGCCGCCGATGAAGTCAATCTGATCGGCGATCTGCTCGGCCGACTTGGTGGTGGTCCCCTGGTCGAGCAGCGACGCCGCCAGGCTGGCGACTCCCACCTTGCCGGGCGGATCCTGCACCGACCCGGTGCGCACCAGCAGGCGCATGCTCACCGCGGGCTGCTCGTGGTGCAGCACCACGATGACCTGCAGGCCATTCGCCAGCGTCCGCACCTCGTAGGGCGGGAACTTGACCTCGCGCGCCTCGAGCGGGCGCGGCGGCCGCTCTGACGGCCAGTCTTTCAGCTGCGCGCTCGCGTCGCTCGCGCTCAGAAGAACTCCCAAGACGCCAACTCCCAACGCCCAACGGACCGCGCGCCGGACGATTTGGGAGTTGGGAGTTGGCCGTTGGACGTTGCTCATCAGCGTGCTCCCCCGGCCGCCCTGGGGAGGATGTAGAGGACCGTCCGATTCGTGTCCGTGAAATAGGTCCGCGCCACGCGCTGGACGTCGGCCGGGCTCACCTTCATGAAAATGTCGAACTCGCCGTCGGCGGTGGTGATGTCGTTGTGGATCACCGCCGCATGCGAGAGGTGCATCGCCTTGTCCTCGTTCGACTCGCGTCCGACGATGTAGTCGCGGGCGAACTGGTTCTGGGCGCGCTGGACCTCGTGCGCCGTGACGCCGGCGGTCTTCAACTTGTCGAACTCGGCGATCAGCGCCTGCTCCGCGGCCAGCGGCGTCTGCCCCGGCTGGACGATCGCCACGGCGAAGAACAGGTTCGGGTCCTCGGTGATGTTGCCGCTGCCGAATGCGCTGAGCGCGATGCGCTTGTTGTAGACGAGCTCGCGCTGCAGCCGCGCGCTCTGGCCGTCGGACAGGATTTTCGAGGTGATGTGCAGCGGATAGGCGTCCGGGTGGCCGTCGTAGGTGATGTGGTACGCCACCACCACCGCCGGAAGCGGCCACGATTCCTCGATCGTCAGCCGGCGGCCCGCCGTCATCGCCGGTTCTTTCGGGAGGTCCCGCGGCACCGGCTTGGCCGCCTTCGGCACGCGGCCGAAGTACTGGGTCACCAGTTGCAGCGCCTGCGGGGTGTCGAAGTCGCCGACCACCGTGAGCGTGGCGTTCTCCGGCACGTAATAGGTGTTGTGGAAGTCGCGCACGTCCTGGATCGACGCGGACTCGAGGTCCGCCATGCTGCCAATCGTCGGGTGCTTGTAGGGATGCGCCGAGAACGTGTTGTCGTAGATGATCTCCGAGAGCCGCCCGTACGGCTGGTTCTCGATCCGCATCCGGCGCTCTTCCTTCACCACCTCGCGCTCGCGCTTGAAGGCCGTCTCGTCGATGCGCAGCGTCGCCATCCGATCCGCTTCCATCCACAGCACCATCGGCAGGTGGTGCGCGGGCAGCGTCTGCCAGAACACGGTGATGTCCTCGGTCGTATACGCGTTGCTGCGTCCGCCGACGCTCGAGATCAGTGAGGTATGCGACTCGGGCTCGACGTTCCTGGAGCCCTTGAACATCATGTGCTCGAAGAGATGGGCGAAGCCGGTGCGCCCCGGCCGCTCGTTCTTCGATCCGACGTGATAGTCGAGACGGACATGCACGATCGGGGTCGAGTGATCCTCCGACAGGATCACGCGCAGCCCGTTGGGCAGCGTCGTCATGTTGTACTGGAGCTTGGGCGGGCGGACGGCGGCCAGCAGCGGCTCGAGGGTGAGGATGGCGAGGCCCGACAATGCGAGCACGAACGCCCCGACGACCACCATTCCACGTCGTCTCATATGCATCGATTATGGCACCTCGGCGCCGTGCTACCGGCTCAAAAGCCGGAATCCGGCGGTGACCCACGACTCGGTGGAGAACTCCAGCGGATAGGGGTCGATCCGCCGCTCGGCCGCGACGAAGAGCTCGACCGCCGCCCCTGACCCTTCGACGCGCACCCCGGCTTCGCCCCGGAATCCGTTCTGCGTGCCACGGCCGCGGGATCCGTCGACGCCGAGCACGCGAACCCCACCCGCGGCAATCAATGCCAGGCGGCCGCTCCCGGAAGCGCGCAGGGCGACCCGCGATCGCGCTTCGGTGTCGAGCTCCCACCGGTAATCGACGAGTGACTTCTGTACGACGCCACGAAGGTCCGCGCGGCCTTCCACCTGCAGGCGCCCGCTCGTGAGCCCGCCCGCGACCCGGCCGCCCGCCATGTTCCAATCGACCGGCTGCCGCTTGACGCGATCGCTGAGGTGACGCGACTGGTGGTAGAAGACGCCGGCCACTTCGACGCCCCCGGCGCGCGCCGAGGCTGAGCCGGCGAGGATGTAGTTGCCCTGGTTGGGGTCGAACGGCCGGAACTGTTCGCCGAGAATCGTCTGGTAGTTCGCCACGAACGTGAGGCGGCCGACGCCGTAGTCAATGAGATCGAGCTCACCGCCGAAATTGGCGTCCCAGACGAACCGCGGGTCGCTCTCGGAGAGGTGCTCGGCGTTCAGGTGAAAGGCGTAGCGCGTCAGGATTTCGACGGGTGGGCCCTGCGCCGCGGCTGGCGCCGCGGTTGACACCGCGCCAGCCAGCGCGAAGACGACGGCCAGACGCCGGATCACTCGGTGCGATCCCTGGGTCTTGCCACGCCGGCGCGGGAGGTCAGCTCGGCCATCCGCGCCTCGAGCTCTTCGATTCTGCGCTTCAACTCGGGCAGCCGGCGAAAGACGACCGACGACTTCCGCCATTGCTTGCCGTCGATGGCCGGATACCCCGCCACCATCGCGCCCGGATCGAGCGAGTTGGTGACACCCGACTGCCCGACCGCCACCGCCCCGCGGCCGATTTTCAAGTGACCGCCGACGCCCACCTGCCCGCCGAAGATGACGCCGTCTTCGATCTCCGTGCTGCCCGCGATGCCGACCTGCGCCGCCATCAGGACATTGCGGCCGACGGTCACCCCGTGGCCGATCATCACGAGGTTGTCGATCTTCGTTCCGCTCGCAATCCGCGTCTCGCCGATTGCTGGACGATCGACCGTCGTATTCGCCCCCAGCTCCACGTCGTCCTCGATGACCACGCCGGCAATCTGTGGAATCTTCTCGTGGGTGCCGTCGCCGCGGCGGGCGAAGCCGTATCCGTCGCCGCCGAGTACGACGCCGTTCTGCAGGACCACGCGGCTGCCGATCGTGACTCGCTCGCGAATCGAGACGTTGGAGTGGATCACGCAGTCGCTGCCGATCCGGGCGCCGGGTCCGATCGTCACATTTGGGAAAATGACCGTGCCCTCGCCAATCGAGACCCCTTCCCCGACCGACACGAACGCCCCGATCGACGCGCCGCGCCCGATCGTCGCGTCCGCCGCGACCGCGGCCATCGGATGCACCCCGGAAGCGGGGCGCCATTCGGGGGCGAACAGGCCTACCGCCCGGGCGAACGAGAGATACGGATCGCGCGTCCGCAGCATCGCGCAGGGCGCGGCCGGCGCATCGTCGCGCAGCAGCACCGCGGACGCGCGGGTGCCGGGGAGCAATGACTCGTACTTGGGGTTGGCGAGAAACGTCAGATCGCCCGGCTGCGCGTCATGGATCCCCGCGACGCGCGCGATGTCCACCTCGCCGTCGCCCTCGAGGCGGCAGGCAAGCCGTTCGGCCAGCTCGCGTAGTTTCACGTGACCCTATTATGCGTGAGGGATCGCGCTCATGCGTGCGGGATGGCGACGCGGTCGAAGAACGCGGAGAGATGCTGCAGGCGGAGGCGCGCGGCGATGTCGTTGACGCGCGCATCGCGCACATCAGGCTCCAGCAGCGCGCACTCGCGCAGCTCGGTGAGCGGCGGGCACGGCCGTCCCGTCCACCTGACCCGGACCAGTCCCTGGTCTGCGCCGCGCATGCACAACCAGTGGCCAACGACGCGGAACGCGAAGTAGTACGCCAGGACGTTGGGCCCGGGCACGAGCATGACCGCGCCGGAGGCGATCAGGCCCAGGGAATCGACGACCAGCCAGCGGCGGTGCCGATCGTAGTCGCGCTGCAGCGTGCGGCGGATCAGCGTGTTCACCTGGTCGAAGGACATGTCCTGCGGGTGGGCGGCGACCACTGCCGTCTGGTGGCGCAGGTTCCAGAGCAGGCGCTGTTCGGCGATCCGCTTGGCCACCCACTCCAGCGTGGAATCCTGCATGCGGCCAAGCCAGCCGCGCCCCTCGGCCGGCTCGGCACGTCCCTGCTGACGCTCCTCGGCGGCTTTCAGCATCACGCCGAACTTGTGCCGGAGCGACGCGAAAAATCCCGATGGCGGCGGGAGTGCAGCCGCGGCCGCCAGCTCCGCCTCGGTGGCCATCTCGCAGTACAACTCGTAGCGATCCCGGCCAATCGGAATCACGTAAACGTCCATGCCTCTGACGATAGCAGGATCCAAGGGGGAAGGGGTTAGGGGGAAGGGGTTAGTAGAAATTGGGACGGGATAGACGGTCGACGCCTATCCCGATCCCGGCCCTTGTTAGAGGACCTTGCGACGCCCGCTGATGAGGTTCACGATGAAGATCACCGCGGCGATCACGAGCAGCACGTGGATGATCCCGCCAGCCACGTCAAACGCAAACCCAAGTACCCAGAAGAGCAGCAGCAGGACCATTAGCGTCCAGAGCATTGTCCATTTCCTCCCCGGCAGACCTCATACGGCCGCCGTACGTGCTGATAGCGCAAGGGGGATGCCAGTTGCACGGTGCATGTGCACCTGTGCACTGTGCAGAGTGCGACGTATCGCTGAGGTGAACGGGATCAGCGCCGGCGGACGCGATTGAGGGGAACCGGGCTTACAGGGGAATGTTTCTCGAAGTACGCCGCCAGGGCGTCGATGTCGGGCCCGACCGTGACCGGGTCCGTGCCGCTCGCGAGCGCCCCAAAAGTATCACCGCCGGTCCAAAGAAAGTCGATCGTGGCGACGCGGTACCGCTGCGACGCTACCAGCGGCTTCCCGTTGATCTGAATCGACCCGCGATCCACGCGCTGGCCGGGCGGCCTCGACGGATCGTACGTGTAGCTGAAGCCGCGCGACACTTGAAGGATCCGGACGCGACCGTCGGCGCCGAACTGCTGCTCCAACACCTGCGCGATCGCCTCGCCCGTCAGCGTCTTGACCATCACCACGTTGCCGAACGGATGCACCGTGAAGAGCTGCGCGTAGGTCACCGGCGACGGCCCGCCGCCCGGCGCCGCCGGAATGTCCGCGCGCACACCACCCGGATTCATGAACGCGATCTCGGCGGCCGCGCCCGGCGTGCTCGCGGCGGCCTCCAGCATCCCGTCGGCGATGATCGCGCCGATCGGCATCTCCCCCGCCGCATTGGCCTGCCTGCTCACGCTGGCGGCAATCGTGCCGACGACGCGGTTCCCGACCTTTTCCGCGAACGGCGCGTAGTGCGCGAGCAGCGCCGTGACGGCCGCGTGCTTCTCCACGTCGCGGGTGACGATCACGTTGCGCGCGCGCTTGGAGACGAGATGTCCGCTGGCTGGCGCGAAGCGCAGGTCGATATCGGTAATCACCCGGCCGTTGGACGAGGCGCTGGTCAGGAGCTTGGTGCCGACGGTGCAGTTATAGGCGTTGTGCGAGTGACCGCTGACGACCACGTCGATGTCCTCCGACATCCGGTTGACGAGGCCGACGATGTCCTCGGTCAACCCTTCGCATCCGTTCGGGTCCGGCCCTTTCGCACTTCCCCCCTCGTGGAACAGCAGGACAACCGCGCCGGCGCCCCGCTCCCGCAGCAGCCTGGCCGTGGCGTTCGCCGCCTCGAGCGGCGAGGTGACCGTCAGCCCCCTGGTGCTCGTCGGGGTGATGATGCTGGCGGCGCCTTCGAGGGTCAGGCCGATGAAGCCGACGCGCGCGCCGCCAAACTCGCGCATCAGGTACGGCGCAAACAGCGGACGCGGCTCCGTGCCGGTGACGCCGGCGCGGGTCAGCATCGCCGGATCTGCCTTGCCGGGGTCGAGCGAGATGTTCGCTGACAGGAAGGTGAACGCGGCCCCGCCGTACGGCGTACCGTCCTGGCAGCCGTCGGTCGGATGGCAGCCGCCGTGCTTCATCCGGTAGAGCTCCCACCATCCCTCGTCGAGCTCGTGGTTCCCCACGGTCGAAATATCCAGCCCCGCGAGGTTCAGCGCCTCAACCGAGGCTTCGTCGTGGAACAGGCTCGAGAGCAACGGCGTCCCGCCGACGTTGTCTCCCGCGGACACGACGACGGTGTTCGGGTTGGTCGCTTCCAGCCGCGCCAGGTGGGTGGCGAGGTACTCGACGCCGCCGGCGTCCGCGGATCCGATCCGTCCGCCGCCGCCCGCAGGAGGCTCGAGCGCGCCATGAAAGTCGTTGATGGCGAGGAGTTGCACCTCGATGGTCGCTGCCGGAGCGGGAGCGACCTGCGCGGCGAGAATGCCGGCGGCGAGCAGAGCGGCGAACAGTGCCGCGAAGAGTGCCGCGAACAGGGAAAAAGAGGTGCGCGAAGAGATGCTCACGCCATGCCGATGATAGCGCGGATGAGGCGTTACAGTGGTGACATGCTCCGCATCGGCGCGCACATGTCGGTCGCGGGAGGCGTCTCCAACGCCGTCGAGCGCGCGGTCCTCCACGGCTGCGAGGCGCTCCAGATCTTCGCCAAGAACGCGAGCCAGTGGCGCGGGAAGCCGCTCGACCCTGGCGACGTCAGCCGGTTCCGCCGGCGCATCGATCAGACCGGCATCACGCCGGTCGTGTCACACGCCAGCTACCTGATCAACCTCGCGACCACGTTTCCGGTGCTGCGCGAGCAGTCGATCGCCGCCTTCGTCGACGAGATCGACCGGGCCCATCACCTCGGTCTGCTCGGCGTCGTGATCCACCCGGGCACGTGCACCGCCGGGACCGAAGACGAGGGCCTGCGACTGATCGCCGACGGGATCCGCCAGGCGCTCAAGGTGCGTCCGCGCCGCAAGACGATGGTGCTGCTGGAGCACACGGCCGGCCAGGGCCGGACGCTCGGACACCGCTTCGAGCACCTGGCCACCATCCTCGATCACCTCGACGGCTCCCCGCGCGTGGGTATCTGTCTCGACACCTGCCACCTCGTCGCCTCCGGCTACGACATCGTCAGCGACGCGGGGTACCAGGAAACGTTTGCCGCCTTCGACCGGCTGGTCGGCATTGACCGCCTGAAGGCGTTTCACGGCAACGACTCGAAGCGCCCGTGCGGCAGCCGCGTCGATCGCCACGAGCACATCGGCGGCGGGTGCCTGGGAGAGGAGCCGTTCCGCCGGCTGCTGCACGATCGGCGATTCGCAGGCCTGCCGATCCTGATCGAGACCGAGAAATCCAAGGGAGCGGAGAAAGCGGGGGTCATCCTCGCCGATCCCTTGGATACGAAAAACCTGGAAACACTCAGGCGGCTACGCGACTCTCCGTAGTGCGAGGGTGCGACGGTGTGAGGGTGCGGGGTGCGAGGTGCGACGGTGCGATGGTGCGTCCGAGGGTGCGACGGTGCGACGGTGCGAGGTCAGTGGTTCGGGCGGCCGCGCAGGTAGCGCTGCAAACGCGCCACGGCGCCGCAGGTGCGTTGGGCGAGGACATTCATGCTCTTGAAATCCGGTTCGGCGAGGTAGCCGCGGTCCACCGCATCCTGAAGGTGGTTCTGGCATTCCATCAAGGATCCTCGGGCCACGTCGAGAAACTGCGCGAATTCACGATGGGTGCGCCGGCCGAATCCCTCGGCGATATTGCGAGGCGCCGACGCGGCGGCGTCCCGAATCTGATCGCGGAACCTGAAGTCCCTCTGGACTGGCGGTTGCTCGGCGAGTCGATAGATCTGCAGCTTGAGCTCGTTCGCCAGCTGCCAGCAGACCAGATCCCGGAAATGCCGCACGCCTGCCATCCCGGCGCTCGCTGCACTTTACAGTCCGCCGATTTTTATTCGGATACCCGAGGCTCCCGCGCCTCGGATCGCAGGAATGTCAGCGCGGTGCGGCACAACCGCAGTGTAATTTCTTAAACGCGTCGAGTGAGATAAGCCCCGGACCTCGCACCATCGCACCTCGCACCCTCGGACGCACCCTCGCACCTCGCACCGTCGCACCGTCGCACCTCAAGGGTGCCTGACGAGTGTTGACGCCGAGAACCGTCCTCCCGTCGCCATGAAACGCATGTCGGTGACCGTCACCAGCGTGCCGCCGGGGACTGGCTCGAGTGTCCACGACGGGAAGCGGGACCAGACGAGGAACGCCTGGACGTTCGGCGCCCGGCGCGCTTCGGCCACTTCGGGGCGCTGGTCGTTCTTGGGCACCGTCGCCGGACTGAACGTGACCGCGGTTGGAAGCCACGTGAACGTGCCGGTCTGGTAGTGGTCGCCGGCGTCCACGATCACCGCCCGGCGCAACGGCGTGACGGGTTCGGGGCCGACCATGAGCGCTCGGGGCGCTTCCGCGTGCGTCCCTTGCCAGGCGTCGATGACGATCTCGCGCGCCAGGCGAGCGCTGAGCACCATGGCGGCGATGTAGCACCCGGCCAGCATCAGGGCATAGCGCGCTGGTGCGAGAGAGGGCCGGCGGCGCGCCAGCCAGATGCCCGTGCCCAGCGTCAGCCAGAGCCACGGGTCGACGATGAATACGGAGTCGCCGTAGAACCAGCGCCACTCGAGCGGCGCGAGCAGCCGCACGCCGTAGTTGTTCAGCAGATCCAGCAGCACGTGCGAGTAGACGCCAAGGTAGGCGATCGCCAGCAGCCATCCGGCGTGGAGCGGCGGACCGGCAGCCGCGGGACGGCGCCGCGCAACCAGTACCATGATGCCGGTGAGGAGCAGCGGGAGCAGCGCCTGCGCGATGACCCCGTGGGTCCAGCCGCGCCGGAACGCCACCGACGGGGTATTGGTTGCGAACACAAGCACGTCCAGATCGGGCAGGTTCGCGGCAATCATGAGCGTCGCGTTCCCGAACCTCGTGCGGCGTTTCAGACCCGCTTCGCCGAACGCCGCGCCAACCAGCGTGTGACAGACGTTGTCCATGAGCGCATCATTATGAGCCGGGCACCCCGATTGCACCCTGGAACCAATATGACCGCGCTTCGCCGACTCGCTTACATCGCTGTCCT